>QEUW01000015.1 GCA_003577005.1 Chloroflexota bacterium | reverse complement strand
AACGGGGCGATACCGCCGGCGCTCCCCCCTTCATCAAGGCGTTGCTGCAGGCGGCCCAGACCCCGGCTACGGCCTATATCGATGTGCTCTCGGACCAAACTGTGCCGCAGATTCGCAAGGCGCAGCGCGTGGAGCGGGCCTTCCAACAGGTGCTCGACAACCCGGCGGCTGCCCAAGCGCTCGACAACCCAGCCTTGCAGCCGCTGGTCGAGCAGGCTGCCAACTAATTGCGCGGACGACAAGGAAGAGCAGAGACTGCCCAATGCTGTTGCCACTGGACGGTCTCTGCCTGTCACGGAAATTCTCGACCAAGGAAAAATTCAAGGAGACACCATCATGAACACTTATCCTAATCCACCGGTGGCGATCCCTGCTCGTCACGCACTAGCTTCCTGGTGGGAGCGTTTTGTACAACAAGGCTACTACTTTCGCTATGTGGCCGGCGCTACCATTTTGATGGGCATGTGCCTGCATCTGACGCGTTTATTGATTGGCGATGCGCTGACGATGCAGTATGTTGTCACCCCGACCTTTGACCAATATTTTGTCCTCCCCATCGCCTACGCCGGTATCAGCGGCTTGCTGAGCTGGCGGCGGATGAAATTCCACAGCCGCGGGCACAAGCTGTTTATCGGCTTCATCATCTTTTATATGCTGATCAGCATTCCGATCCATGTGACGACCTGGTTTACCCACTCGACTGCACACCTACAACTATTCCCGCTCTGGTACAGTGTTGTCTTGCAACCGGTCTATGCGGCGATGCTGGTGGCGTTGTGGCGCGTGATGTTTCAGCCAGACACCGAGTAAGTATTGCCGCGATACCACCATTTATACCCCACTTTGGGGGATGACGCTACCACCCCCTTTCGAGCATACTGGCTACCGTAAGTTCGATGAAGGTTCGCAAATGCAAGCTCAAAAATTAGGAGGGAACGATGAATACCACAATTAGCAAGAAGGCAGGCAAGGGCACCACCGACCGATTGATCTCCGAGATGGCCACGTTCTTCACGGTCCAGCCGGGCCATGCGGAGGAGCTTCGCGCAGCGTGTGAACGGTTCGCCGAGATGGCCCGTCAGGGCGACAAGAAGACCATACAAAAGAGTGGCCTGCGCGACTCACGGCACGTGCTCTTCGACAACGGTCAGCGGCTCCTGTGGGCCACGACTTTTGAGACCGAGTGGGACCCATACATCGACGACGCTGTTTTGGTCCTGGGCTTCCGTGCCTTCGTCGACTGGTTGCAGCACACCGTCGAGGGTGGCAGCATCATCAAATCGATGAGAGGCTCCTTGGACGCAGGGGGGATCAGCATAGCGAGCAGCGCCGAAGTCGACCAGTTCCTGTCCGCAAACACCGGCGATCTCAAGCGGATCCTACAGTCGGTCCAGGCGCCGGCGGCCGGGTATTGGAATATGCTCGCGGAGGAGACGGTGCCGCAGATCAGGAAGGCGCAGCGGGTGGAGCAGGCGTTCGAGCAGGTGCTCGACGACCCTGGGGCGGCCCAGGCGCTCGAAAATCCGGTCTTGAAGCCGCTACTCGAAGAGGCGGCGGACTAATTCGGATGCGATTGGTGTGGGCGGTGAGCCGAAGAGTTGCCGCCCACGCGCCCGGCAGCCGGTCGACTTCCAGCTATTCCCGATCGTCTTTGGTGAACAGGCCATCAAACTACCGTCGGCCGGCTGACCGGCTCGGGCACCAAGCACAGGGCAGCTTCAGGAGGAAACCATGTCTAAAGCAGGCGATGTCTACGAAAATCCGGTAACCGGAGAACGAGTGATCGTGCGTGTCGGAACCGAAGAGTCTACCAACGGATGGATCGTGAACGATCTCTATGTGCGTCCAGGTGGCGCTGTTACCGGCGAGCATATCCATCCTACCATCATCGAGCGCTTTACGGTGCAGCGCGGGCAGGTTGGCTTTCGCATCGATGGTCGCGAAAGCAGCGCGGAGCTGGGGCAACCACTGACAGTGCCCGCGGGCGTACCCCACGACTGGTGGAACGCTGGTGATGAGGAGGCGCTCGTACTGGTCGAGATTCATGACCCCGCCGGCAGGTTCGGACAGATGACCATAGACCTGTTCGGTCTGGCGCAAGACGGGAAGACGAATGCCAAGGGGATGCCCAACTTGTTTCAAACGGCCCTCTTTTCTTTGGAGTATGAGGATGTGCTCTACTTTACCAAGCCGCCGCACTGGGTGCAAAAGATCCTGTTTACCCTGATTGCACCCCTGGCTCGGCTGCTGGGCTACCGCGGCGCCTACCCCGAATACCGCACCCGCCCGCATGACACGGTAGCGGTGGAGCCGTGGCTTGCCGCTGAGAATGTGTAATCGATCTGGCGAACGCTTCGCCCCATCAATCGCTAAGAAAGCTGAGGAGGAACCATGACCACACAATCGACCAGCACGCTTGAGCTAGACGACATTCAGGCCGGCGCGCTGCGTTCGCGGCCTTCACCCTACGCCGGGGCCTATATCCTGCTGCGTGTGGATGACCGCCACGCCGGGCGCGAATTCCTGCGCCGGCTGATCCCGTACCTCGCCTCTGCCGCCGACCCAGGCGATCTGAACAAGCAAGCCTACATCAGCGCAGCGTTCAGCTATCAGGGGCTCAAGGCACTGGGTGTGCCGGCAGAGTCGCTCGCCAGCTTCCCGCTGGAATTTCAAGAAGGCATGGCCGCCCGCGCCGAAACGTTGGGCGACAGCGGCGAAAACGCCCCCGAACACTGGGAATCACCGCTTGGCTCATCCGATGTCCACATCGCCCTGGCGCTGCTCTCGCCCGATGAGACCCGGCTCGAAGCCATGCTCACCCAGGCTCGCGACGCAATGAGCGATTTGCCTGGCGTCGTCCCAATCTGGCGGCAGAATGTCTATGCGCTGCCCAATGAGCGCGAGCCGTTTGGCTTTAAGGATGGCATGGGCCAGCCGGCGATTGAAGGCAGCGGCATTCCGGGCAACAACCCGCACGAGACGCCACTCAAGGCAGGCGAATTCATTTTGGGGTACCAGGATGAAACGGGCGGTCTGCTACCGGTGCCGCAACCCGAGGTGTTAGGGCGTAACGGCACGTTTGTGGTTTTCCGCAAGCTCCATGCGCGGGTAGCGGCCTTCCGCCAATATCTGCGCGAGCGGGCGACCAGCCCGGTCGACGAAGAATTGCTAGCCGCCAAGTTTGTCGGGCGTTGGCCCAGCGGTGCGCCATTGACTCTCTCGCCCGACCACGACGACCCGGAACTGGGGGCTGACCCGCAGCGCCACAACGTCTTCATGTTCACCGACGACCCGCGTGGCCTCAAGTGTCCGCTTGGCTCGCATATCCGGCGCACCAACCCGCGCGACTCGGCCATCATTGGAGAGGTGCGCCTGCACCGTATGATCCGCCGCGGCACGAGCTACGGCCCACCGTTGCCCCCCGGTGTTTTGGAAGATGACGGCGCTGACCGTGGCATCATGTTTGCCTTTCTCGGTGCCCACCTGGCCCGCCAGTTCGAGTTTGTCCAACGAGAGTGGATCAATGACGGCAAGTTTTTTGGCGCACCCGGTGAGAAAGACCCGCTGACGGGAGCCAACGATGGCAGCGGCCAGTTCACCGTCCCGCAACAGCCGATCCGCCGGCGCATGGTGGGCTTGCCCGCCTTTGTGGTCAACCGCGGCGGTGAGTACTGCTTCATGCCCGGCCTGCGCGCCCTGCGCTGGATCGCGGAGTTGAATACGTGACAAGGTGACAGGATGACACGATGACCTCTCGTTGATCACCTTGTCACCCCCTCACCTTGTCACCTTGTCACTTCCAGGAGAGAAAACCATGTCAGACCATTTCTCCGGCCCACGGGCCATCGCCGATCCCGCGGCCGATATTGCCGACCTGTATGTCTTTCCCAGCCCCGAGCGGCCCGGCCACCTGGTGCTCGTGCTGACCGTCTTTCCGGCGGCTGCGCCCGGTGCGCTCTTCTCGGATGCAGTCATGTACCGCTTCCGTCTCCGGCCCCTCACAGTGGCCGCTGCCGGAACTGGACTGCGGTTCGAGGTCGGCCCCAACGAATATGCGTTTAGTTGTACCTTCGCCGCCCCGGATAAGCGTGATGGCAAGCATGATGCCAGCGCAGCATGGGCGCAGACGGGCACAGTCACGACGCCGGCAGGTGAGGCGATCTCCTTCCGAGTCAACGACGAGCGGGGGACTGAAGCGAAGGGTCTGCGTCTCTTTGCCGGGCAGCGTCTGGACCCATTTTTCATCGACCTGCCGGGTGTGCTGGCAACCAACAAGCTGCGGCGGCTCGCCTTCAAACCCCAAGCCGCCAATATCCTCGAGGGACAAAATGTGCTGAGTATCGTGGTCGAAGCCGAGGTTGCCGCGCTCTTTGGCGCCGGGAGTGGTCCACTCTTCGCCGTTGCCGGCGAAACCGTGACGATGGGCGGCGTCCCATACCAGCTGGAGCGTATCGGTCGGCCGGAAATCAAAAATGTCATTCTCTCGCCGAAAGAGTTCGATACCGTGAACCGCGACCTCGAGATTCGTGATTTGTACAACCAGGAAGATCCGTTCCATCTGGGCAAAGAGTACGCCGGGGCCTATCGCGCCCGGCTGAACGCCAATCTGGCCTTCTTCGACAGTCTCGACGGCAAGACCGACTGGCCGCTGGACGAGCAGGGCAACCACCCCTTGACCGGGCTGCTGCTGGCGGACTTCCTGGTGGTCGATGTCTCGAAACCGTATAACGAGGAGAGTTACTTCGAGATCGAACAGGCATTGCTGCGCGGGGGCACGCCGGAAACGTGCGGTGGCCGCCCGCTCAACGACGACATCGTGGAGCGCCTCTACAATCTGCTGGTCCACGCCGGCAACGGCCCGCGCATCCATCACGGCCTTGCGCAGGCGACCCAGCCGGCCGCGCATCGCTTTCCCTATCTCATCGACCCCAATCCGGCCCCGCCGGATTTCCAGGCCAAAGCTGCCGCGCTCTTGGCCCCGCCCAAGGGGGTGGTGCAATGACCCCTCTGACAAACGACGCCGACCTGGCCACGACGAGCGGCGTCATTGCCCTGGCGAATCTGCAAGCCCAGATCGACGGTCTGGAGGCACTGTTGGCAGTGGGACGGCTGGCGGTTGCGCAACGGGCTGAGCTGATCGACCTGCTCACCCTGCGCGGGCAGATTCTGGGTTGCAGTGCCGACTACGAGCGCGCCGCGGCACTGGCCGAGCAGCTTGTGCAGGATGCGCCGTTCGCCGGCAGCGCCCTCCTGGCCCGCGTCAGGACGCACGCCCTCTTCCATCGCTTCACCGCGGCGCTGGCCGATCTCGACGTGGCGGAACAATGCGGCTCGGCTCCGGTGACGCTGGACGCCGAGCGCGCCGTGATCTTCCAGGCGCTCGGGCGCTACGACGAAGCGCTTGCCTTGTGTCAGAACGCTGTGGCGAGCCGGCCTGATTTCGCTTCGCTGAGCGCGCTGGCCGTGCTCCAGGCGGAACGCGGAGAGATCGCGGGGGCGGAGCGACTGTTCAGCGAGGGGCGCCGGCGCTATCGAGGTGTCTCGCCGTTTCCGGTCGCCCTGATCGACTTTCAGCGCGGACTGATGTGGCGGGCGCAGGGTGACCTCAAGGCCGCCCGCACCTGGTTCGACGCTGCACAGCGTCGCGTGCCGGCCTACGCTGCGGCGCGGGACCATCTGGCCGAAGTTGACGCCGCCCTGGCAGGTGTAAGCCATTGAAATAAACAGGGATACGGATAGACAGGTAAGCAGGTAAACAGGGCGTGCGCACTCTTTCTTGTCCACCTGTTTACCTGTATCCGAGAGGAGGTGTCCAATGTCTAGCCATTACGACCTGATTGTCATCGGTTCCGGCCCGGCAGGGGAAAGCGCAGCCGAACTTGCGGCCTATTTTGGCTATCGCGTGGCGATCATCGAACGGAACAAACCCGGCGGAACCGTGACGACCCGCGGCGGCGCCCCCACCAAAACGCTGCGCGAAGCCGCGCTGGCCCTGACCGGCTTCTACCATCAGGAGGTCTATGGGGTGGAACTGGGCGCCCCGCCCGCAGTGGCGCTCGATAAACTGGCCGAGCGGACCCGGCAGGTCTGCCAAGCCGTGCAGGCGGCCACCACACACCGGCTCGCTAGTATGGAGATACCGTACTTGCACGGGACGGCGCGGCTCGCTCCGGGCGGTAAAGTCATCGTCACCACAACGGATGGCACTGGGGTCGAATTGTCGGCCCGTGTCGTGCTGATCGCAACCGGCTCGCGACCGTTGCGCCCTGAAAACGTTCCCTTTGACGACCCCGCTGTCTTCGATGTGGACGGGATCTACAGCCTCACTGCCCTGCCGGAGAGCCTCTTTATCGTGGGAGGCGGCCCGATTGGGGTCGAATTTGCCACCATCTTCAACGCACTGGGGACCAGGGTGACGCTGGCCCAACTGGCCGACCGGCTCGCCCCGACGATGGACGGGGAGCTGTCGCGGATGATGGCGCAGATTTTTGCCGAGCGCGGCGTCCAGGTAATCCTCGGCGCCGGGACGGAGGCGGTCAGGCGCGTGGGTGATCGCCTCCATGTCACCCTGTCGAACGGCGCTACCGTGGAGGCCGAAGCCGTCTTTTTTGCGGCGGGTCGCCATCCGAATACGGAAGAGCTTGGTCTCTGCGAGGTAGGTGTCGAGGTGGATGAACGGGGCTGCATTGTGGTTGACCAGGCGTTTCAGACGAGCGCTCCTGGCGTCTTTGCGGCCGGCGATGTGGTGGCTCCCGGTCTGGCGTCGGTCGCGATGGAGCAAGGCCGGGTGGCCGTCTGCCAGGCGTTCGGCATCGATTTCCTCGACGTCGTCGATCCCACTCCCATTTCCGCTGTGTACGGCGTGCCGGAGATGGCAGGCGCTGGCCTGACCGAAGAACAATGCCAGCAGCAAGGGCTTGATTATGCCGTCGGTCGCAGCACCTTTGCCAGCATCCCGCGGGGCGCCATCTCCGGCCACGACGGGCTGTTGAAACTGCTCTTCCGCCGGGACGACCGCCGGCTGCTCGGCGTTCATTGTCTTGGTGAAATTGCGTCAGAACTGGTTGGCGCCGGGCAGATAGCCCTCCATTTCGGGAGCACCATTGACATCTTCACCATGATCACACTGCCCACACCCACCTACAGCTATGCTTACAAGAATGCGGCCATAGATGGGCTGCGCCGGTTGGGGAAACGTTCATAGAAGGAATCATGCGCCAATGAAAGCAATTGCCGGCACGTGGAACACGCTAACCGATACCGTCGCCGTGGTGGGCCGCTGCCGCGGCGACAGCCTTTACCCGCTGTTCTCCTTCTTGGTCATGCTGCTGGTCACGTTTGCTGCGGTCGTGCCGCTGCTCGAAGGAGTGCTTGGATCAGGCTGGGAAGCCGGGTGGAGGTGGACCTTCTTCTTCCTTGTGGTCTACCTGGCGTATGGAGTGCTGTACCTGGTCATTGGCTGCTGCAACGTCGCGCTGGCCATGGGGATTGCAGCACGGTTGGATGGCGACGATCCAGGTAGCATGGTGGAGATAGCTGGGCGAACGGTTCAGCGCCTGAGGCTCATCGCTCTCTATACAGTGGTGGCGGCCACCCTGGGCCTAGTGTCTGTCCTGGCGCGTGTACTGGTCAATCCGCTCTTCGGCGGGGTGATAGCACCTCGCATCGGCGACAGGCTGTGGCTGCGCTGGCACCAGCTCTCGTACAAGATTCCCCTCCAACTGGCCATCCCTATCATCGCCCTCGACCAGCCTGCGCCGGAGAATCCATTCAAACGGGGCGAACGGTTGGTCAAAGCAACTTGGGGCGAGCGGGTAAAACCGGCGCATAGCGTCAGTCTGCTGGCGCTGCCCGTACTCATCATTGTCATACTGTACGCCATACCGGCGCTCCGCCAGGGGATCGATGAGCGTAACGTTGACCTGGTCTGGCTGGGTTTGAGCGTCATGTTGGTTGCGATCAGCATCTACATGCACGTCGATGCGTTGGTGAATGCTATCTTGGCGCTGGCAGCCTACCGCTATGCGACTGCCCGGAAAAGTGATCTTTTCCTTGGGGATGCGAGCTATGGTGAACACGCCTTTGTAAAACCGAAAAATGAACCAGACCAGGGCGATGCGCTGACCCCCTCGCTGGCCGATTCTCCGCCCGTCACCGCCGACGAGCCGGCGAACTGAATTCTCTGCTCAGGTCTGCGCAAGGCAGGTATCATGCTAGACAAATTACGTGACCGGGTGGCTAAACTTCTGGCCGAGACTCACATTTGTACCCTGGCAACCACAGGGCCAGCCGGCATCCAGGCTTCGATGGTGCCATGCGCCGGGCGGGGAACCACCTTGTATGTGCTGGTGCCTGACACAGCGGATCATCTGTTCAATCTGGAAATTGAGCCGGAAGTAGCCGTCACCACCCAGACCTGGCACCTGCGCGGCAGGGCTGAGATCGCCAAAGAGAGCACTGATCTGTTTGCGGTCGAACAGCGCCAGTGGCATACCGTCGTCAGGGTTGCCCCCATCCGGCTGCATATCCTGGCTGAAAGCGGCACGGCAAATTACGCTGAAACGATAGATTTTGACTCGGAGTCGAGCTAGCGCACCTTAAACGAAGATAGTCTGCGAATGAGAAAGATGGTAGCTGAAGTCTGTTCACATCCAAAAGGTCTTAGCAAAATTGAACGTTGTCGAGGTAGTTACCTGAAAGGAGAAACACAATGATTGCTACATTGGCTCAAAACTGGTGGGTTTTGGCCATCCGCGGCGTGGCTGCGATTCTCTTTGGGATCGGAGCATTTCTATGGCCCGGATTGACGCTCACTGCGCTGGTGCTGCTCTTTGGCGCCTACACACTGGTCGATGGCGTCTTCGCCATCGTCGCCGGCATCAGCACCCGCAGAGAGCAGGAGCGCTGGTGGATGATGATTCTGGCGGGCCTGGCGGGCCTCCTGGCCGGTGTGCTTACTTTTCTCTGGCCCGGTATCACGGCGCTGGTTCTGCTCTATGTGATCGCGGGCTGGTCCATTGTGACGGGCGTCCTTGAGGTCGCTGCCGCGATCCGGCTGCGCAAGGAGATTGAAGACGAGTGGCTGCTTGGCCTGGCCGGCATCGCTTCGATCATCTTTGGCATCCTCCTGATGATCCTGCCCGGCCCGGGTGCGCTGGCGCTGGTCTGGCTCATCGGCTCCTACGCGCTGTTCTATGGTGTTCTATTGCTAGTGCTGGCATTCCGCGTGCGCGGGCTGCGAGACATGGTCACGCGCCGGCCCGTGGGCGCTGTGTAGAGCGTAGAAGCGAATCTTCCAATCGTCAGAGCAACGGGGGTAGGGAGTAGGGGTATGGCGCTACCCCCACTCCCTACCCCCCTCGCGCCTCAGCGATGATCGCCAGGACCTGATCGGCCTCGTCCTTGAGGCCACTGCTGCGGAAGCCGAGGATAGCGTCGAGTGCGTCCGGAGTCGTGGGCGCCTGTTGGGCGATGCTTTTGAGCAGCGTATTGCCGGCGACGGTGTAGGGAGGCACGCGCGCCTGGATCGCCTTTTTTTGGCGCAACTCCTGGAGCTTCATAAAGATGCGGCGTTCGACTTGAGGTGAGACTGTGCTGAGGGTCTCCTGAAGTTTCTGTTTGACTACCTGGGCGGCCTCAGCCTGGGCAGCGCGTTGCGCTGCTAGAAGCTCTTCATCCCCTGCCTGCGGGTGATTGAGCTTGATCAGGTCGAGCACAGCCGGGCCATAGTGGTGAAGCCGCTGTTCCCCCATGCCGGGCAACCGGGCAAGTTCAGCCTCGTTCTTGGGCCGGCTTTCGGCGATCCGCAACATCAGCTCATTGCTCATGACAACATACGGTGGCACAGCCTGTTGTTCTGCCGTGCGCCGGCGCCAGAGCCAGAGCGCCTTTTGCAGGCTGGTGTATTTGTCTGCCTCGGCGGGTTCATCTAGCGCCTCATCATCGCTTGTGGTTGGGGCCGGGGCCATTTCGGCCAGGTCGGGGTGCTCGGTTAGCCAGATTTCAGCCTCGACGCGCCCGCGCTGGGTAGGCGCCAGCACCAGATAGCCTTGTCGTTCGTACTGGCGCAACCGTCCATCTTCGAGCAGATCGTCCACATAGCCTGTCACGCCTTCCTCACCCAGCATCTTCAAACGCCCGAAGTGGCGCGCCTTATCCGCCGTCACCGGCGCCCGCAGGCTCCCGGCAAGGATGCGCGCCAGCCCGCTGCGCCCAACGGGTTTGGGTAGACTGATCAGGCAATCGATGATCATCGGTTCGATATCAGCATCGTCGGGCAGAGGTGTGGTGAGTGCGTGACTCGCCGGAACTTCCGGCCGAATGCCGGTACAATTGTCGCACACATCGCACCGGGTGCGTGGCGGGCTGCCAAAGTGGGCGCTGATATAGCCGTGGCGACAGGTTTCGGCAGTAGCATAGCCGATCACCTCATCGATGCGGCGCTGGGCAATCGCGCTGGATTGGGCAAGAAGCCGCTCCAGCCGCTGGCGGGCGTCGGGTGGGGAGGCAGGCAACTCGATGCACATGGCTCGCCGCTCGCCCTTGAACTGGAGCCAGCCCGCTGTCTCCCAATCCAGCAGGATGGCCTCGCCCTGGTCGAGCGGCCAATCCATATAGGCGACCAGGTCTGTCAGCTTAAAAGCACCCGACTGGCCCGACCGAAGGTTCAAGCCTCGCAACAGGCGAACATACTCTGCATCTTGCTGAGCCTCCACCGGCGGCCGGCGAGGGATCGTGATCGTCACCTCTTGTGGCAGGTCAAAGGTGCGGCTGAGCAGATCCGCCCGTTCGAGAATGCTCACTGCCACACGCACCGTCGTCTCGTCCGCGTTGACGACCTGCTGCAACCGCCGCGCATCCACCGGCCCAAATGCGGAGTTGAGAATGCGGGGCCCAGAGGGCGCCCCGGAATCTTCCGACGACGGTGATTCCGGGGCGCCCTCTGGTCCTTTCACTCCCAACTCCGCATCCTCTACCCCTAGTTGGGTGGCAACGGCGGCGTAGACTTTTTTTAGAAATTCTATGCTAAATTCGTCGGCTTTGGCCCAGCGGCGGAGGTTGGCCCAATCGTTGTTGCTGTAAAAGAGGACGCCCTGGCTGGGCTGACCATTGCGCCCGGCGCGACCCACCTCTTGATAGTAGGCAGCCAGGCTACGCGAGGGATGAAAGTGAACGATAAAGCGGATATCCGCCTTATCGATGCCCATACCAAAGGCGATGGTTGCCACCACCACCCGGGTTTGGTCCGACATATAACGATCTTGCACCGCATTGCGGTCAGCCAGACCAGCGTGGTAGGCTTCGGCCGAGACACCCGCCATCTGCAACTGTTGGGCCAATGCCTCAGCTTTGTGACGGCTGCTCACATAGACGATCCCGCTGCCGGGTGTCTCTTGAACAAATTTGAGCAGCGCCGCCAGCTTCTCCTCCTCGTTGTGAAAGTGAAGCGCCGAGAGGTGGAGGTTGCTGCGAAAGATATCGAGGAGCAGCGCACGTGGGCGGTGGCGACCATTGTTCCCGCCATTGCCGGCATCACTGTTTGCCGGGTTATCATTGCTCATGTAGTCGATGATCTCGTCACGCACCCGTGGCGGGGCGGTGGCGGTCATTGCCAGGGCTGTTGGGTTACCCAGTTCGCGCCGCGCTTCTTGAATAAATAGGTAATCCGGTCGAAAATCGTGACCCCAAAGGCTGACACAGTGTGCCTCATCGACCACAAAGAGGTCGATGCCGGTGGCGCGTAGGGCGCGCAAAAAGGCGCGCTGGCGTAACCGTTCGGGGGCGGCGTAGATCAGCTGGTATTGGCCGCGGGCGATCCCTTCCATCCGCTGCGCCTGCTCTTCTTCGCTGAGCGTGCTGTTGATAAAGGTTGCTTTGGCCCGTGCGGCAGTGGGGAGACTTTCCACCTGGTCTTTCATCAGCGCAATGAGCGGGCTGATCACCAGGGTGGGTTTGGGCAAGACAAGTGCTGGCAACTGGTAGCAGAGCGACTTGCCGGCGCCCGTTGGCATCACGGTCAGGATCGATTCGCCCCGCAGCACAGCGGCGATTACCTCGACCTGGCCGGTGCGCAGCTTCATAAAGCCAAAGTGGCGTACCGCTTCGAGCTGGATCGTACGCCGTTCGGAACGGTCGACTGGGATCGACTCGGGGCCGCTCAACTGCTGGTAGAGTTGCACCGGGTCGATAGTAGCGAGACCTGTCAGCTGCGTAAAGGGGGCTAGCGCCTGTTCGAGGGCAACCAGTTCTACCTGGTGGCGCCGAGCCAGTTCCAGTTGTACGGCCTTGGCGCTCTCTTCTTTCCCGATGGCGACCAGCAACTGTTCTAGCTGTTGCAACTGGGGGTTGTTCAATTCGGCGGGTATGCCGGTGCCCAGTCGTTGCGTATATTGGTCGGCCAGGTCGTGGTCATCCGCTTCATGGGCCAGGGATGCCACTGTGAGGGTAGCCACCTGGTCGCCTGGCCGCTGCGCCAGATAGGTTTCTAAAAGCAGACGTGCGTGATCAAAGCGCCCTAGCCCGCCGTAAATGGTCGCGGCGCCGCACACGGCCAGGGCATTTTGGGGATAGGCGCGGCTGATGTCGTCGGCCACATCCTGTGCATGGCCCTCGTGACCCAACGCCAGCAGTGCGCGCGCCTCCAACACCTGGCTGCCAACGGTGGTGCTGCGCCGCTGTCGCCGTTCGATGACATCGAGCGCTAGCTGTGGTTCACCCTGCAAGAGATGCGCCGCTGCCTGGTAGTCCAGTAAAAAGAGCAACGGGCCGTGCGCCTCGCGCAGTATATCCACCAACGCCACTTGTTCGTGCGGTGTTGCCCAACTGCGGAGAAAACCGAGCAACTTGTCGCGTATCTCGGGGGGCAAGCTGGGAATGATGTTGGCGTCGAGGTGCAGTTGGTCGAGGATCTTTTTCGTGCCGGGCTGTGGTTCGCTATCCATGATGGGTGTTAAACCACATTCTGCCGGTGTTGTCAACTGTCTGGCGCCTATTTTTGACGCCTGGCGCACGCTCTCCTATAATCGTACGACACGCAGCGCAGTCCGGCAGGTTTCAGCCGCTGTCGCGGTAACTTTCGTTAGGCGCCGGTGTTGATCTCCTACAATAACAGATCGCGGGCACCAGTGGCCTGAATTTGACTTGGTGGCCGAATATATCAACAAATCTTGAGGACGGTGTGCGGGCAGATGTGGGTGTCAACGCAGCAGGCGCCCACAGACGGTTGCGAGTATAGCTCCCTGCAATGCCACGAAAGTGAGTAAGCGAGTATGACGCGAGTTTTTATCACCGGTATGGGCGCCATTACGCCGATTGGGAACGATGTGGCAACCTTCTGGCAGAATTTGCTGGCCGGAAAGTCCGGCGCTGGCCGGATCACGCTCTTTGATACCGGAGATATGCCGTACAATATTGCCTGCGAGGTCAAGGATTTTGACCCGCAAGATTATATGGACCGGAAAGTCGCCCGGCGCATCGCCCGCTCTACCCAGTTTGCCATAGCCGTGGCAAAACAGGCACTGGCAGATGCGGGAATCACCATCGATGCCAGCAATCGCGACGAGGTCGGCGTCCTGATGGCAACAGGCGGCGGTGGTATCACCGAGATCGAGTTTGCCACCGAAGAGATGGTGGAAAAGGGCTGGCGGTCGGTGGGTCCCTTTGTGGTGCCGGCGGCCATGGCCAACGCCGTAAGCTGTCTGGTTTCCATCGAAACCGGCGCCCGCGGCCCGGTGATGACTAGCACCGCAGCCTGCGCCAGCGGGCATTACTCGATCATCGAAGGGTATCACTTTCTCCGGCGCGGCGAAGCCGATGTGATCATTGCCGGGGGCGCCGAATCGACCGTCTCGATGTTGACGATGTCGGCCTTTGGGCGCATGGGGCCCCTCTCTTCTCGCATGGGTGACCCCGAGCGCGCTTGTCGCCCATTCTCGATCGACCGCGATGGCTTTGTGGCCGGTGAAGGTGCGTGTGCGGTGATCCTGGAGACCGAAGAACATGCCCGCCGTCGGGGGGCCCGTCTCTACGGCGAGGTGCTGGGTGGCCGGCTGACGGGGGACGCGTTTCACATCACTGCACCTGACCCTGATGGCGATGGCGCCGCCCGCGCATTGACCGGCGCCGTGCGAAACGCGGGTCTCAAGATGCAGGATATCGACCTGGTTTTTGCCCACGGTACCGGCACTGAACTCAACGATATCGGCGAAACCAAGGCGCTCAAGCGCGCCTTTGGCGAGCATATCTATGATATGAAGATCACCAGCATCAAGAGCATGGTCGGTCATGCGCTGGGAGCGGCCGGCGCTCAATCGGCTGTGGCGGCAGTGTGCAGCCTGCGCGAGGGCCTCGTCCCCCCGACCATCAACTACACGCCAGACCCGGCGCTCGATATCCCGATTGTCGGCAACGAGGCGCAAAAATTTGACGCACGCTACGCCATTGTCAATGCCTTTGGTTTTGGCGGACAAAATGTGGTGGCTGTGCTGGGCCGAGTGGATGAGTAGGGGCTGACCGAGAGCAGAAGCTGAGCAAGAGGTGGTTACGCTCAGTAAGTGAAAGGAAAGAGCGGCGGCTGGTCAAGAGGGGCTTCCTCGGCCAGCCGCCGGTTGTTTTTGGCGGCCCTTGTTCGCAACTGCCCACGACCACCCGCAGCAGCGGGAACAAGGGCTTGGTTCAACCAAGTGCGCCGGTGATGCGTAGAATGCCGATCAAGATGAGGAGACCGGCGACGAGATACCCGACCAGACCGATGCGATATTTTCTGCCGTTCTCGCTGGCCCGCTTGACGCGGGTCGAAGTGATGTGGGCAATCGCAATAGCCAGAATCATCGTTACGGGGTGTTCCCAACTGCGCAGCGGGTCGGCACCCCTCCAATGCTGGCCCATGATCCAGAGCACCAGACCGAGCAGCAACTGGATATCTACTGCAATGGTGAAACCCAATCCCAACAGGTGGTCGATGCGGCTCCAGCGGCTGTTCGCCAGCAGCCCGGCCAGATATTTGATGAGAAGGGCAGCGCCTACAAGAATGACGATCCAACGCCAGTCGGAATGCGCACGAAAGAGAATGGAATACATGGACATGCAAAAATCCTTTGTTCTGTTTTTGTGGGTCAGGGTACGACTCAGGTTTAACCTGCATCGTACCTTAAAAAACTGACGATATAACGCTTACGAGTCGCTGAAACGCCGGCGCACTACCGGTGGCCCGGTGGGGCCAGGGCTTCCCCCGGCCGGTTCGGTGGTGATGCCCATCGAGTCGAGCTGGTCTAGCGGTTGGTTGGCGGGAAAGATCAACACACCGGTACCATTTTGATCGACGGTAAAGAGGCCGGCACTCTGCCGTTCGCCTGCTTGAGTCACCCACAACTGGTAGACCTGGTCAGGTTCGAGGACAGGAAACGCTTTGGCGTAAAGCATCGCCACGTCGAGGTCTGGGTCCCATAAGACTTCGGCGTTGGCTGCGCTGCCTTCCTGTGCCGGTGGCAGTATAATACCCTGGCGGTTCGATGAAGCCAATAGGACATAGATAGCGTTTTCCGCCTGTTGTTGAGCAAGCTGGGCAGCGACGAGGCGGTCGTACTCTTGTTGTAGCCGAACATTCTGCTCGATCCAGTAGAGGTTGAGCACTGCCAGCAGCAGAATCGTCGTCGCAGCTGCAGCGTTCCAGACAATTGACCAACGCCACCCGGCCAGCCAGCCACGCCGCGCCTGGGGCACGGCTGGACGCTTCGGGGGCGCCGAAGCCGGCTGGTCGATCGCGGCGGCAACTCTTTGCGCCAGCGCTGGCGGCGGCGCAACCGGGCGCGCTGCGGTAAGTAGCGCGCGCGCCAGCCCGCTATATGCCGCTAGCTCGCGCACACTATCTGGGCAGTGCGCCAGCCGCTCCTGAATCAGGGCGCTCTCTTCGGGGTCGGTGGCGCCGATGCTAAAGGCCGCAATCAGGTCGTCGATCCGCTGGCAAGTGGTCTCAGCCGTTTGGTCGTTTTGTTTATCTTGTTCTTGTGACTCCCACTCGTTCGGGGACTGAGTCATGCTCATGTTGCTACAGTTACTACCTTCGGCACTGCTGTTTGCAGTACGCTCTTCATCACTTCTTCATAATTTGTGCGCACTTATTTGTACAACGTAGCCATCGTCTAGATCAGATTTAGTCTCTACCCAAATGCCACTGCGAGTGAGCCAATGCGCAGGTGTAGGAACCGGGCTGGTAGCCGCTTTTCGGATAGGTTTTTAATCGGCGCCCTTTTCCCAGAGGATGCGTAGTTTTTGCAGGCCGCTCCGCAGGCGCGTCTTCACAGTGCCGAGCGGCAGGCGTAGCTTGATCGAGAGTTCACTGTGGGTATAGCCCTGGAAGAAGGCCAGTTCGATCAACTGGCGCTGTTCTGGAGGTAGTTGCGCCAGCAACTCCGCCAGCACCTGCCCGTCGTACCACAGCGTATCATCGGCCAGGCCTGTCTCTGCCAGGTGCTCGACTTGTTCGACCTGGTGGGTGTGGGTATGGCGCTCCTTGCGCAAACGGTCGATCGCTGCGTTGCGTGTAATGGTCAACAACCAGCTGGTAAACTGCCCCAGCGCAGGATTCCAGCGGTCCGGTTGTTGCCAGATCTTCAAGAAGATGTCTTGCGTCACCTCTTCGGCCAACCCAGAATTTTGTAGCACGCGCAGGGCCAGCCCATACACCAGGCTGCTGTACGCCTGGTAGAGTTCCATAAGGGCGCGCTGATCCCGGCGCTGGATGCGCTGGATCAGGTCGCGGTCAATTTGCGTGGTTTTGTGAGCCGTCAAAGCCATCAGTCCTGTTTTCCGGCTGCCTCTGGTTATGCTTGTCTTACACCGCAAGAGTTTATCATCAGGGCGGGGGGCGGTCAACGTATACGGGTGATTGATCGAGAATTGCTCACTGTTTTGATTGTTGCACTTCCCGCGCTGGAAAATAGACTCTTTTTTGCCTCTCTGGTACACTTTTGGCTAAGCCGCGCGTCTGGCAGCGGCTGCTGAAGTATGCTCCAGCACGAACAACGGTCCGAACATCAAACGAACGATGCGCTGATCCATGGCCGGAAAAAAGAAGCTTCAAGGGCAAGTGGCGATTGTCACCGGCGGCAGCCGCGGGCTGGGTCTGGCATTGGCCGAGTGGCTGGTGGGGGCCGGGGCGGCGGTGGTGTTGGCGGCGCGCAGCGAAGACAGAGTGGTCGCCGAAGCACGGCGTCTAGCCCAAGCGGGCGGGCGCGCCTGGGGTATCGCAGCCGACGTCAGCGACCTGGCGCAGGTGGAAGAAGTAGTGGATACAACGCTGGACAAGTTTGGCCGTATTGACATCCTGGTCAATAATGCCGGCATTGTCTGGCCCATCGACGAGGTGGGTGAGGTCGATCCGGACGAGTGGGCTTATAGTATCCATGTCAATCTGGTTGGCCCATTCTATATGGTACACAGCGTGTTGCCCACCATGATCGAGCAACGGTTTGGGCGGATCGTCAATGTCAGCAGCGGCCTCTCCACCACACCGTACGCCGGCCTGAGCGCCTATAGCGCGGCCAAAGCTGGGCTGGACCAATTTACTCGTATCCTCGCGCTGGAGGTGAAGGGGGCAGGCATCACCGTCAATGCTGTTTACCCTGGTATGGTAGACACCGAAATGCAGGCCGACCTCCGCAGCGTAGATACGAGCGAGAGCGTTATCGACTTGAGCATGTTTCATAATGCCGCCGCAGCCGGTGCGCTGGTCTCAGCACGCGCCGCCGCCCGGCGTCTTCTCTGGCTTGTCGGCCCGTGGAGCCGGGGCCACACCGGTGAAATCTTTTCGTTTCGCGACCAGGCTTGGCTGGCTCAGGTGGAGCGAGATATGAATGGTTAATGATTAATGGTTAGTGCTTAATGGGCAATGAATCTCGCACAACGGACTATTGAGCATTAACCATTGAGCACTAACCATTCTTTTTTCAAAGGAGCACCCCAATCAAATGTCCTACCAAAAAGTTGTAGTCCCCGACCAGGGTGAAAAGATCCGCCTGGAAGATGGCAAGCTTATCGTGCCCGATAACCCGATCATCGCCTTTATCGAGGGAGATGGCACCGGGGTGGACATCTGGGCAGCCAGCCAGCCAGTGTTGGAGGCGGCCGTCGCCAAAGCCTATGGCGGGCGCCGCCAGATCGTGTGGATGGAAGTCTTTGCCGGTGAAAAAGCCAACGCCGTCTACAACGAGACGATCTGGCTGCCCGATGAGACGCTCGATGCCATCGACGAATATATTGTGGCGATCAAGGGGCCGTTGACCACGCCGGTGGGGGGTGGCATCCGCAGCATCAACGTGGCGTTGCGCCAGCGGTTGGACCTCTATGCCTGTGTGCGACCGGTACAATACTTCCAGGGCGTCCCCAGCCCGGTCAAGCAACCCGAACTGGTCGATATGGTGATCTTCCGCGAGAACACCGAGGATATCTACGCCGGTATCGAGTGGGAAGCGTACAGCGACGACGCCAAGGCGGTGATCGATTTTTTGCAGAACCAGATGGGCGTCAAAAAGATCCGCTTCCCGGGCAGCAGCGCCATCGGCATCAAGCCAGTGAGCGAAGAGGGCACCAGCCGGCTGGTGCGCGCTGCCATCCAATATGCCATCGACAACAACCGCAAGAGCGTTACTCTGGTACATAAGGGCAACATCATGAAGTTCACCGAGGGCGCCTTTATGCAATGGGGCTACAAGGTGGCGGTTGAGGAGTTTGGCGCCGAGCCGCTCGATGGCGGGCCGTGGCATAAACTCCCCACTGGGATCATCGTGAAGGATGTCATTGCCGACGCCATGTTGCAGCAAGTGTTGACACGACCGGCGGAGTACGATGTTATCGCCACGCTCAACCTCAATGGTGACTATCTGAGCGATGCGCTGGCGGCGCAGGTGGGCGGCATCGGCATTGCCCCTGGGGCCAACATCAACTATGTCACCGGTCGCGCCATTTTCGAGGCCACGCACGGCACCGCACCCCGCTACGCCGGCCAGGACAAGGTCAACCCTTCGTCGGTTATTCTCAGTGGCGAGATGATGCTGCGCCACCTGGGTTGGAACGAGGCTGCCGACCTGATCATCCGCGCCATGGAAAAGACGATCAGCCAGAAGATTGTCACCTACGACTTTGCCCGCTTGATGGACAACCCAACCGAAGTGAAGTGCAGCGAGTTTGGGCGGGCGTTGATCGACAACATGTAAAGGCGAACATGTAAAAGCGGAACACAGAGCGCACAGAGCAGCCACGGAGAGCACAGAGAGTACACAGAAGAGTGATTCTCCTCCTCTCTGTGTACTCTGCGCCCCCTCTGGGTACTCTGTGTTCCGCTGTTGTTGGAACAAATGTGCGGCTGCCCGATGGAATTGTATCGCTGCCACCTGACCGGCGGTTGTTGTTCGATTATACTTCCTCATAAATTGTGTAATCTTTGCGTAAAGTTGCGAATCGGCCGTGAATGTGTTGAAGCAAAGGCAGCGCGCGCCTCTCGCTGCGCTTGATCGGCTGCCGGTGGATATCCGGGGCGGCGTGCATCTCAATCTGTTAGCGCCCGCTACGGCAACCTTTGTGTTGTTTGCTCCTTATAAACCCTATGTCGCCCTGGTCGGCGACTTTAACGAGTGGGACACACGAGCCAACCGCATGGTGACCGACGGTATGGGCGTCTGGTGGACGACGATCCCCTATCCCGACGCCAATGCCGGCCCGGTGCGTTATGGTTTTTATGTTGCGCTGGACGACCAGTCGCATGTTTGGATTGGCGATCCCTATGCCACCCAGGTAGAGTGGAACGAACGTGGAGCGCTGGGCATCGTCCCGACCTTGAACAATGGATTCGACTGGACTGACCAGAGCTGGCAGACGCCGCGTTTGCGCGACCTGGTTATCTACGAGCTTTCTGTACGCGATTTTGCCGGCTACTGGCACGCCAATCAGCCTTACTACGGCAACTTGCGCGAACTCTCCAACTACATTCCTTACTTTGCCGAACTTGGGGTCAACGCCCTGGAGCTGATGCCGATCCAGGCTTTTCCTGGCGCTTCGAGTTGGGGTTACAATCCTGTCTTTTACTTTGCCCTTGCCAATACCTACGGCACGCCGCAGGATCTCAAAGCGTTTGTCAACGACTGTCATAGCCACGGTATCGCGGTGATTCTGGATGTGGCCTTCAACCACGCCTGGGGCGAACACCCCTATTACAAAATCTATCCTCCACTCTATTCGGCGGATGGCGAACCTCTGGCTGACTGGAACCCGTTTTTCCACCACACGCCGGCTGCGGTCAACATGTGGGGTGGGGTGGATTGGGATCACTTTACGCCGGAGACGACACGCTATTTTCAGGATGTGGTCCGCTTTTGGCTGCAAGAGTATCATGTTGATGGCTTTCGCTTCGACTGGGCGGCCGGGGTCGACTATGACAGCCGCCGCCCCATGCGCCCCGGGTTTGACCCTTACCACGGGCTGAGCGCGATCGGGTGGGCGGCGCGGCAGGTCAAGCCCGATTGCCTGCTCATCGCCGAGTATTGGCCGCTAGCGGGAGCCCACCCAGAGAAGACGGCGGCGCGGCTTGTCGCCGAAACGCCTATCGATGCCGTCTGGAACGGCTTTTTTCATCATACGCTCGACGATGTGCTCAACCAGCGCTGGCAGTGGGAACAGCGCGACATCTTCCAGGCCATCGGTGGCTTTCGCGAGGCTGGTTTCACCGCCGCCGACCAGACGGTCAATTATTCGTGTAGTCATGATGAGGTGCGCCCCGAGCATGAGATCCGGTTTTACGCGTGGCCGCACATCGAGCGCCCGGCCGGGATGAGCGTGCAGGCGATGGCGTTGGCCAAGGGGCTGCTGGGGTTGATCACGCTTTTTGCAGCACCGGGTACCCCGATGATCTATGCCGGCCAGGAGTTTGGCGAAGACTCGCCCCGCACCATCGATTTCCAACCCTTGCACTGGGGAAAGCTGCTGCAAAAACCGTACGCCGACTACAGCAAGACCGTTGCGCGGTTGATCGCGGCCCGGCGCAGGCACCCTGCGCTGCGCAGCGACCATATCGAGTTCTATGTCGATGATTTTGCTGCCGAACACATCGTACGCTGGAAACGCTATGCAGATGCAGGGGCGCGCGATTACGCAACCGTCGCGATCAACTTTGGCGGGAGACCACAACGTACCTTCTTGCAGGTAGCCTGGCCGGGGGAGTGGTGTGATGTGGTTCACGAGCGCATGTATCAGACCAACGACGGCTGTATCGAGATCGAACTGGCGGCGTGGGACGGTGTGTTATTGACGCCGCACGAAGAGAGGTAGGGTACGTATGAGGCTATCTCGTCCTATTGTTCTGGCTGCTGCGGATGCACACGTCGTGAACAAGGATGTTGTAACTCCACTGCCTATGATTTAGAATAGGCTCAGGAGGTTACGAATTCGCTTTCTGGAGTAGCTGGTAGTGGGCTGGATTTGACCGTGTAGACCGACATTCTGTGGTCTACCGGGCCTTAGTAAATTAGATTGCGCGCTCAAACTTGCGTTATTTGTGAGGAGGTCTTTGGCCATGTACGTGATGGCGCTGCCCCGATCCACGATCGGGAAAAAGATCATTATGGCGGTCACCGGGCTGATCGGTGTTGGATTTCTTCTTTTGCACATGTACGGCAACCTCAAGGCCTTTCAGGGCCGCGCCTATTTCAACGAGTATGCTGAAGGTCTACGCGCTTTTGGCGAGCCAATTTTCGGCCACTTGCACCTGTTGACGGTCATCCGGATTGTGTTGCTGGCGGCGGTAGTGCTCCATGTGTGGGCGGCCTGGTCGTTGACCCAACAGGCTTGGCGGGCGCGCCCTACCCGCTATGCTGTGACAAACCGGGTACAGGCCAGCTATGCCTCGGTTACTATGCGCTGGGGTGGGCTGGCGATCTTCCTTTTTCTGCTCTATCACCTGGCGCACTTCACGTGGGGGGTGCCTGTCATCCACAGCGACTTTGTGCGCGGCGACGCCTACCACAACCTGATCGTCGGCTTCCAGTCGATCCCGGTGACACTCATCTACATCGCGGCGGTCATCGCCCTGGGCCTGCATCTCTATCATGGCGGCTGGAGCTTGTTCCAGACGCTGGGCCTGAGCAATGAGAACACCGAAAAGCCGCTGCGTGCGCTGAGCCTGGCCGTGGCGCTCGTTTTGACGATTGGATTTGTCATCGTCCCTCTTGCTGTCTTAGCAGGTGTCATCCGATGAACAAACAGGCGAAATTAGTGAGGAGAATGATGCAATGACGATTGAGACGCCTGTAAAGGTCAACACAATACCCGCTTTTGCAGAAGGGGTGTTGGATGGCCGCGTCCCCTCCGGTCCTATCGAGGAAAGATGGGAAAAGCATATGTTTGAAATGAGACTGGTCAGCCCGGCCAACAAACGCCGCTTTACGGTGATCGTGGTCGGGTCGGGGCTAGGAGGCGGCGCGGCAGCGGCGACGATGGGCGAACTGGGCTACAATGTCCACTGTTTCTGCTATCAGGATAGCCCCCGCCGCGCCCACAGCGTGGCGGCCCAAGGGGGCATCAACGCTGCCAAAAATTACCGCAACGACGGTGACAGTGTCTTTCGCCTCTTCTATGACACCATCAAGGGGGGTGACTACCGGGCGCGCGAGAGCAATGTCTACCGGCTGGCCGAGTTGAGCCTCAATATCATCGACCAGTGTGTGGCGCAAGGCGTCCCGTTTGCTCGCGAGTACGGCGGCCTGTTGGACAACCGCTCGTTTGGCGGCGCCCAGGTTTCGCGTACCTTCTATGCCCGTGGCCAGACCGGCCAGCAACTGTTGTTGGGCGCCTACCAGGCGCTCTCCCGGCAGATCGCCGCCGGCAAAGTCCAGATGCACCCACGAACGGAAATGCTCGACCTAGTGGTGATCAACGGGCGGGCGCGCGGCATCGTCACGCGCAACATGATCACAGGCAAGATCGAGACCTTTCTTGCCGATGCCGTCGTATTGGCAACGGGTGGGTACAGCAATTTGTACTATCTTTCGACCAACGCAAAAGGCTGTAACGCCACGGCCATCTGGCGGGCGTACAAGCGAGGGGCCTTTTTCGCCAACCCCTGCTTCACCCAGATCCATCCCACCTGTATTCCCGTTTCGGGCGAGCACCAGTCCAAGTTGACGCTGATGAGTGAATCACTGCGCAACGACGGCCGTATTTGGGTCCCCCGCAACGCCGGTGACAACCGCCCGCCCAACGCCATTCCTGAAAGCGAGCGCTACTACTATCTGGAAGAGCGGTACCCAAGCTTTGGCAATCTGGTGCCGCGCGACGTGGCCTCACGCGCCGCCAAAAAGGTGGTGGATGAAGGGTACGGTGTGGGCGAACTCAAGAACGGCGTCTATCTCGACTTTGCCGACGCCATCAGCCGGCTGGGTGTCAATGTGATCCGCGACCGCTATGGCAACCTCTTCGATATGTACGCCAACATCACCGGCGAGAAACCGTATGAGACGCCCATGCGCATCTATCCGGCGCTCCATTACACGATGGGGGGGCTTTGGGTCGATTACAACTTGCAGAGCACGATCCCCGGTCTCTTTGTCATCGGCGAGGCGAACTTTTCTGACCACGGCGCTAACCGGTTGGGCGCCAGTGCGCTCATGCAGGGGCTGGCCGACGGTTATTTCATCCTGCCCTACACCATCGGTGATTATCTGGCGCAGGGCCAGCTAGAAAAGGTCGATACCAGCCACCCGGCCTGTCAGGAGGCCGAAGCCGAGGTTGCCGGCATTACCAAGCGGCTGCTTGAGGTCGACGGCAAGCGCACGGTCGATTCGTTCCATCGTGAGCTGGGCAAGATCATGTGGGATTACTGCGGCATGGCGCGCGATGAGGAGGGTCTCCGCCACGCGCTCGAGCGAATCCCGGCGCTGCGCGAGGAGTTCTGGCAGAATGTGAAGGTGCCCGGCAACGCCAACGATCTCAACCAGGAACTGGAAAAGGCGGGGCGTGTGGCCGATTTCCTGGAATTGGGTGAACTACTGGCCATTGATGCGCTCCACCGCACCGAATCGTGCGGTGGCCATTTCCGCGAGGAAAGCCAGACGCCCGATGGCGAGGCGCTGCGCGACGACGAAAATTTTGCCTATGCGGCAGCCTGGCAGTACAGCGGCGATACCGCCAGCCCGATCCTCAACAAAGAGCCGCTCACTTTTGAATATGTCAAGCTGACCCAGCGAAGCTACAAATAATGCGTAATGCGTGATGCGTGATTGGTGACGGAGTGTGCGTTACGGATTACGCATCACGCACCACGCATCACTTCCCAATCGATCGGAGTCGTGTTGAATTATGAGAATCAAACTTCGTGTGTGGCGGCAAAAGGGGCCGGATCACCAGGGACGTCTGGTGGATTATGAACTGGACGATGTCAGCCCAGATATGTCGTTTCTGGAGATGTTGGATGTCCTCAATGCCATGCTTGTCGAGCGCGGCGAGGAGCCAGTGGCCTTTGACCACGACTGTCGCGAAGGCATCTGTGGTTCGTGCGGCGTGATGATCAACGGTGTGGCGCACGGGCCCGTGCCGGGGGTGGCGTCGTGCCAGCTCCACATGCGCACCTTCAAGGATGGCGATACGCTGGTGGTGGAACCGTGGCGGTCGCACGCCTTTCCGGTGATCAAGGATCTGGTGGTGAACCGCAGCGCCTTCGACCGCATTGTGCAGGCCGGCGGTTTTATCTCGGTCTCCACCGGCAGCGCACCCGAAGCCAACAATACCCCGGTTCCCAAAGAGAAAGCTGACCTGGCTATGGACGCAGCGCAATGTATCGCCTGTGGCGCTTGTGTGGCTGCCTGCCCGAATGGGTCGGCCATGCTCTTTACCGCGGCCAAAGCGGCGCACCTGGCGCTGCTGCCCCAGGGCCAGGCCGAACGCTATCGCCGCGCCGTCAACATGACCAGGCAGCACGACCTGGAAGGATTTGGCGGCTGCACCAATATCGGCGAGTGCGAAGCCGTCTGCCCCAAGCTGATCAGCATCGACTTTATCGGCATGTTGAATCGCGACCTGCTGGTCGGCACACTGACCGGTGCGGCTGAACAAAAACAGCGCGCCGTGGCCATCTAAACCACGGCGCTTTTAGAGTACACGGATTTTCAGGATGAACGCGGATTTTAGGCTTTTCACCCGTGAAATCCGTTTATGATTTTCATTAGTATCGTTTTTCGCAGCGACATGGCGCCTGTTTAGAAAAGGGAATGGCTCTGTCGTTGCACACGCAGTGTGCGATGCAACGACAGAGCCAGCCGGGAAGGCAGGTGCAACTTTGGCATCAAAATCAGAGGCCACCAGATTAGTGCATCGCACCGTTCAGGTGCAACGCACCATATCGGCGCCTGACTTTTCAAACACTTTGTTTCCTTTGCGAATCGATGTCTCCTGGGTAGGAAAGCGCATCCTTGCCCCGCTCACCGGTGCGGATGCGCACGACCTCCTCCACCGGGTAGATGAATATCAACCCATCGCCCGTCTGCCCGGTGCGCGCTGCCTTTGAGATCGTCTCCACTGTCTTCTCCACATTGTGGTCGCTCAAGACGATATTGATTTGGATCTTGGGCAGCAGATCTACCTGGTAGGTGCCGGTGCGGCCGGCCAGTTCGACGCCACCCTGGCGCCCATGCCCGCGTACCTCGATAATGTTGAGGCCCACGATGCCAATTTCGCGTAGCGCACGCATTACATCGTTGAGCCGGTCCTCCCGAATAATCGCCTCAATCTTCTTGGTCATAATTCCCTGTCCATTTGTATCGATGGAATGCGTGATGCGTGATGCGTAATGCGTAATCCGTATCACGCATCACGCATTAGGCATAGGCTCGCTCGCCGTGTTCGCTGATGTCGAGACCCAATTCTTCCTCTTGTTCGCTGACGCTAAGGCCCCACGTGGCGGCAAGACCTTTTGCCAGGCCATATGTAACGACAAACGCAAAGGCGGCTGTGACGACCACGGTGAGCAACTGAGTCACCAGTTGCCCCGGATTGCCGTAAAAGAGACCGGCGCCTGCCTCGTTGATGGCCGGGCTGGCAAAGAGACCGGTGGCTATCGCGCCCCAGGCGCCCGCCATGCCGTGACACCCCCACACATCCAACGACTCATCGAGCTTGCGCTGGTGGACAAACTGGATGCAATAATAGCTGATGGGAGCAGCGATGGCGCCGATCAAAATGGCGGCCATCGGCGTGACAAAGCCGGCGGCCGGCGTGATGGCGACCAGCCCCACAACTGCACCGGTGGCAATCCCCAACACACTAGGCTTCTTATCGCGCCAGGAGAGCGCCATCCAGACCACAGCGGCAGCGGCGGCGGCAGTGTTGGTGTTGAGCAGCGCCGTCACCGCCAGCCCATTGGCGGCCAGCGCACTCCCGCCGTTAAAGCCAAACCAGCCCACCCAGAGCAGACCAGCGCCCAACACCGTAAAGGGGATGTTGTGCGGCTCGATGGGTACCGCACCGTAGCCACGCCGGGCGCGGATGGCCAATGCAAAGGCCAGGGCCGAAAAGCCGGCGGTGATATGGACCACCGTGCCGCCGGCAAAGTCCAGCGCACCCATGTTGAAGAACATGCCGCCGTCAGCCCACACCCAGTGCGCCACCGGGTCGTAAACAAGGGTGGCCCACAAGAGCGTGAAGATGATAAAAGTCTTGAAGCGGACGCGCTCGACAAACGAGCCTGTGATAAGCGCCGGTGTGATCACAGCAAAGGTCATCTGAAAGGCGACAAAGGCCAGGTGTGGCACCGTCGTGGCGTAGGTATCGCTTGGCGCCGCTGTGACACCGTTTAGGCCCAATGCGCTCAAGTCGCCAAACAAGCCACCCACCGAGGGGCCAAAGGCCAGCGTGTAGCCGACAAGCACCCATTGTAGGCCGATCAACCCCATAGTGATAAAGCTGAGATTGAGCGTGGAAAGGATGTTTTTCTTGCGCACCATGCCACCGTAGAAGAAGGCCAGAGCCGGTGTCATCATCGTGACGAGCGCCGTAGAAATCAACAACCAGGCGGTATCCCCAGAATTGATGGTCGCTTCCATTACGGTTCTCCTCTTTGCTCCAGTTGTTTGCCCCTACCGGCCGAACCGGTACTCACCAGCTGGCTGGCAGGTCCCATGCAACAGCCACCTGGTGGTCTCAACCATGATCACTGCCGAGTAGAGGTGATAACAGATGTGTGGGTAGATGGATACTACGGGCGAGATATTGGCGCTGACCAGGTCAGACGCCTAGCACGTGAGAAGCGTACCATTGGGCATAGTGCTGCACAATGGGCAGAATGCACAATAGAAAAGGCTGTTGAGTGGCCAAATTGATCAAGCGCGGGGATTCACTGTGGTGCAACCTGCTCAAATGAGTAGCGGCTGAAGCTATGTTGAAGCCGCCGGCGCGCCACGCAGCCAGCCGAGAATTCGCTGGCCCAGGGGAACCCGCTCCGGTGGTGGCTCCAGTTTGACCTGCTCCAGTGCCGTGGCGAGTTCTTGTCCGGTCTGGTACCGGTCAGCAGGATCCTTCGCCAGCCCTTTGAGGATGACAGCTTCGAGTTCAGGGGAGACGTAGGCGAACTCAGAGGGGGGCGGTGGTGGTTGGTGGAGGTGAGCTTCGAGCACCTCCGAGCGGCTGCCATAGAAAGGTTTGCGACCCGCCACCATGCGATAGAGGACGACGCCGAGGCTGTAGAGGTCGGCGCGCCCGTCGATCTCGGCGCTGTTGCGGATCTGCTCCGGCGCCAAAAAGGCCGGCGTGCCATAGATGCCGTCAACCCCTGGGAGCGGGGGTGCGTTGAGATTGAGCGCCGCGCCAAAATCAAAGAGCAGGGCGCGGCCATCGCGGCTGACGAGGATGTTGCCCGGCTTGATGTCGCGATGGAGGATGCCCTGTTGGTGAATGTAATCGAGTGTCAGAGCCACCTGCCGGGCAATGTCGATAGAGGCGGTTTCGCCCAGAATGGGGTTGGCCGCTAGATACTCTTCCAGCGTCGTGCCCTGTACCAGCGTCATGGCCATGAACGGGTGACTATCGATCTCACCGGCGTCAAAAACTTGAACCACACCAGGGTGTCTCAGTCGCGAGGCAAGCTGGTACTCGTGGCGGAAGAGCTGGCGAATCTTTGGCTGGCCCGCGGCATAAGGATTGAGTACCTTCAGTGCGACCTGCCGCCCATCTGGCGTTGTCGCACTATAGACAACCGCAACCGCACCTGCACCTAGCACCCGCTCGATCTGGTACAGGCCAAAGTGTTGGAGTGGATTTAAGATTGGGGCGCCGTCGTACCCATTGGCGGTGTAGGTCATCCCAGCTTTCCATAACGGGCATTTGAGTGTCTTTCCTGTGCATTATAAACCAAAAACTAGAAATGACAAGTAGGCATCTTGCACAACCAGGGCTATCTCATGTTGCAGAAAGTCGTGTCTGTGCAGCGACATGTGCAAGATCGTGACCGCATTGAACCGTAGGTCCGGCTACTAGCCGGACGTCCCGCCCACGAGGCACTGCCGTCTTGCCCTCTTCTTGTCCAGACGGAGCAATGCCGAATCAAAACGTCCCCAGCATTTCAAAAAATGCCGGGGACGTGATAGAGGACAACTGGATACGGTAGGTCAGCGCTAAGGTATCAAAGTCCTCAATCTCCCGCCGCCGTCACCCCACCAAAAGGACCGTAGGCCGCACTGCCATGTTCGGAGAGGTCCAGTCCGGTCTGCTCTTCTTCCGGGGAGACGCGCAGGTTGTTCATCACTTTAAGGAGATAGAAGACGATGAAGGCCATGACAAAGGCCCACACCGGGATGGCTACTGAGCCGATGAGCTGCGCTCCCAGCGGTGCCCCCCCAAAGATACCCGCCGCCAAGCCACCCCAGATGCCACAGACCCCATGCACCGGCCACGCGCCCACGGGGTCATCGATCTTGAGCTGTTCCAGCAAACGAGTAGCCACAATCACCAGACCTCCAGCTACCACACCGATGAGAATCGCCGAAAAATTGGTAACAAGATCACAGTTGGCCGTGATGCCGACCAAACCGCCCAGCGCACCGTTGAGTGTGTAACCCAGATCCGGCTTGCCGCTCATGCTCCATGCGATGACCATCGCAGCCACCGCGCCCGCACCCGCAGCCAGCGTCGTGTTGACGGCAATGAGCACCACCGCGTCGGTGTTGGCCGAACCGGCAAAGGCCAGTTGGCTGCCAGGGTTGAAGCCATACCAGCCGATCCAGAGGATAAAGACCCCCAGCGTCGCCAGAATGTAGTTGTGTGGCAGTAAGCTACCACCGTCCTTGCTAAAGCGACCAATGCGCGGCCCCAGCACAATGGCGCCTGCCAGACCGGCAAAACCGCCCACTGCATGGACCACGAGCGAACCGGCAAAGTCGTGGAAGCCCAACGCGTCGAGCCAACCACCGCCCCACTTCCAGTATCCACTGATTGGATAGACGAGAGCTGTGATAAAGATGGTGTAGAAAATATAGCCCGACACCTTGATGCGGCCCGCCACCGCACCGGAAACGATCGTGGCCGCCGTGGCCGCAAATGCCACCTGGAAGAGCCAGTCTACCTGGGGATTGAGCACCCCCGCTCCTGGCTCCAGCGCTGCCTGGCTGATGCCGAGGCCACCCCAGGCCAAAAAGCCGGGGATGATGGCGTCGCCATACATGATCCCATAGCCGACCAACCAGAAGACCAGCAGACCGGCGCTGACATCGATAAAGTTCTTGAACATGATGTTCAGCGCATTCTTGGCCGAGTTAAAGCCAGCCTCGACCAGCGCAAAACCGGCCTGCATGAACAAGACCAACACGGCGGCCAAAAAGAGCATCATGTTGTCGATGGCGTAGGCGAGCTCGGACGTCGTGGGTTCCCCATCTTGTGCAAAAGCGCGAGATGCAACTACGCTCATGGCGACCGCCAGTGGGAGGGCACGGACAACTTTTCGTAACATCGGGTTTTCTCCTCAACCGTTGTACGATTACAATGACTTGGCTGCAGAATCGCAACCTGGCTGTAAGGATACAATGACACGACTTGTATTTTTCTTCACAAATCGGCCACCATCATGATATGCGTACAGACGAGCGTTTTCTATGTGCAATTTGCACAATAATGATGAGGACAGGGGGAGCACCTCGCATAGCCGGTGGTTCATTTGTCATTGTAATTTAGTGTATGTTGTCGATTTTTATATCCAGTACTCACACGCCCACTTGCGAATGGGCTACGTCTGTATGCAACCCTCTACAATCTCTAGCAAGGTAACTCAAGCAGCAGGGTGCTACGGCTGAATTTAGCCAAGAAAGTGAGGCAAAACGCACAATGCCGATCAACCTGGGGACATCTTCATGGCAATTCGATGGGTGGCGTGGCGTTTTCTATCCCGAGGGGTTGCCAAAGAATGAGCAACTGGTCTACTATGCCGGCCATTTTCGCACCGTAGAGACAAACACCAGTTTTTACGGTCTTCCCCGTCCGGCGACGTTGGTCAACTGGGTCGAGAGTGTGCCGCCCGGCTTTACCTTTTGCCTCAAGTTTCCGCGCGCCATCAGCCATGAAAAGCGGCTGCTCAACTGCGAAGAGGAGACGATCGCCTTTCTCGATGTGCTGCGGGCGCTGGGGCCGGCGGCCGCGCCAGCCTTTTTGCAGCTTCCCCCCGACTTCTCCCGCCAGCGCTACGGCAAGACGTTGGCGACCTATCTTGACTGGCTAGCGCTTCACGGTGGCGAGTTGCGTATCGCCGTCGAAGTGCGCGCCCGTGACCTGATGACCCTGGCCTTTGCTCGCTTTCTGGCCGAGCGAGGCTTTGCCCTGGTGATCGTGGATCGTGTCGGCTCGCCCGATCTCTTTCCGGTTTGGGATGAGCTGGTGCAGCAGGGCAGCGCCCCAGCGTTTGTTCTGATCCGCTGGATCGGCGATGACAAAAATGGGCCAAAGGGCGATGCCGAAATCACCGCCCCGCGCGATGCCCAATTGGAACAGTGGGCAGAGCGCTTGGCGTACTGGCACGGCAGCAATCTCGACATCTATGGCTACATGCACAACCCCTATGAGGGTCACTCACCCGCCAGCGTCCGCCGGCTGGAAGAGCGGCTGGCGCCGTTGGTTCCACTTGCTCCCTGGCCGCCGGCAGCTTCCCCCCCGGCCGAGCCAGGGCAGTTATCATTGTTTTGAACGGATCTGGCGGGATGGCCACCGCTTATTGATCCGGTCACTGGATATCTTGTCATCCGGTCATCCTCTCATCTATACTATGTGGTGAGGTGAGCGCTATGGTTCGCACGATGCCTGTTGTCCAAAGCGAAGAGATCGAGCTGTATATCCGCACCTACTATTCGTTGTTGCGGAGCAGCGCGCCCATCCGCATCCGCAGTCTGGAAGAGACCCATGCGGCTATGAATTCAAGCCTGCACCAGCAGGCCCACAGCCCGGAGATCGATGTATCGGCTTTGGTCTATTCAGCCTTGCGCTTGCCTGAAGCCGTCCTCGATGCGTCGTTGATCGTGCTCGGCCAGATGGAAGATGTTTTTCGTCGCGAAGGGTATCCGGTAGAACAATGGCACCCGGTGCGGGCGCGCGCCCGGCGGCGCAAGTTTTATTTTGATGCCGGGAGCGGCACACTGGCGGCGAATGTAGCCAGCGTGAGCGACATCGACGACCTGATCCCCTGTTTGACCACGCTCCAGATCGAGTGGAACAAGATCCACCGGCGACTCAACAGCGGCCAACTGCGGGCAGAACTGTTGGCCTACGATGAAAGCGAAGTCGAACGAGCGCCGGTCCTGCTTGGCATGGTGCGCGAGGCGCTCGCGCTGGATCGGGCCGACTTTGACAAGTTGGCGCAGGTCTGGCGGGGGCCAAATTTGCTGCGCAATTTCCAACTTGCCGCCCAACAGCATATGGATTGGCGCGTCAAGGTACTGGGGAGCGGGCTCAGCGACTACCGGCGCAGCGTCCAGTATTGGTGGGGCAAAGTAGATGAGGCGAACCACGGCGCACTGGCGACACGCCCGATCTATTTTATCAGCAGCAACACCCATAGTGTTGTCAACCTGATCAATGGGTTTGCCGCCCACCATCAGGATCAAATCATCGACTTTATCGCCCGTCACAACCCCGAAGGGCTGCTCGATGAGTATCGCCAACTGCCTGCGGGTGATGGCGGCCAGCTCAACAATCTGCTCTACTATGCGCTCCGCTATTATGTAACCCAACAAGGTTTGCTAGCCGAGTTGCACCAACGTGAGTCTGTTGTGGGGATCACGCGGGTCAGCGACCCGCACTGTCTCGATGTAGAGGCCCAGGTAATCGAGGTTAGCCGCCTTGACCCCAGCCAGTTTGACCCGCGCCTGCGCGAGCTGAGCGACGAGGCGTATGACACACTCAAAGAGAGTGATGCGCTCATCTTGAATATCGATTATCCGCTGGGTATGGCGGCCTACCATGTCTTTAGCCAGGTGAGCACAGCGGGCGGCGCCATCCTAGGTGTCTACATCCTGGGCAAGGCGGCGACACTCAACGCCCGTATCGGCGATGTGATGATCCCCAATGTGGTGTACGATGAGCACTCGCGCAACTCCTATCTCTTTCGCAACTGTTTTTCGGCGCAAGATGTGACGCCCTTTCTCAATTTTGGCACCGTATTGGACAACCAAAAGGCCGTGACCGTGCGCGGCACGATCTTGCAGAATCGCCGCTTTATGAATGTATTTTATGAAGAGGGCTATACCGACATTGAGATGGAGGCAGGGCCGTATCTGAGCGCTATCTATGAAGATGTCTACCCGCGCCGCTATCCGCTCAACGAGATCGTCAACCTCTTTATCAACGCACCTTACGAGATTGGCCTGATCCACTACGCCAGCGATACACCGATCAGCCGGCGCCAGTCGCTCTTGAGCAAAAGTCTGCTCTACTTTGGGGTGGATGCTACCTACGGCGCTACCATTGCCATCTTGCGCCGCATCCTTGCCAACGAGGTTGCGCGGCTTCAGAAGCGAACGGGCGCCGATTTGCGGAGTGTCGAGGAGCCAATTTGAACCTTACGCACAATGTACGCCACGAATTTTGTCCAGCGCTTTGCGCAAGAGTTGCGCCACCCAATGCCTCGCCCCGAGCACCTCGCCCTTGCCATCGCCGGTATGGCCGATGCAATGCTGGACATTGATCACTGTCTGCGCCAGTTGGATGAGTTAGCCGCACAGGTGGAGGTGGCGCTGGCAGGCCTCCCGCCAGGCCGGGAACAGGCAGAACGCTTTCTCTATGTGTTGGCGTATGATTTTGGTTTTACCGGCAACCGTGAAAATTACTACGACCCCTATAACAGTTTTCTCAACATCGTCCTGCGCGATCGCGTGGGGCTGCCTATTCTGTTGAGTCTGGTCTGTATCGCGATCGGCGAGCGGCTGGGGATAGATGTCACCGGTGTAGGTTTTCCCGGCCACTTTATGGCTCGCTACCAGGATGAAGCCGGAGCCTGGCTGCTGGATCTGTTCAACGGCGAGGTAATCGACTGTTCCGACGCCGACCGTTATCTCTCGCAAATTTTCCAGCGCCCGATTGTGTTGGCGGCTGAGGCGCACCAGGCGGTCACTGCACCGGCGCTGGCGCGGCGAATTCTTAACAATTTGCGCAATGTCTATTTGAGCCGGGGCGATTATCCGATGGCTGCTCGTGTGCTTGACTATCTGTTGGTGTTGGATCCCACCAATGCGGACTACTGGCAGGAACGTGGTCTGCTACACTTTTATAGCGAACAATGGGAGTTCGCCGCTCGTGACCTGAAACGCTATTTTTATCTCAAGGGATGGCTCTCGTTCATCTTTGGCCTGCCGGCCACTGGCGACGCCCGCCCGACCGTTGACCAATACGATGAGCAGCTTCTTCAGACTTACTGGCAGGTCGAAGAGAGACGCCGTCGCATCAATTGATAACCCACGCTGTGCTCCCAACCGGGCCGGCCACACACCCAGCGGCAAGGAAGTCGAATGTGAAGATCCCGCAAGATGCCTCGCGTTTGTGGCAGTTTTTCTATCTGTTAGTTACCCTGATCAAGCCATTTTTTTGCCGGCTACGTGTGGAAGGGGCTGAGCACGTGCCCCCTACGGGAGGCTGCATTGTCGCCTGTAACCATACGCTGGGGCCAGATTATGTAGTCTTGGGCTACGCCACGCCGCGGCAAGTTTACTATATGGCAAAGATCGAAATCTTTGCCTGGCACCCCCTGCTAACAAAGCTCTTTGAAGCGGTTGGAACCTTCCCTGTCCACCGGGGCAAAGGCGATGTGACCGCCATCCAGTCTGCGGTGGATGTGGTGCGCGCCGGCCACGTCCTTGGCATGTTCCCCGAAGGGACGCGCAGCCGCACTGGCAAACTCAACCGCGGCAAAAGCGGGGTAGCCCGCATTGCCATGATGGCGCAGGCGCCCGTCGTCCCCGCCGTGGTCATCAACTCGGCCCAGATTCTGCCAAGCCTCTTCAAACTACGCCGCCGCCCTGAGGTCATTGTCCGCTTTGGACCACCGATTACCGTGACCGGCAACCCCGACGACCCAAACGAAGCACGCTGTAACACCGACTGCATCATGTTCGCGCTGGCCGCGCTGCTCCCGCCTGACCTACGAGGCGTCTATAGGGAAACGTAGAACGTAGAACGTAGAACGTGTTTGTTCTGCGTTCTACGTTCTACGTTCTTACAGTTCTGCCATGATCTGGCGTAAGGCTTCGGGGCCGGGGCGGATGTCACGCTCGGGGAGGTGGGCGAGGGGGGGGGCCACCAGATTGAGCAGTTCGAGCAGATCGGGCTGGTCGGTGTTGATGTAGAAGAGGCCGGTGAGCAACTTCTGGTCGCGGTGCGCCTGTTCGAGCAGTTGGAAGGCTGCCATCTTGTCGGTCGGGTCGTGGTCGCCGTCGATCTTCTTAAGTTTGATCCACGAGCCGTCGTGGAGCTGCACTTCGCGCTCATCATCGTAGTCGTCGATCTCGATCTCTTCCATCCGTGGCACAAAATTGAGCTCGTGGATGGGGATCTCGTGCTCTTTGCCCCAGGCATAGCTCTTGTTGGAAGTCTCGGCGTTGTTGAAGGTGACGCAGGGGCTGATGATATCGAGCACGGCCATGCCGCGATGGCTCAATGCGGCCTTGAGCAACGCCTCGATCTGTTTGGCGTCGCCGGCAAAGCTGCGCGCCACAAAGGTAGCATTGGCGATCAGCGCTTCCATGCAAATGTCCAGCGAAGGCAAGTTGTTAACGCCGGCATATTTGAGCGTCTGTCCCTTATCGGCTGTGGCGCTAAACTGGCCCTTGGTCAGGCCATAAACGCCGTTGTTCTCGACGATGTAGACCACCGGCACGTTGCGCCGCACCGCATGTTTGAACTGGCCGATCCCAATCGACGCCGTATCGCCATCGCCGCTGACGCCGATGGCTGTCAGGCTGCGGTTTGCCACCAGCGCCCCCGTCGCCACCGAGGGCATGCGCCCATGTACGGCGTTGAAGGCGTGGCTGGCGCCGAGGAAATATGCGGGCGTTTTGCTGCTGCACCCGATGCCGCTCAACTTGATCACCTGCGACATGGGCAGGCCTAACTCAAACACGGCGTTGATGATGCGCTGGCTGATGCTGTCGTGCCCACAGCCTTTGCACAACGTCGATTCGCCGCCCTTGTACTCGTTCTTTTCCAGACCCAACACATTGACCTTGGGCGCTCGGGGCGCCGGTGTGGGTCGCGCTTTTGTCATGGTCATAGGTTCAAATCCTCTTTGATGAGAACCGCAGAATCCACAAATCGCCAGAAAAAAATCTGTGAAATCTGTGAAATCTGTGGATGAAAAACCTTACAGTCTCTCCTGAACACCTTCCGTAATAAAGCGCGCCGACAGCGGCAGCCCGTCGCACTTGGCAAGCGAGATCAATTTATCCGCGTGTTCGGGCGTCTCGGTGACCAGGATCTTGTGCAACTGCCCGTCGAAGTTGTTCTCTACCACAAAGACGTGGTCATAATCGGCGATAAAGCTGCGCACGGTCTCATTGATCGGCAGCGCCCGCAAGCGGAGGTAGCTGGTCTCGACCCCGGCGGCGGCCAGGCGGGCGCGCGCTTCGGCGATGGCCGGGTCGTTGCTGCCCACGCTGATGATGGCAACTCTGGCCGTTTCCACGTCATCGACCACGGGTGCGGGCACCAGGCTGCGCGCCGTCTCAAACTTGCGCGCCAGCCGTATCAGGTTATTCTCCCAGTCGTCAGAGCGTTCGCTGTAGCGGGCATAGGCATTGTGGCCGGTGCCGCGTGTAAAGTAGGCCGCCGCCCGGTGCCGGGTGCCGGGGAGCGTGCGGTAGGGAATGCCGTCGCCGTCTACATCGACGTAACGCCCCCACTCGCCTTTGAGCTCGTCGAGCTCTTCTGCTGTCAAGACTTTGCCCCGGTCAAAGGGTTGGTCTGGATAGTCGAACTCGTCGGTGATCCAGAGATTCATCCCTAGATCAAGGTCGCTCAGCACAAAGACCAGCGTCTGGAGCCGCTCGGCCAGGTCAAAGGCGGTGCCGGCCATCTCAAAGCACTCCTTGGGTGTGGAAGGGAAGAGCACGATATGGCGTGTGTCGCCGTGGCTGAGATAATAGGCACTAAGGATATCCCCCTGGCTGGTGCGGGTAGGCAGGCCCGTGCTCGGGCCCATGCGCTGGATGTCCCAGATTACCGAGGGGATTTCGGCAAAGTAGGCATAGCCGGCGAACTCGGCCATGAGGCTGATGCCGGGGCCGCTGGTGGTTGTCATGGCGCGAGCGCCGGCCCAACCGGCGCCGAGTACCATGCCAATGGCGGCCAACTCGTCCTCGGCCTGAATGATCGCATAGGTTGCCTTGCCGGTGTTGGGGTCAGTGCGCAGCCGTGGGGCATACTCGGTGATCGCCTCAGCCAGGCTCGATGAGGGTGTGATGGGGTACCACGAAACCAGGCCAACGCCGCTAAAGAGCGCGCCCAGCGCCGCCGCGGTATTGCCATCGATAAGCACTTTGCCTTCGTTGAATCCGCTCAGCCGCCCGACGCGGAAGGGCTGGTTGTTGACCAGGTTCTCCGTCGCCCACTCGTACGACCGTTTCACCATCTCCCAGTTCAAAGCGATAGGTTTGGGTTTCCCTTTGAAATTCCACTCTAGAGCTGCCCTGATCTCATCCATTTCGATTTCGAGCAGGTAGGCTGCGACACCGACATAGACCATGTTGGCGACATAGTCGCGCAGGTTGAAGGGAAGATCCGCCTCCTTGACCAGCGCCTTAACCGGCATGGGAAAGTATTCCACATCGTGACGCCGCACAGCAACCGGAAGCGTGTCATCATAGAGGATAATACCGCCTGGGGCTACGCTGGCCATATCTTCGGCCACAGTGGCCCCATTCATACAGATCATCACCTCGACCGCCTCGCGCCGCGCCAGATACCCATCCTGGCTGAGGCGGATGTTGTACCAGGTAGGCAGCCCCTGGATGTTGCTGGGAAAGAGGTTTTTGCCGGTGACCGGGATGCCCATCTTGAAGAGGGAGCGAATCAGGAGGCTGTTACTGGTCTGGCTGCCGGAGCCGTTGGCGGTGGCGACGTTGATATTAAAATCATTAACAACGTAGTCCTTTGGAGCGGGTGCAGGTGATTCTTGCATCAAGACTGTCATTGCCTTCCTCCGTTGGCAGGCGAAAAAATGGTAGGCGAAACATGCGATAAAGCCGGCATCATCACGCGCTTGTGAGAACACCGGCCCTAGAACAAGAAGATGAAAATTCAGGTCGATACCGGCAACGTTGCCGGGTCGACACCTGCTTCAAGCGAAATGCCACGGCTGTTGAGAAGCCGCATGTGTTCGATTAACAACTGCTTGCCCCGTGCAAAATTACGACCACTGATCGCCTCGACGATCTCCTCATGATAATGCCAGACTCGCTTGAGATAGGCGTAGTCGGCGTACGTATTCAACTCAACCGCTTCGTAAGCGTCCCAGTAAGCTTCCAATAGCCCCTGCACAAAAGGATTTTCCAGCCGGCGAAAGATGGTTAAGTGCAGGGCGCGGTGTTCTTCGTTTGGGATACGAACACGAACGTGGTTTAGTTTCTCCCAGGCCGAGCAGACGAGCGTGCGCAGATAGGCGATCTCTTCCTCGGTAAGCAAAGCCACGGCCTCGTCCCAAAAGGCGACCTCCAAGTGGGTGCGGAGGCTACTAAAGGCTTCAAAATTGCGCCGATCAAGCGCCAGTGCAACAAGCAAACTCAAGCGTACTGCCGGGAGGAATTGATAGTCTGTACGCGTGATTCCGCGCCGCGGGCTGGCATCCACCAGGCCTAACGTACGCGCTACTTCCATCTGTTCGCGCAACTTGCCAACACTGACACCCGTTTCAGCGCTCAACTCAGTGAGCGACGGCAATCGTTCGCCCGGTCTGCATTTGAGTAACAGGCGCAAAAAATCGGATTCGATCTCGTTTTCGACCATAAGACAAAGATACTGCCTACCTGGAACGATCCGTTCTATTCTTCCAAATAATCGGATTATTCAAATGGTTGCATCCTATCATGAAATCTCAAATAAGTCAACTTGCTACTCTCAATCGCGTTGAGTGTGTGGAGACAGAGCGATGGGGTATCGTCAGGAAATCGTGGATATAATTGTAATCAATAGTACAATTGAGAATCGCATTGCTATTTATGCAGGTTTTTTGTGCTTTCTATTCGTACTACAACGAGACTTCGCCCGGCTGATTCACTCCGATCTCTGGAAGGCGGCCACATAGAGCTTGGTTGGCGAAGCTGGTTCAGTCGCCCCGGAAGTCTCGCCGCCGATAATCGCCAAAATCTTGTTGCAGGGTTAGGTTCTGTTGCATTTGTGTCGCAGCGATTGGTTCGACCGGGGCTGCAGCCGTGCGTTGCACCGTAAGGTGCGATGCACCTGGCACGTGCATCGCATCTCTGGGCAGGCTGAGTGGCAGAGGCTCCTGGCGCGCACTTTATCATCCTCACACCTTGCTGACGATATCTTTGAGCGCGGACAAGAGCCGGTTGATGTCACGCGGTGAGTTATACGCTTGAATAGAGACACGGATCAAAGTCTTCTGATTCCACTCACCAACCGGCACAATGATCTGATATTTGTCCCAGAGCTCTTTATAATCACCTGCCCGGCCCGGCAAAGGAACTGAACACATTTGTACCCACATGGAATCTGGGCTCAAAGGTTCTTGGTCAGATAGCCCCAGAATGCGATATTGGGCTTCCATCAGTAACTGATGACACGCTTCCCGCACCGCTTGCCAGTCATTCTGCACCTGAAAATCAATGGCAGCCGGCACGCTCAGATAAGCGGATGGATCATCCGTGCCTGTCCAGCTCAGATAACTAAGAAACTGTGAAATGTCAGGATTGTGCCGACTCCAGCCGTGACTAACGACCAATGGCTCAAGCATCTCCTGACGTTCTGGACGGGCAAAAAGGAACGCAGCGCCTCTCGAGCTACTGAGCCACTTATGCGCGTTGCCTGTGTAAAAATCAGCCCCTAAGCTCTCCAGGTCTAAATCAATCTGTCCAGGAGCGTGTGCACCATCAATCACTGTGATGATCCCGGCTTCTTTTGCGCGTTGGCAGACCAACTCCACGGGGAAGATGAGCGCCGTGGGGGATGTGATGTGACTAATAGAGATCACACGCGTCCGTTCCGTAACACCCTCCCACAGTGCATCGACAAATGCTTCTGGGGTTGTAAGCGGCACCGGAATGGATTGGTTGATATAGCGAGCGCCTGATTTTTCACAGTTGAAGCGCCAGGTATTGTTTACTGCTCCGTATTCATGGTCTGTTCCAAGCACCTCATCGCCTGGCTGGAGCTTTAGAGAACGCGCGACGATATTGATACCATGGGTTGCGTTAGGGATAAAGACAAGATTATCGGCCTTTGTGCCGAGATACTGTGCCAGGCGCGCGCGCGCCTGGGCGAGCAGATCGGACAGTCGCCCCATAAAAGCTACCGGATTTAGTTCCATCTCTCTTTGCCACATTTGGTACGTCTCAAACACAGGCCGGGGACAAGCGCCAAAACTGCCGTGATTCAAAAAGGCAATGTTCTTATCCAGCATGTACTGTTCGGCCAGGTGTGGCAAAGGTAGAGCCAGGGGTACGGATTGAGTGTTGATCACGATCTGTCGATCCTTTTGGTTGTGAATAACAAGCCTGGTAAACTCAGTTTGCGCAAGAAAAAACACCGGTGGTCGCGCACCTGGTGTCTCGCACTGGCCTGAGTGTAGCACACGGCGCTGCTGGCATCAAACAGCCGAACCTCAATCTTTACCTATACCTCCAGCTTGCACCGGGATTACTGTTCTCAGCTCTGCTTTGCCCGTACACTACTGTATGGCAGCAAGCCAAGCACGATATGAGGTTAGGGGCGCACGGGCGGCAGAGCAATCATATCCGCCGCAATAGATATGCGCCCCTAACCTTTGATCTGGCTCAAATGAGAATCTGCTTGAACATACACGTTCTAGACCAGGCGCGGGACTTTGAAACTATGATGCACCCCTGGGCCACGTGGATTTCAAGTGGCCTCGAAACATTACGCTAGAACAGGATACGCTATGGCGAAAGAAACCTCTACTAAGAAGCGGAAAAAAGAAGAGAAAAAGCAGAAAGAACAGGGAGCGATGCCGCCAGCACCCCCGGTACAAGAACTGGGCGACACGCCCGTTGCACCGTGGGAGATGCCTACCCCAGAAGAAAAGGCCGAGGCCAAACCCGTACGAAGGGCCCTGCGCGAGGCGCTGGCCGAGGTAGACTCGCAAGAGAGAGCTGATGCCGTGCTCGATGAGCTGGCAGCTACGACCGGTGAACAGACGGCAGACGAAGTGGCCCAGACAACGCCACAGCCGGCTACTCCGGCCCAGGCAGCCGAACAGGTGGAAAAGGCCGCTGAGTCCGCCCCTGCTGGTGAGACGGCGCAAAACGTTCTCGAGGAGACCGCTCGCATGCTTGCCGCCGCCGAGGGCCGCGAGCGTGAGGTGGTCTCTCAGGCGGCCCAGGAAGTCTTCAACCCCGAACAACAAGGAGCGCCGGCTATCGCGGGTGAGCGCCAACGGGAATATCTGCGACACGCTGTGCTCAAACGGCTCAAGCCGCTGGATGCTGTAGACGCCTGGCTCTTTCTGAAGATCAACCACCTGCCGCACACACGGCTGCTCAACGCCATCTTCTATACGATCACCTTTATCTTTACCGGGGGTGCGGCCTGGTTTGCGCTGATGGGCATGATTTTCTTCCGTAACCCGCCGTTTGGCTGGCGTATCATCCGCGATGCGGCTGTGCCGCTGGCGCTGGCCACGGCTATCGTGGAGTACCCGGTCAAATCCTATTTTCGGCGGCGGCGACCCTTTATTACCATCATCCAGGCCATCGTGATCGGCAAAAAGCCCGGTACCTGGTCCTTCCCTTCCGGCCATTCGGCCACGGCCTTCGCCGGTGCGCTGCTCCTGAGCAACTTCTTTCCCCGCTGGCGGCGGCACCTCTATGCCGTCGCCAGCCTGGTAGCGTTTTCGCGCATCTATCTGGGTGACCACTACCCGGGCGATGTCGTCGCAGGCTCCTCGATTGGGGCCGTACTTGCCTGGTTCTTGCGGCGTTTGCCCTGGCCCTGGCGACCCAAATGATGGTCACTCCTCCCACACCCGCCACGGCGCTTTTCCACTCTGCCACAGGGTCTCCAGGATGTGGCGTTCGCGCAGCGTGTCCATGCACTGCCAGAAAGAGGTGTGCTTGTAAGCCATCAACTGGCCATCACGCGCCAGGCGTTGGAGTGGCTCGTGCTCCCATTGGGTACTATCGCCGTCGATATAGTCGTAGACTTCCGGCTCCAAGACAAAGAAGGCGCCATTGATCCACCCTTCGCCGGTCTGGGGCTTTTCGGTAAATTCGACGATCTGGTCACCGTCAAACTCCATGTGCCCGTAGCGCGCAGGGGGGCGGACGGCGGTCAGCGTCGCCAGTTTGCCGTGGCGCCGGTGGAAGGCCAGCAGTTCGTGTAGATTGACATCCGAGACGCCATCGCACCAGGTGAGCATAAAGGTCTGGTTGCCCATGTAGGGGATGATGCGCTTGATGCGGCCGCCGGTCTGGGTGTGGAGGCCGGTGTCGATTAAGTCTACGTTCCAATCCGGCTTGTAGCCATCCAAAACAGTGACATGGCCGCTACGCAAGTTGACGCTCAGGCTGCTGTTGAGCGATGCATAGTCCACCATATATTGCTTGAGCATCTCACCCTTGTAGCCAAGCGCAATGACAAACTCATTGTAGCCAAAGTGGGCATAGTGGCGCATGATATGCCACAAAATGGGCCGGCCACCAATCTCAACCATTGCTTTTGGTTTGATCTGTGTCTCTTCCGAGATGCGGGTGCCATGACCACCGGCGAGAATCCCGACTTTCATACATTCCTCCATGTTAGCTACTCAAAGATGAGCGTGCGACAAAGCCTAACCAGCGAGCGCTCTCAAGTGGCGCGCCGGTTTACGCCTTTGCCCACGAGCATGCCGATTGATTATAGCAGCAAAGGCTTGAGTTTTAACTTACAATTTTGTTTCAATCATAACGGGGGAGAAAAAAGGCCAGGCAATTGCAGACTGGATCGCCCCAATGTGCCGGCACTGGCGGTTGAGCGCCAGTAGGCGAAAGAGTTGGCTGCGGTGTATTGCTTCAAGTTCGTGATCACCCTACAGCAGTCACTTTTCAATGGCGGACGGAGACGACCATAGGCAGATGCACGGGGCAGGGGCCGAATTGCGCCGTCACTGCCAGATCACTCGCCATCTGCACATGCAGCGGATTGGTCACGCCGGCCAAGTCTCCCTGCCAGGATTGGAAACACTGGCCTCTCTCTGGTGTGGCCGTCAACGTCACCTGCTGGCTGTGCAGGTATGGACCCGGCGGTGCAAGCGCCACCTCGCCTGCACCTGCGGTCTTGACCGCAATCAGATAGGTATTGGCGACGGGCACAAAGGTCGCCGTCACCGCCAGCGTGGTGGTGAGGGTAACTGCCTGTGGATTTTGTTGGCCTTGCAGCGCTCCACTCCAGCTGGCGAATGCCCAGCCGCTTTCGGCCTGAGCGGTCAACGTGATCGCCTGTCCTGGCTCGTAGGGACCAGGGGGTACGCGCTCGACTAACCCTGCGCCGGCAACCTGCACTTCAACGATAGGAGCATCCACCGGATCGGGCGCAGGATCGCCCGGCGGGCCATCGCCAGGGGGATCGTCCAGGGACTCTTCAAGCATAAATGTAGAGGTGATCACCAGATCTCTGTCGATAGAAAAAGAGTATGGATTCTGCGTACCGGCCTGGTCTCCGCTCCAGCCGGTGAACCGCCAACCAGACTCCGGTTCAGCCGTGATCGTCACCACCTGGCCCGGGCTGTAGGGGCCTGGTGGGTCGCGCCGCACCTGGCCTGCCCCGGCGATGTGGATTGCGAGTGACACTGGCGTGGTCCTCAGCGGCGTAAAATGCGCTGTAAGAGTCGTTTCACCGAGAATAGCAAAAGCGTGCGGATTGGCATCGCCGTCAAAATCGCCGCTCCAGTGGTCAAAACGCCAGCCGGGCTGCGCATTTGCGGTCACCTTAACCAATTGACCCAAGGTATAGGGTTCCCCAGGTTCGGCCTGCACTTCGCCTTCACCTTCCACCCGAAGGTTTAGCACGGGCGCCACCGGTGGCGAAATCACTTGAAATCTGGCAATGGCAGTTGTGTGGGTGGTGATCGTCATTATGTACGGGTTGTCCGTACCCGACAGGTGGCCGTTCCAGCCGCCGAATTCCCAACCCGGCGCCGGGGAAGCGGTGAGCGTGATGGTTTGACCCGTGACGTAGGGGCCAACCGGATCTACTGTCACCTCCCCCTGTCCATCCTGGCCGACACTGAGCGTGATGGTCGGTGGTGTGCTTTCCAGCTCAAAGAGAGCGACCACAGTGGTGTCTTCGATCACGGAGTAGGCATAGGGATTCTGCCAACCGCCGATCTCGCCGCTCCAGCGGGAAAAGCGCCAGCCATCCTCCGCCCGGGCTGTGAGATGGACAGTCTCCCCATAGCTATACGGGCCAGGCGGCGTCACCTCGATGGCGCCGCCGCCGACCACCGCCGTTGTGATCACGTAACTGCGCGGTTCATCATCGGCCACAAAAGTGGCTGTCATTGCGATATCTGAGCTAATGGTAAAGGTGATGGGGTTTTCGATACCTGTCAGGGCACCGCTCCAGTGGTCAAAACGGTAGCCTGGCGCGGGGTCGGCGAGGGCGGCGACCACTTCATCAGCGGCGTAGGGGCCGCGTGGGCTGAGATTGACGGCGCCATACCCGAGGATATGGACGTTGACCTCGTGCTCTGGGGGCAAATCTTCGCTGGTAGCCAGGCGTAAAGCACCGGTTTGCGCCAAAGTAACTGCCGGGTAACGAGTGATTTCTGCGGTGTCATCGACCAGGCGAATCGAGGCGGCTATCCAGTCAAATAGGGATGCAGTGTTGAGATTTCTCGGCCCTCGCGCCAATGAGTCCACCGTCGATACAGTCGATACATTTGTACGCCCGGGTGAGAACAACAGCAAACTTGGGCTGCGAGCCATGACCAATGCGGCGCCCGCCATGACCGTAAGTGTGCTGATGGACAAGAGGAGATATCCCAAAGCAACAACCGGATGGTGCGAGCGCAACCCGGATCGGTCCCTGGATCGATGGAGTGATTGCATGGCGTATCTTCGTGCGCAATGGCGGTAGCCAAGACTGGGCGTGAACAGCCAGTTGTGAGCGGTGGGCAGCATGCACGGCCTTACAGGGTCCTAAACTTTATGCCACGGTTGCGTAAAATTGCCAAACTCTTTATAGTAGCCGCGCCAGTGTAATAGCCAGTAAAATCGGACTGTGTACACAAAAAGTGGATCATTCGTAGGTTTAACGACAGTCGCTCATCATGATGAGCGCCAAAACTGTGATCGCCGTAAGCAAATCGACCGTTTGCATTGTCTAGAGAAGTTGATTAGAATAGTACCCGATATGGCATGTCTATTGTCCTAAACACCGCTGGCACAGGTTGTAATCGAATACTGGTGTTTCTGTCAGGTGAAGTCTGGCAAGCACCGACGCTCATAATGGATGCATTTGGATCCTCTACCAGATGCATTTCACTTCTGTCTCCAGTCCCAAGGATTTTCGCCTGCACCGGCTCAACCATAGCTGCCCTGCAGAGACACTCCGGTGTATCACCGTGTACACAGTAAAGGAAGCAACCTTGAGCATAGATTTCACCAATATAGATTTCACCAATGCCGATAAACAAAAAAGAAGGGAGGTTTTT
>QEUW01000328.1 GCA_003577005.1 Chloroflexota bacterium | reverse complement strand
CCTGGGCGAGTTCTTCCGGTGTAATGGTAACTTCCACGGTTGCTGCTCCTCATTGATAGTTCTATTCTGGCACAACACAAGAGGTTCCCGGATTTGCATAGCTGAACAGACCGGGATTCCCCAATCCATTTTGGCCCATCTGGTGAGATTTCGCAAGTCGCTATCCAAGAACAGGTGCGTGCAGGATTGGAGGTGAGAATTTGGCAGCCTGTGCATTCCGGGAAAGGGCCGGCACCAGCTTGCATGACCAGAGTCTAATTGCCCTTTCCCGGAATGCACAGGCAGTGGGCAAGATAGCATCTCCCCTGACCCGCCCGAGATTTCTGGCGCACCTTTGAAGATGGCGATCGCTACATTGACCACGGCAGACTGTCGATTGGACAGGGCCAGGGGATGCCCACTCAATCCGCAGCCCATTGGGGCCAAAGTCCAGGTATAATGATATAATGCGGGAGCCCAGTAGGCAGATCCATCAACCAGCCCCTCAGCCGGCCACCAGTGGCCGAGGGGTATCTATGTGGGTAGTATCTATGTGGGTATCTGTATCGAACAGTTGAAAGGAACAACAGCCGCATGAAGCAAACCAGAGGACCTCGTCTCTCGGTCTCCACCTGGAGCCTGCATCGTTCGTTGGGCAAACCACCGATCTATGGCCCTGAAACCAAGGGGGATGTCGCCGCCACGCCAACGATTACGCCCGCATTTTCGCTGTTGGAACTGCCGGCGCGCATTGCGGACGCGGGCATCCACACGTTGGAGATCTGCCACTTCCACCTGCCCAGCCGCGAGCCGGAGACGCTGCGCCAGGTGCGCAGCGCCATTGAAGCAGCCGGTGTGGAACTCTGGTCACTGCTCATCGACGGCGGCGACATTGCGCACCCGGAGCATCACACACGCGACACGGCGTGGGCCGAACAGTGGCTTGACGTGGCAAAAGAACTGGGCGCAAAAAATGCCCGCGTCAGCGGTGGCAAACAGGAACCTACCCCGGCGGCAGTCGCCCGCAGCACGCAGAACATGGCCCGGTTGGCCGATGCCGCACAACGACGTGGCGTGCGCTTGATGACCGAAAACTGGCAGAATCTGATGTCCACGCCGGAGGTGGTGTTGGAGGTGCTCGGCAAGCTGGACGGCGCGGTCGGTCTTTGCGCCGACTTTGGCAACTGGCGCGGTCCCAGCAAATACGACGAGCTGGCCCAGATCATGCCAAGGGCTGAATCGTGCCATGCCAAATGTCACTTCAGCGCAACCGGCGCACCGGAACGAGAGGATTTTGTCCGCTGTCTCGAGTTGACGCGAGCGGCCGGTTTTGCCGGCCCCTATACGTTGATCTATGACAGCCCGGGCGCTGATGAATTTGCCGGGCTACGGTTGGAACAAGAGATGGTCGAACCGTATCTGGCTGCGTGATGCGTATTGCCGTCCACGCTGTAATCCTTTTTGCCCTGGCCACCACGCTCTACTGGGGGACGGCGCTCTATTTTGGCAACAGTGCCACGCCCGACACGGCCTATTTCAACGATCTGGCGGATGCGTTTTTGCACGGGCGGACCTATCTTGTCACCCCACCATCGACCCACGACCTGACGGCTTACCAGGGGCGCTGGTATGTGCCCTTCCCGCCGTTGCCGGCCTTGCTCATGACGCCACTGGTGTGGGCGCTGGGGTTGGCCGGGGTAAATACGGTCTTTTTCTGTGCATTCTTTGGCGGCTTGAATGTGGCGCTGGTTTTCTTGATCACGACCGCGCTGAATGCGCGCGGCTGGACCCGGTTGGGCACCACCGACCAGGTGTGGCTGACGTTGCTCTTTGGGCTGGGCAGCGTCCACTCGTATATGGCGACCATCGGTTCGGTCTGGTTTGTGGCGCAGGTCTGTACGGTGACTTTTGTGGCCCTGGCAGTGTGGATCGCCGTTCGGGCGCCCTGGGGCCGGGCGACACCCTGGCTCGCTGGTCTCGCCTTGGGCTGTGCGATGCTGGCGCGCCCCAATGTGGCATTCACGTGGCCGCTTTTAATTGGAATCGGCGCCATGCATTTGGGTTCTAGTTCAAGCAGCCCTCCGTGGCGTCTCGGCCTGACAAAATGGCGGGCATTGGTGGGGTGGACGGTTGCAACGGCAATTCCACTTGGTCTGGCCGTGGGCGCGCTGCTGGCATACAACTGGGTGCGCTTTGCCGATCCGCTTGACTTTGGCTATCGTACCGCCAATGTGGCCGAGAAGCTGGTGGATGATCTGCGCACCTTTGGCCAGTTTCACGTGCACTATCTGCCCAAAAACTTTTGGGCTATGTGGCTGGCCGGCCCTCAGTGGGATGATGCGATCAATTTTTGGCTGCCAGACCCCGAAGGCATGAGCCTGCTGCTGACGACACCGGCGCTGATCTATCTGGGCCGCGCCCCGTTGCGCAACCCGCTGGCATTAGGCGCCTGGGTTGCGTGGGGGCTTCTGTTGATCCCACTGCTGCTCTACTACAACACTGGATGGTGGCAGTTTGGCTACCGTTTTAGCCTGGATTTTATGGTGCCGGTGCTGGTTCTGCTGGCCTTGGCCGCCGGCCGGCGTACCAGTTGGGCCATGCGGGCGCTGATTCTGGCGGGTGTCCTGGCCAATTTGTATGGCGTGGTCTGGTGGCATGCGTGAGTCAAAACCGTGGTGTTCGCATGTAGATATGCGAATACCTCAACCGTTTTCAATAAGCTAGGCGTACTGACACATGAGGCTTAGAGAGCTTAATGGGAGGTGCAACGCACTTTGCAAGTGCATCGCACCTGTAGCACCCTATCTAACCTGATGGGTCAATACAGCTAGGCGTTACGCAGTTGGATTCGTTCTTCAGAGGTGCAACGCACTTTGCAAGTGCACCGGCACCTGAGCAACTGCGTAACTTCTATAAGCGTAAAAGCAAAGAGGAGAAACCCATGTCGCAAGGAAAATTCATCACAACTGCAGAGGTCGAGCGCGAGACATTATCGTGGGGTTCGCTAGGCTGGCTCAGCCGGCCGTCCACGACCGGCGCCAGAGAGTTGGTGGTCATCGAGGTCAACCTGGCGCAGGGGCACGGCCATAACTTTCACAAACACCCCGACCAGGAAGAGGTGATCTACGTCGTCGAGGGGCAGGTGGAGCAGTGGCTGGAACAGAAGAAGCAGGTCCTCAACCCGGGCGATTCCGTCTTCATCCCCAAAGATGTCATCCATGCCTCCTTCAACACCTTTGCCAAACCAGCCAAACTCCTTGCCATCCTGGCGCCCTGTGTGACCGATGCCGGCTACGTCTCGGTGGAGGTAGGGGATCAGGAACCGTGGAAGAGCCTGCGGTAAAGTGATAGGGAAGTAGGGTGGTGGGAGGATGGGTGAAGTGGGAAAATCACCACACTCCCTACTTCCCTATCACTCACTCATGTCCACTCCCGCGCCAGTTCGTGCTCTTTTTGTTCAAGCGCCTCGAGCTGGGCCACAATGGAGCGACGCACGCCGTCGATGTGCTCTTCCATGAGGCGGGCGGCTGTATCGGCGTCGCGCGCCTCCAGCGCGGCGAGGATGCGCGGGCGCTCTTGGGCTGTCCGCTCGACGACCTCCGGGTCGCGGTTGGCGAGGATGCGCACCATCTGAATCTGGGCCGCCAGCCGGTTGAGCGACTCGATCAGCGTCTCGTTGCCGGTGATCTGGAGGATCGCCTGGTGAAAACGGCGGTCAGCCTCGGTGTAGGCGGTAATGTCGCCCCGGTCAAGCGCCTCCTGCACCTGGTCAAGGATGGTGCGGATCTCTTCGAGGTGCTCCTGCGACAGCTTGCGGATGGCGAGCCGCATGGCCAGCGATTCGAGCGCCTTGCGGACTTCGTATAGGTCGTTCACCTGTTTGGCCGTGAAAGTGCGCACAAAGTTGCCGCGATAGGGGCGGTGTTCGACGATCCCTTCTTTGACCAGCTGGCTGATCGCCTCGCGCAGCGGTGTACGGCTTACGCCCAGTTCCTCGGCCAGTTGCCGCTCATCCAACTGGCTGTCTGGAGCCAGGTCGCCGCGTAGTAGCTTGCGCCGCAACTGCTGATAGACCTTCTGGTTGAGTGTGTGACGTTGTCGGTTGCTCATCTACATCATTTCTTATCGTGCGGATGCGCCGGCAATTTCCTCAATCCCCCTAGTGACCTGGAGATTGAGGAAATTGGGGCTACAACAGAGATCGAACGAACGCCAGCCCCCGTGGAAGTTCGGTAATTCGGGTGCTTCCCTTCAGATCAAAGGTCAAGTCGCCATTGTAGCGGATCGCCCGTAGCGCGGCAAAGAAACGGTGCCAGTCGATGTCGCCATCGCCCGGCGTTTCGTAGCTCCACCAGCCGTCACCGTAGATGCTGACCGTATGCAGCCGGGCGCGGTCCACGTGGCAATCCTTCAGATGAACGTGGAAGATGCGCGGCGCGTACTCCCGCACCAATTGTTCTAGGTCCTGCATCAGCCAGACCGGGTGCGCTGTGTCCAGTTCGATGCCCAGGTTTGCGGCCGGCACGGCGTCGAACATCAGATCCCAGGCGACGGGGGTATAGGCGATGTTGCGACCCCGGTAGGGAAAATATTCAAAGAGCGGGCAGTTCTCGAACGCAATCCGCACGCCGCGCTCCCCTGCATAGTCGGCCAGCGATGTAAAGACCTCACGAAAGCGCGGGATATTGTCCTCGACGCTCTTCTCCGGGTCGCGCCCGGCAAACATGGTGACCAGGTTGACGCCCAGCGCGGCGCTCAGGTCGATCAACTGGCGGGTGTAGGCGACCATCTCTGCTCGTTGGCCATCGTCGGGGTGGAGCAGGTTGAGGCTCATGTCGGCCACGGCGGTGATGCCGCAGCCGTGTTGTTCGAGCAGTGCGCGCAACGTCTCCTGCCTGGCCCGATCAAACGTGCGGGCATCGAGCGGCGAATTGCGGTGCGCGTTGAGGACGATGCCATCAAAGCCGGTCTCTTCGGCAAAGTGAAGAATGCGTGCCAGATCCCACTCAAAAAGCGCCGAGATGACAAAGCCGATCATCACCACACCTGCCCTTCCACGGGCGCAATCTCCACCCGCCGCCGTTCAGCCGCCGATAGGTAACACGCTTCGAGCAGCGCCATGGTCATGAGGTTGTCGCGGGCGCTGTGGGGCGCTTCCTGGCCACTCTCGACAGCGTCGAGCAACAGCCGCAGCGACGCGCCAAACGAAGCCGTAAAGTCACGGGCAAACGACCAGCGCTGCTCCTCCTCGCCGCTGTAGAGCGTCACCTCCGCATCCTCGCTCAGCACGAGACTGCCTTGCGGACCATCGAACTGTTGGAAGTTGGCCCGCCCGCGCGTCTGCGAGGACCAGGAGTGGGTGAGCGTCGCCAGGGCGCCATTGCGGAACTCGACAATGGTAGTGGTCTCGTTTTCACCCTGGCTTGCGAGCGTGGGCCGCATCCCCGTAAGGGAACTGACAGCCACCGGTTCGTCCATCAGGAGCCAACGCAAGCGGTCTAGCCAGTGGATACCCATCACGGCCAGCGCCAGGCGTGTCGTCTCGCGCCGCCACCCCGACACTTCGTCGCGCCAGACACAGTCGTGGATGACGGCATAGGTTGGCGCGCCGATCCGCCCGCTCTGGATCAGCCCGCGGGTGTGGATGATGGCGTCGTACCAGCGGTAGTTCTGGTTGACCGCCACCTGCCGCCCCAGCCTTGCCGCCAGATCGACAATGGCGTGCGCCTCGGCCATGCTCTCGGTGAATGGCTTTTCCACTAACAGATGTTTGCCGGCTTCGAGCAGCGGCTGCGCCACTGCCAGCCGCACATGCGGCGGCGTCACCACCACGACTACATCCACCTCGGCGCATCGCGCCAGTTCCTCGACCGCAGAGACGCGGCGGGCAACATCGAACTGGTCACAGCGTTCGTTGAGCAGCCGGGCGTCTACATCACAGGCTGCTACGACTTTGGCGCGTGGCGCCAGGGCCTGGGCGGCGCTAAAGTGATGGCGCGAGATCCGTCCACAGCCCAAAATCCCGATTCCAATGGTCATCTGTTTGTCCTTTGAACGCACTGTTTTAGCAATGTTAGGCGAGCTGTCAGCAGATTTAGGGAGCGGATTGAACGGATATGTAAGTACAAAATCCGTTCTAAATCCTACCATTCGGAGCGGATGTGAATGGTCTCTATCCGTTCAATCCGTTCCTCGAATCCGTTGACAGCATGCCTTACCCCTTAATTCCCGACAGCACGATCCCCTGAATAAAATAGCGTTGCGCCACAAAAAAGAGGACGAGCACCGGCAAAATCGTGGCAGTGGAGGCCGCCATCAGGTAGTGCCACTGGGTTGTGTAAAGCCCCTTGAAGGCCGCCAGCCCCAACGAGATTGTAAAGTTTTTGGGCGACGTCAAGTAGATGAGCGGCCCCATAAAGTCGTTCCAGTTGTTCAAAAAGGTAAAGATGGCGACGACCGTCAGCGCCGGTTTGATCAGCGGCAGCACGATGCGCCAGTAGATGCCAAATTCGCCGGCGCCGTCGATGCGCGCCGCATCGGTAAAGTCGCGCGGGATGGTGCGGAAGAACTGGCGCAAGAGAAAGATGTTGAAGGCGCCGCCGCCAAACCATTCAGGCACGATCAGTGGCAGAAAGGTGTCCAGCCAGCCCAGCGATTTGAACATGATATAGCGGGGGATCAGCGTCACCGCCCACGGCAGCATGATCGTCGCCAGCAGTATGGTAAAGACCAGCTCGCGCCCGCGGAAGCGCAGGCGGGCAAAACTGTAACCCGCCATCGACGCCGTCAGCAAAATGCCTACTTCATTGGCAAGGACAATGATCAACGTGTTGAACAAGTACAGATGGAACGGGGCCGCAGTCAACGCTTCGCTGTAGTTCTCCCAGCGCACCGGGCTGGGGATCCACTGGGGCGGGAAGAGCCAGATCCTGGCCGGCTCCTTGAGCGAACTGGAGAGCAGCCAGAAAAAGGGCAGGCTCATGACGATGGCCCCAGCAGTCAGCACAAGCAAAATACCCGCCCGCCCAAGCAGGTGGCGGATGCGCAGCCACTGGCTGTGGCTACGGGCGTGCGTCACCGCGGCTGTGGCGGACGCCTGGCGGATGGCCTGTGTCATCGGCATTCCCCCTCAATTACCTTTTTCATCATAGACCCGCTACGAGTTCTACGTTCTACGCTCTACGTTCTACGTTCTCAGTTGCCTTCTTCATAATAGACCCACTGCGAGCCGCTGCGAAAGACGATGAGCGACAACACTAGCACGATCACAAAGAGCACCCAGGCCAGCGCCGCTGCATAGCCCATGTTGAACCACGAGAAGGCGTTATCAAAGAGATAGAGCACATAGAAGTTGGTGGCGTAGTTGGGCCCGCCGCGTGTGATCAGATACCCGGCGGTAAAAACCTGAAACGAGCCGATGATCTGCAAGATCAGGTTGAAGAAGATCACCGGCGTCATCAGTGGGATGGTGATACGCCAGAAGCGCGCCCAGCTGCCAGCCCCATCGATCTCCGCTGCCTCGTAAAGCTGTTCGGAGATACCGTTGAGCCCGGCCAGAAAGATGATCATCGTGCCACCCAACGTCCACAGGCTCATGATGATGAGCGCCGGCATGGCCGTCTGCGGGTCTTGCAACCAGAGGATTTTCGGCAACCCCATCGCCCGCAGGAGCAAGTTGAGCAGCCCAAACTCCGAGTTGAAGATCCAGACCCACAACACGGCATTTGCCACCGCCGGCACGATGGTGGGTAGATAGTAGAGCGTGCGGAAGAGCGCAATGCCGCGCGTCTTGGTGTTGAGCAGCAGCGCCACGGCAAAGGCCAGGATCAGAGTTAGTGGCACATGAAAGGCGGTGTAATAGACGGTGACAACCAGCGATTTGTAAAAGAGCGGGTCGTTGACCATACGCACAAAGTTCTGACCGCCGACAAAGCGCGCCGGCCGGATCAGGTCCCAATCCGTCATGCTCAGCCAGACCGAATAGATCATCGGCCCGGCCAGCCAGATGATCACACCCAGCACCGCCGGCAGGATAAAAAGCCACCCGGCGATCTCCTCGCGCTGGGCCAGCGTGAGCTGTCGATTACGGATTAATGATGTGATCATGGAACCCCCGGATTGGGAACGCAGAACGTTACTGACAAATGAAGTTAGGTCATGCAATCCAGGTGCAACGCACTTGACAAAGTGCGTCGCACCTCCTGACTCGCTACCCAACTTGATGTGTCAATACATCTACGTTCTACACCTTCGCCTGCTCTTCTTCCAGCGTGGCGTTCAACTGCGGCGTCAATTCGGTCAGCACGTCCTCGGCAGTGCGGTTGCCGATCCAGACGTCGGCCAGCGCCTGGGTGATCATGGGCGCAGTTCTGAGCGTGCCCACGACATTGGGCACCACATGGCCGTAGTTGAGCTTGTAATCGGTTTCGAGCGGCAACCAGTTCTCCGGGTGAACCGCCGGGTCCCACCATTTCTGGACGCCCTCCTCGGTCAGCAAAGTGCGGTGGCTGACCCCCCACAGCCCCACACGCACCAGCCCGGCCTGGTAATCGTCCAGGTTGAGATAGCGGAAGAGCTCCCACGACTCCTGCGGGTGGGCGGTGTCGGCGTAGATGCCTGTCCACGACGAGCCGGTGATGGTGCCTGGCTGTTGCAGCACCGGCAGCACACCGACGCCAAAGTCAAAGCCCATCTTGGAGATATCTTGCAAGGCCCAGTTGCCGTCGAGGATCATGGCGACGCGCCCGCTCGACAACATCTGCCAGGCGTCCATGCCCATATCTTGCAGGACGGTGGCCTGGGCGGCCACTTGGTTGCTCAGGCGCAGGTCGGCATAAGCCTGGACCGCCTCATACGCTGCCGGTTCGTCCAGCATATAGCGCCCCGACCCGGCGTCGATGATGGCGCCCCCGTTGGAGATGATAAAGTTGTCGTAGTTGACATCGGCAGAGAAGAAGCCCCACTGCTGCACATTCTCCACATCGAAGCTGGCGTCGTTGGCGTGATTGCCATTGGCGTCTACCGTCAACTGGCTGGCTGTCTCCAAAAACTGGGGCCAGGTCCAGGCAGTGGCGGGATCGGTCTCCGGTGGCGTGATGCCCGCATCTTCCAGCACAGTAGTGTTGTAATAGAGCAACCGCCACTGAAAGGTCGAGCCAATGCCGTACCATTTGCCGTCGACGGTGCTGCGTACTTCCTCGAACGGGAAGAAATAGTCAGGATCGCCCAGCACCTCGTCGCTTTTGACCCATTCGGTGACATCCATCAGCGCACCTTTGACGGCCAGGTCGGGATAGAAGCCGCCGCCAATCTTGTAGACATCCGGCGCGTTGCCGGCGGCCAGCATGGTCTGGAGCACTTCCATGTAGCGGTCGGGCGTGTGGATATATTCCACGGTGATGTCGGGGTTCTCCTCCGTAAACGCTTCAAGCCCGATTTCGATGTTCTCCTTTTCCAGCGGGCTGCCCCAGGCCATCTTGCGCAACGCCACGGTCTCCGCCGCCGGGGACGACCCGGCCCCTGTCTGGCTTCCCGGTACAGGCGCACAGGCGGTCACGCCTGCAAGGGCGACCGCTATGCCAGCGCAGCCGGTCAACTGCAAAAATGCTCGTCGTGAAAGTTGGGCGGACATCGGTTATTCCTCCTTTGGGCTGGTTGAGATATGCACACCGGATTGACACAGTCTCAACGTTTCTCGTCGAATAGCGTACCAGGTCGAGTGTGAATGATTGGAGAGGGGAGAACTGATTGCATTAAGCCCGGATAATATACCAAATCCTGTAAGATTATACAATTTTTATATTTGGTGTATCGGCAAAATTTCTTTGACATTGCGCTTTCCTTTATGTTATAAATTCGATCATCCAGATGGTTTCTGCTTGCTGATTTCCACGGCAGCAAGCCAACGAGAAGAGGAGCACGCATGAACGGAAACCCGGTCCTCGCGGCCCAGCGGGCGATTGTGCAGGAATTTGATTGGGGCCAGCTCCACTGGTTCGCCAACAGCAAGATCGGCAACAGCCAGACCACGACCTTTGGCAAGTGCATCATCAAGGCGGGTCAGGCCAACTTCCGCCACTCCCACCCCAATTGTGAGGAGATTCTACAGGTGGTCAGCGGCGAAATTATCCATTCGCTGGGTGACGAACAGTATCGGATGGGTCCAGGCGACACCATCGTCATCCCCCCAAACATCGTCCACAATGCGGAGAACGTCGGCGCCGGCGATGCGGTGATGACCATCATCTTCTCGACGCCGGACCGCCAGACGCAAATGGTTGAAGAAGATGTGCGAGGATATTAAGTAGTAATCGGTAATCGGTAATTGTTAATGTGCAGAGGCTCCTCATTCATAATTACCGATTACTTGTTACCGATTACTACTTATCAAGCTGCTCCCCCGGTCAAAGAGGAGGAACCAATGACGAAGACCGTTGTCATCGTGGGTGCGCTAGACACAAAGGGCGACGAGTTTGCCCTGGTCAAGCGCCTGATCGAAGAGGCAGGCGTCCGCACGCTGGTGGTCGACTTTGGCGTGATGGGGCAGCCGGCCTTTACCCCCGACATCACCCGCCAGGAGGTGGCAGATGCCGCCAACGGCGACCTGGGCTATCTGGCGTCGGGCCAACACAAGGATGAGGCCATGCGCACCATGGCAGATGGACTGGCTACCATCGTGCGCAACCTGTTTGACGAGGGCAGGCTGGACGGCATCCTGGGCATGGGGGGCAGCGGCGGCACCTCGATTGCCACGGCTGCCATGCGTACGCTGCCCGTGGGCGTGCCCAAGCTGATGGTCTCCACTCTTGGCGGCGGCGATGTGAGCGCCTTTGCCGGGACCAAGGACATCACCTTTATGCCCTCGGTAGTGGATGTGGCCGGCATCAACCGCATCAGCCGCGCCATCTATGCCAACGCCGCCGGCGCCATTGCCGGCATGGTGCAGACCGAAGCGCCCGCCGGGGATGCCGAAAAGCCGCTGGTCACCGCCTCGATGTTTGGCAACACCACGCAGGCCGTCGACCGGGCGCGCGCGCTGCTCGAACAGAACGGCTACGAAGTGCTGGTCTTTCACGCCACCGGCACCGGCGGCCGTACCATGGAAAGCCTGATCGCCGACGGCTATATCACCGGCTCGCTCGACATGACTACCACCGAACTGGCCGACTATGTCTGTGGCGGCGTCCTCAGCGCGGGGCCGGAACGCTGTCTGGCCGCCTCGCGAGCGGGTATCCCGGCTGTGCTCGTGCCCGGCTGTGTCGATATGTGCAACTTTGGCGGCATTGAAACGGTGCCAGAGAAGTACAAGGGACGCAATCTCTACCAGTGGAATCCCAACATTACGTTGATGCGCACCAATGTGGAAGAGAATGTCCAGATCGGCCAGCTGATCGCCGCCGCGGCCAACGCCGCCACGGCACCAGTGGCAATCTTGTTGCCGCTCAAGGGCGTCTCCATGCTCGACAGCCCCGGCGGCCAGTTCTGGAACCCGGAGGCGGACCAGGCCTGCTACCAGGCGATCAAGCAGAACCTGCGCCCGGACATCCCGGTTCACGAGCTGGATCACAACATCAACGACCCGCAGTTCGCCGATACCGTTGCCAATACTTTACTGACCATGTTACGGCGGTAACCTCACCTTACGCGGGTACAGCAGGAACACAGAGGACGAGGAGGACGACGGTGCGATGGTGTAGCCGCCGCCTGCGGCATCACGAAGTGGGCCGGGAACCCCCTGGGTGGCGCCATCAGGAGTTTCTCGTGTGCTCCGTAGCTTCTCGGCGCTCTCTGGGTTACGCTTTGCTATCGCTATGTCTGCGTAAGGTGAGCTCCTCAATCTCCAATGGTTTGTTTGTGACCAGCATTGACCAACAAAGGAGACAGCCAATGTCTATCCCACGCACGGAAATCCTACAGCGGTTGCGCGCCCAGGTGGAGGCCGGCAGACCCGTCGTTGGCTGTGGCGCCGGCACAGGGATCTCGGCCAAGTGCGCCGAGGCCGGTGGCGCCGACCTGATCATTATCTACAACTCCGGCCGTTATCGCATGGCCGGGCGCGGTTCGCTCGCCGGCATGATGCCCTATGGCGACGCCAACGGCATCGTCGTGGAGATGGCCGCCGAAGTCTTGCCCGTCGTCAGACAGACGCCGGTGTTGGCCGGTGTCTGCGGCACCGACCCCTTCCGGCTGATGCCGGTCTTCTTGCGCCAGTTGCGCGAGATCGGTTTCTCCGGCGTACAAAATTTTCCCACCGTCGGGCTGATCGATGGCGTCTTTCGCCAAAACCTGGAAGGCACCGGCATGGGCTACGACAAAGAGGTGGAGGCCATCCGCCTCGCCCATGAGTTGGACCTCTTTACCTCGCCCTATGTCTTCACCCCAGAGGAGGCGCAGGCCATGGCGCAGGCCGGAGCCGATCTGCTGGTGGCGCATGTCGGTCTCACTACCGCCGGCACCATCGGTGCGACGGTCGCCTACACGCTAGAGGAGGCGGTTGCCCGTGTGCAGGCGATCGCCGAAGCCGGGCGCAAGGTCAATCCCGACATCCTCGTCATCTGCCACGGCGGCCCGTTTGACGAACCGGAGAACGTTGGCAAAGCCCTGGCGCAGATGCCTGGTATTGCGGGCTTCTTTGGCGCATCCAGCATCGAACGGCTCCCCACCGAGCGCGCCATCACCGGGCAGGTGCAAGAATTCAAGAATCTTTCGTTAGGAAAATAATCGTAAGTGAAGTATAATGAGCAGGCTGAGACCCCGCTCCTGGCCGATCCGGCTATTTCCGGCACGGTTGGGGTCTAGTGGAACTAGTCGTGGCGGTCCACTCTGCTTTGCCGGCCACCTTCCCGGAAGGTGTGACCTTCCGGGAAGATTTGTGCAGCGGGATCGCACAGACGCCTTGTCGAGCCAATCTATCTTGAGTAGGAGGGGACGATGTTTACGTGATCCTCAAACAGATCGCCGTCCTGCTCCGACAGCAATCAACAGCGCAGAAGAACTCATGACGCAAGCCACTGAATCATCTCCTGTCGTCACACCACTCAGCATTACCAAAGCCACCGATTTTGCCATCCTCCGCCGCTGCTTTAGCTACGTGCGACCCTATTGGCGGACCGTAGCTGGAACCTATGTAGCGATGGTCGTCATCACGGTCCTGGCGTTGCTCACCCCACAGTTTATCCGCTGGATCGTTGACCACGGTATCCGGGCCGAAAATCGCCAATTGCTCGGCTGGTCGGTTGTAGCGCTGTTGGGGTTGACGCTGATGAAGGGGATCACGACCTTTCTGCAGGGGCGCTGGAGCGAGGTTGCCTCGCAAGGTGTGGCCTATGATCTGCGCAACGCCATCTATGAAAAGCTGGCCGCGCTCTCGTTTGCTTACCACGACCGTACCGAGACGGGGCAGTTGCTCTCGCGGGCGATCCAGGATGTGGACCGGGTGCGCTTTCTCACTGGCCGGGCTGTGTTGCGGTTGATCGAGAGCGCGGCGCTGGCGCTGGGCACCTTTTTTGTCCTGCTGTGGATGAACCCGGTGCTGGCGCTGTTGAGCATGGCGGCGCTGCCGCTGCTTGTCCATCGTGGCTACGAATTTGGACGGCGGCTGCGTCCTTTTTCCCTGGCCGTGCAACAGCAACTGGCCGTTCTGACCACCCGTCTGGAGCAGAACCTGCGCGGGGCGCGCGTCGTCAAAGCTTTTGCCCAGGAGGAGGCTGAAACAGAGCGTTTTGGCAACGAAAACCAGCAGTGGTTCGACCTCTCTCTCCAGGCAACGCGGCTCCAGGCGGTCAACAACCCGCTGATGGATCTGATCGCCAACTTTGGCACCGTCTTTATCATCTGGTACGGCGGCTTGCAGGTGATCCAGGGCCAGCTTACGTTGGGTGAACTAGTCGCCTTCACCACCTATCTGGCGCAGTTGATGCAGCCCGTACGCCGGCTGGGGCTGATCATCCCAGCCATTTCGATGGCTGCCACCGCCGGCGAACGCATCTTCGAGATCCTCGATACGCCGTCCGCAGTGGCCGATGCGCCGGATGCCTATCCGCTGCCGCCGGTGACCGGCCACGTTCGCTTCGAGGATGTGGGCTTCTCCTATTTTGGGCATCACTGGGTGCTGCGGCACATCAACCTCGAGGCCACACCGGGCCAGGTGATCGCACTGTTGGGCGCCACCGGTTCAGGCAAGTCGTCGATCATCAACCTGATCCCACGCTTTTACGATCCGACCGAGGGCCGCGTCCTCATCGACGGTCACGATCTGCGGCGAGTGACGTTGGCTTCGCTGCGTGACCAGATCGGCATCGTGCTCCAAGAGACGACGCTCTTTGCTGCCACTATCCGCGAGAATATCGCCTTTGGCCAGCCCGGCGCCACCGAGGAAGAGATCATAGCCGCGGCCAAGGCCGCCCAGGCGCATGACTTTATCCAGGCAATGCCCAACGGCTATGAGACTGAGGTGGGCGAGCGCGGGGTGACGCTCTCCGGCGGGCAGAAACAGCGCGTGGCCATTGCGCGTGCGCTGCTCAAAGACCCGCGCATCCTCATTTTGGATGACGCCACCTCCAGCGTCGATACCGCCACCGAACGGCTGATCCAGGCTGCGCTGGCCCGGCTGCTCGAAGGGCGCACTGCCTTTGTCATTGCTCAGCGGCTGAGCACCGTGCGGCTGGCCAATCTGATCGTCGTACTGGAAAAGGGACGTATCGCGGCTATGGGGAGGCACGAGGATCTGTTACAGACCTCCGAGCTGTACGCCCGCATCTATCACGACCAACTGCGCCCCCAGGAGCGGGCAGGGGGTGGGGAACTGCCCCAGGTGCGGGTCTATCCGCAGCCGGCGCCGGGCGATTGAGATCTGGTGGACTAGACTTCCGGGAGGTGACCACAAATTGTCTGGTCGAGGAACTTGATTCTGGTCACCTCCCGGAAGTCAGGTTGTGCTCGTTTGCCCAGCATATGAAGGCTTCCGGTAGCGCCATGCGAAGTGGCGATCTGCATCGGCGCCGTAAGTCCAGATCTGCCTGGTCGCCTGGATGGAGCGCTGGGCGAGGTGCGGCGCCGGCAGCACCAGGCGCCCGGACACGGTGATGTCGTCCACTTCAACGATGGCAGCAGCGCAGGGATATTCCACCAACGCCGGCAGCGTCCAGTGAAAGCCGTGTGCAGTCCACTGGAGATGGGCAAAATGCTGGTGCCCCGTGATGATGCCCATGAGATTCCCCGGCCGCGCCAGTTCCTGAAAGAGCGGCGCCCCACCCGGCCAGTTGCGACCAACTTTTCGCCCCGGCTGGACGAGTTCGGCTGCCGGCTCGGCCATCGGAAAATGGCCAAAGACAAGAAAGTGCGTCTGCGGGTGGTCGGCCAGGAGCTGGATCGCCGCGGCTACATCTTGTGGCCGGTAGTCCACGCCTGTGGCGCCCTGCTGCCAATGCAGCCACTTGTGGTATCCCCCACTCTCGTACCGCACAAAGAGGTCGAGGAAAATCAACCCGACATCACCAAAGAGCCGGTAGCGCATCCCGGTGGCAAAGTCGCCGGGGGTAATTGCCTCTTGCACGCGGCTGTCGAACGCATCCAGATAGATATCGTGGTTGCCGGTGACAAAGGTGAGCGGGCAGGCGAATTCCCGCAGCCGGGCGGCCAGCCGTGTCACATTCTCCGGCCAGTTGGTGTTGACTACGTCCCCCAAAAAGATGAGCAGATCCGGCTGTTCCTGGGCAGCCAGGCGCGCCAGCGCCGCCAGCATCGTGTCCATCTGCTCCACCAGCAGTTCGTTGTGCCAGAAGAGCTGGCTATCGCGCATGTGATCATATTCGTCCGGCGGCAACAGCGAGCGTAGCGCCGCGACTTCCCCCTGTAGATCGGCGCAGTAGTGGAGGTCGGGGGCAACCAAGAGTTTGAGTTGGGTCATGGCTGTCTATGCCCGCTCCGTCCGTAAGGTCTTAAAGACGAAGAGCGTAACCAGCATGTTGACCAGGCCGAGGAAGAGCGACATGGTAGCGGCATAGCCCATCCGCATATCGCCGTGGATAAAGGCGAGGCGGTAGAGATAGACACCGGTCGTAAGCGCCGCCTCGGCCGGGCCGCCCGTGGTGCCGCCAAAGAGGATCATCGATTCTTCGGTCGCGCTCACCACACCCGAACCGAGCACCAACACCAGGGTAAAGACCGGCTTGAGCAGCGGCAGCGTGATGTAGAGAAACTGGTGCCAGCCGTTGGCGCCGTCCACACGCGCCGCCTCGTAGATCTCCCGGTTGATGTTGTAGATGCCGATGAGAAAGAGCAACGTCCAACTGCCAAAGCGCGACCAGACCGTGGGGATAACCATAGCGTAGAGCGCCGTGCTGGGCGAACCGAGCCAGTTGGGCGGGTTCTGCACGCCCAGCTCTTGCAACAGGACATTCAAGTATCCAAAGCGAAAGTCAAAGAGCTTGGCCCACACGAGCATAGCGATGGAGATGGGTAGAATCACGGGCAGATAGGCGATGACGCGAAAGACCGCCGCGGCCACGCCGTTGCGCACCTGTGAAATCAGCACCGCCGTAAAGAGCGAGAGCGCCAGCGTCAGCGGGATGACCATCAAGCTGAACTGGACGGCAATGGCGAAACTGTGCCAGAAGGTCCGGTCCTGGAACATTTCGACCCAGTTGGCCAACCCGTTGAAGCCCGCCCAACCGTGGGTGGCAGGCACGATCCAGCGGTAATCAGAAAAGGCCATAAAAAGCCCACGCAGGATCGGCCACGCCTGGAAGACCAGGTAGAGGATCACCGCCGGCGCAATAAAGAAGTACCCCCACAGGTTGCCCCACCGCTGCTGGCGAATGCGCCCGATCTCGCGCACCGCCTCCGCCGCCACCGCAGCGCCACCGGCGCATCCCGCCGCTTGCTGGAACTGCTTGACGAAGAGCGCTTCGAGGCTGTTGTCAACGTCAGCATGATGCTGGAGTATGAAGCGGTGTTGAAACAACCAGACAACTTACGAGCAGCGGGACTGACCGCGGAGGAAATCGATCTGTTTCTGGATAGCCTTGCGCTGATCGTCATTCCTGTGTCCTCCTTCTTCTTGTGGCGCCCTACCCTACATGACCCTGCTGACGAACATGTGTTAGCGGCTGCTATCAATGGACAGGCAGACGCGATTGTCACCTTCAACATCCGGCATTTCACCCAGGCCACCAGCCGCTTTGGGATCGAGCTTCTTCGACCGGGAGAAGCCCTCAGGAGATTAGCAAGATGACCACGAAAGTTAGTAACTATGCCCTACGCCTGCAAACATCTTTGCTCGCTGAGTTGAAGAAAGTGGCCGAGCAAGAGAGCACGAGCGTTAACCAACTCATCAATGTAGCTGTCGCGGAAAAACTGGCTGCCCTCCGCACAGAAACCTATTTTCGGGAGCGCGTAGCACGCGGCGAGCGCAAAGCCTTCCGCCGCATTCTGGACAAGGCCGGCACAGAGGCGCCAAGACCCGGTGACGAGTTACCAGACGAATCACGCACACCTCAAGTGACAGCTAAAGCTTAAGAATCCCCTCGCTCAGCCCGCGCACAAACCACTTTTGCAGCAGGATGAACATGAGGATCACCGGCGCCATGGCGATGACATAGGCCGCAGCCTCGGCGCCATAGCCCGCCAGGATGCTCGAGGTAAAGTGTGCGCCCCACCCCTGCAATTTGGTCACGGCAATCGAGACCGTCTCCAGTTCGGGGAAGTCGAGCATGGTCAGGGTGATGAGATACTCGCCCCAGACGTAGATGAATTCCCAGATGGCGACCACGGCAATGCCGCCCTTGACCATGGGCACATCCACGTGCCAGAAGAGCTGCCACGTGTTCGCCCCGTCCATGATGGCTGCTTCCTCCAGTTCGCGCGGCACGCCCAGAAAACTCTGGCGCATGACAAAGAGCGCCACGCTGATAGCGCTGGGGAAGAGCAGCATGAGGCCCAGGTGCGAATTGCGCAGGTTGAGCGAGGACATGAGTTCATAGAGCGCCATCAGCCCGCCCGCCCTGGGCACAAACATGAGCAAGATGAGCAGATAGAAGATCAGATCCCGCCCCCGGAAGTCCAGCCGGGCAAAGGCAAAGCCGGCCATGGTCGCCACGACACACTGGATGATCACCGAACCTAGCGTCACCTTGATGCTGTTCCACATATTGAGCGGCAGCCGGCTCATGTCCGCCTGCGAGAGCATCCAATCGTAGTTGGCCAGCGTCGGCTCGCGCGGGATAAGCGCTGGCGTCGCCATGTAGAGCTCCTCGCGGTCCTTGAGCGAGGCCGACACGGTCCAGACCACCGGCAACAGACAGGCCAGGCTGATCAACAAGAGCGAAAGATAGACAAACAGGGTGCCCGGCTGCAAGCTTGTTCTGATCGTGCGCATGAGTTGTTCCTTTTTTGGGGGTAGGGAATAGGTGTACTGACACATCAGGTTAGATAGCGTGCTACAAGTGCGATGCACTTGAAAAGTGCGTTGCACCTCCCGTTAAGCTACTTAACCTCATGTGCCAGTACACCTGCTCCCTACCCCTACTCTCTACGCCTGCTGCTTCTCGATCTCTGCCAGGCTGTCTGCAAGGATCGCCTGGGCGCACTCCTCGGCTGTCATGGTGGAGCCGGGGGTGACCAGCTCCACGATATACTTGCGATAGTGCGTGTCCTGGATGGAGAAGTAGTTGTTGAAGGGTCGCGGCACCGAGCGATCCACCTGCTCGCGCATGTCGGCCATCCACTTGTAGGTGCCGAACTGCGGGTCTGTATCGATGATGTCACGATAGGCCGACTCATAGACCGGCGTCTTACCGGTTTTGATCACCGTCTTCTGGAAGTCGACATTCTGCGGCCCCATCGTAAAGACAAAGTAATCCAGCGCCTCTTGCGGGTAGGGCGCCTTGTTGAGGATGGAGACACAGTTGCCCCAGAAGGGTGTGCCCGCGCTCGGGGTGTCGCCACGCACCGGTACGGGCGAGGTGGTCACTTTGTCGGTGCCAAAGGCGAGCTGACCCCACACGCCGCGCGAGCTTTGCGCCTGCAACGAGGCCACCTTGCCGGCCAGATAGGCGTCGCGATAGCCGTCGAAACCATTGGGTGGGGTCAACCCCTCATCCACCATTGTTTTGTAGAAGTTCAGGGCATCGATAGCCTCTTGCGACTCCCATTTGAGCAACATGTTCTCGTCGAAAGGCTGTTCCAGCGAGCCGTAGATGAGCGTGCCCACCGAGGCATCCAGATCGGGGATGAAGGAAGTGGCAAAGATCTGCTGGTCGGCGCCCCATTCATGGAGGGCGCGGGCCACGTCCAGCCATTCGTCGAAGGTCTTGGGCGGCTCGGTGGCGCCGACCTCGGCAAAGTAGTCGGTGCGCCAGTTGAAGCTAATGTTCTCGAAACTGTACGGAATGCCCCAGAATTTGCCTTCATAGGTAGAGGCATTGCGCAGCGTGGGGATCATGTCGTTGAGCATCTCCCCGGCGCCCTCGACGCTAGAAGAGGCGATAAAGTCATCCATCGGCTGCACCATGCCGCTGAGGATCCAGCGGGGCAGGCTCGACGAGGCCGATGAGGCAATGCCAGCTCCACACCATTCCAGCGTGCCTTCCTGGATCTGCGCCATGACTTTGGTGTCCCACCCTTCGCCGGTGGTCTGGATCTCCACCCGTGTGCCTGGGTTGGCCTCGTTGAACTGGCGTGCGGTGGTGTCAAAGGGGATCTCGCTGGTCGCCCACGACGGTAGCAGGATGCGCACGACCTTTTCCTGAGCGGCTGGACCGCCACCCTGCGGGACTTGCACCGGCACGGCACAGGCGGCCAAGGCAGCGCCGCTGATGCCAACGGCGGCCATCTTCAAAAAGGCGCGGCGCGAATGTGTTTGTGACATGGGTCTTCCTCCTTGAGTATGAAACTCGTTGAACGACAGATCGAATCAGGTTAGAGCCAGGATCATGAAGATTGAGAAAATAAACCGGCACTCTACCGTAGGTCACGCTATCAGCGTGACCAGCGTGCGGGTGAGCGATAAGCAGCGATATGAGCAGCGCCGTCGCCCTGGTAGGGCGACCTACTGGAAGCGATGTCCGGCTGGTCGAAACTGCTGTGACGCCAGCACGGGTTTATTCCTTCCACGGATAGTCGCTGATCTCCTCGGCGGCGTCCAAAATTGCATTGACCAGCGGGCGCACGGCTGAGGGGGAGAGCTGGGCGCAAAAGGTTTCAAAGCCACCCCAGAGATAGGCGTTGGGATGAGCGATGTAGTCGAGACTGTCGGTGGCCTGGTATAGGATATAGGTGCGTTTGAAGGGCGCAAACCACTTGATCACACTGCCCAACTCGGCCACCAACTCACCCGGCACGCCGACAAAGAGCACCGGCCCGATGGCGAGCAACGAAAATTCCACATCGACCACCGCCCCTGGTTTTTCCACGCGCACCAGATTGTCTTCAATTGCTCGCTCACTCTCCCCGTGACGCGGCAGCTTCTCGAAGTCCGCCCGCGTGCGGAGGCGCAGCGGAAGTGTGCGGGTGAGACAGCGCAGGCGGAGTGGTTCGGTCACTTTGCGTGCGTCATAACAGCGTTTGATCGCCTCGGTCGCCAAGACCTGACCCACGCGGCGTGTTTCGGCAAAACCTGCCTCAGGCGCCTTGGGATGATTGTCCCCGGTGGCGCCAGTGATATAGCACAGAATGCATTGGTCCATGCTCTCCTTGATCAACTCGCGCACGACGCCCGGCACATCTGCGCTAATAAGCGA
>QEUW01000327.1 GCA_003577005.1 Chloroflexota bacterium | reverse complement strand
GACCTGACAAAGTTGCCCAGAGGCAAAGCAACCTATATCTGGAACAAGAGTGGCCGTATTGCGGCCAGTTAGAACAAAGATGGGCGGGAGGCAAAGGATCCAATCTTCAGCATCCTGCCCATCTTTGTTTTATTCCTCACCTCGCAAAAACTCTTCTGCCTTTTCCACCAAATCACACGAACCAATAAAGAGCGGCACCCGCTGTTGCAGGCTCACTGGTTGCAGATCCAGAATACTTTGCGTCCCGTCAGAGGCGTACCCGCCCGCCTGTTCGGCCAGATACGCCAGTGGGGCCGCTTCATACAGGAGGCGCAATTTTCCTTGTCCCCTGCCCGAACCTTTGCTTTCCGCCGGATAGTAGAAGACGCCGCCGGCCAACAGGTTGCGATGGAAATCTGCCACCAGCGAGCCAATGTAGCGCAACGAAAGCGATATCCCCAACTCATTCTCCCCTTGCAGCCAGCGTGTATACCGTTGAATACCGGGCGACCAGCGCGGCTCGTAGCCCTGGTTGACGCTGTAGTACTTGGGCTTCTCTGGAATGCGGATATCGGGATGAGAGAGCAGAAACTCACCAATGCGTGGGTCGAGCGTAAAGCCGTGTACTCCCTGACCAGTGGAATAGACCATCATCGTGCTCGAGCCATAGATGATGTAGCCCGCCGCCACCAGGTTGCGCCCCGGCTGGAGACAATCTTCCAGCGTGCCAGGGCCATTGCCGGCCGTTTTGCGGCGATGGATGGCAAAGATCGTGCCGACGCTGACGTTATAGTCGATGTTCGATGAGCCGTCCAGCGGATCATAATGCAACACGTAGCGGCCAATGGGATAGTTGGTGGGGATCGGGATAATGTCTTCCTCTTCCTCCGAGGCCATGACGCACAGACGCCCGGTGTGGTCGTTCATCCGGTAAATGGTGCGCTCGGCATACTCATCGAGCTTTTGTACTTGTTCGCCGTAGGCATTCTCCTCACCTGTCGCACCCAGGATGTCGGCCAAACCGGCGCGCATGGTGTGGCTGGCGATCATCTTGGCCGAAAGGGCCAGATCGTACAGCAGGCTGGTCAACATCCCCGTGGCTTCAGGGAAATCACGCTGTTGCTCCAAAATATATCGCTCAATGGTAATGACTTTGCTGGTAAAGGTGCGCCGGTCGGACATGGGAGGATCTCCTGGTGATTAGAAAGAGGATGGGTAGGATAGGTGATGGGTGATGAGTGATGAGTGAGATCTGATTCACTCATCACTCATCACTCATCACCCATACAACCGCGTGTAATGATACAAGTGCGCCGCAATCAACTGAATGTAGAGCCGCGGCTCGTTGATCGTAAGCGCTTCGACAAAGAGCGTATCATCGGGGCCGGAGGTTCTGCGCCAGACGGCGGCATTGCCTGGGCCGGCGTTGTAGCCTACCAGAGCCGACACCAGGTTGCCGTCGAGATAACTACGCGCCCAGTCGAGATAATAGGCGCCGAACCAGAGGTTGATATGTGGGCGATAGATAATGTCGTTCATATAATCTGAGTGTCCGAGCCGGTCGGCAATCCATTGGCCTGTATCGGGGATGATCTGCGCCAACCCCTGCGCCGCGGCCGACGAGCGCGCACCCTCCTCGAACAGGCTCTCCTGGCGGATCAGGCTGTAAAAAAGCAGTGGATTGAGGTTGTGCCCGGTGGCCTCGCGGTCGATCAACGGGCGGAAATGGCGCGGGTACGACCGCTGCTGGAGGAAGATGGGCGCATCCTCCACCAGCTTGGCAGGGCTAAATTCCAGCAGGCGCGCCATGGCCAGGATGCTCAACCGGTAGACGCCCAGCCGCTCGAATTCTAGGCTAAGGGCGTAGAGCGCACGCGGTGTATCGCGGTTGCGTGTATAGACGCGCTCGAACAAGGCGAGCGCATCCCCGCGCTGGTCGAGTTCGAGCAGCAGGCGCGCCATGCGCAGGTCCGGGTCTTGGGCAATATCGGCGGGCAGCGCGGCCAGATTGTCGTCGGCTAGCTGTAGCCAATCGTTGAGCCAGCGTTCGGCAAAGGCCTGGCTGCCATCGTCGCCCTGGAGCCGGGTCGCCGGGCCGGCAATGGTCTTCATGGCCGTCATCATGTTGCCGCCGCTCAGCGGCTGTTGGCGCAGCGCGTAGGCCGCCAGAATGCCATAGTAGATGTCGGGCGCTGTTTCGACCAGCGTGCGCCACTGGGCCTGCGCCTGGGCAGTTTCGCCACGCGCCTGGTATGCGCGCCCCAGCCAGTAGGCCACCGCATCCCAACGGTATTGCGGGTAGTCGCGCTGCAGACGCACGTAGAGGTCCACCGCCTGAGAGTGCAACCCATTCTGGACTGCGCCCAGCGCCACGGTGTAGAGACCCAACGGCGCCCGTTCGCTGGCGGGGAAACCATCCGCTAGCGTCAGAAAATCGGTAGCCGCCTCGATCTGGTTGCCCTCGCGCAACGCTTGCAGACCACTGCGCCAGAGCGCTTCAGGGGCCAGCGCATGAGCAGGGTACTCACCGGCAAAGGTGCGGTAGGTGCGCCGTGCGCCAACACTGTCGCCAAGACCGCTTTGCGCCGCTGCCTTGTCGAGCCATGCCTGGCCAAAACAGTCACAAGCCGGAAATTCGGCAAGGACGCGGTCGAAGAAGGGTAACGCGGCCGCATGATCCTGGGCGCCCAAATAGGACTGGCCAAGACCATGCAGGGCCAACGCATAACGGCTGTCGGTGGCGTCTACGCTCTCCAGATACGCCTGGTAGGCGTTGATCGCCGGCAGATAGGCCCCAGCTTTGAGGTCGATATACCCCCGCAGGTAGAGGTCGAACGGGATGTTCCGATTGACCAGTTCGATCAGCGCGGCGTAGGCTGAGCGGCTTTCAGGCGCCTCGTTGGTGGCCGCCAGCCAGCGCTCGGTTGCGCCAGGCAGATCACCGGCGCTGGCCAACGCCTGCCCAGCCTGGTAGTGCATCTGCGAGCGGTATGGGGCACTTTCGGCAATACTCAGGATTTCGTCATAGGCGGCCACAGCTTCACTATAGTTACCGGCTGCGCTATAGGTTGCCGCCATCTCTTCGAGCAGACGCAGCCGCGCCAATGTCTCGGTAGCAGCATCTGCGGCGCGGCGATAGGCAGCCGCGGCGCTGGCGGCATCTCCCGCGGCGCGATAGGCAGCGGCAATGCGCGCCTGCACGATTTCGGCCATCCACGGGTAGCTTTCGAGAAATTGCCAGTAGGCCGCGACCGCAGGACCATACTGTTGCTGGCCCATAAGCGCCTCGGCGCGCAGAAAGGTATCTTTGGCGGCAAAATTGGCCGGGTCGGCGCCAGCGGCGGCAATCTCCTGGTCGAGCTGGTCAAGCGTTGCCAGCGCCTCGCCATACGCCTCCTCCGCCAGATACGAACGGGCCAACTCGTAGCGCGCTTCGAGACGGGTGCGATCATCGAGAGCAGGTGTGTTGAGGACGGCAGCATATTCGCTACGCGCCGCGCTGTAGTCCCCGTAGCGGTGCAACGTCTTGCCTTGGGCCAGCCGGTCACCCGCCGGGACAGTTGGGGTGGGGACGGCTGTAGGCGCCGGGGGTGATGTCGCTTCTAGTTCACCACTGGTGGGCGTCACCACTACAGCCGCAGGTTCAACCACAGGTGGATCGCTGCCAGCCTGGGCAACGGGCGCCTCACCCGGCGCTGAAGGGAGTTCCTGCGATGGCGCAATCGGATTGGCCGGTTGTAAGATAGCAATACCTTCGATTGCCGGTGTCGGCGTAAAAGTCGGAACAGAAATCGGCGCTGCCGGTGGCGCACCTGTCTGGCTGCGAACACACCGCGCCGACAGCAGGGCAACGATAACACAAAGCAAAAGCGGATAGAGCCGTAAGATTCTCACCATCGTTTAGATTCAATCAAGGCACTTTACAAATCCGGTACGATGCACCTGTAAGGTGCGTTGCGCCTCTCCCTCGCGGGCGCTCAAAGTGCATCGCACGCTGCGCGTGCAACGCACTAGGCGACGTTACGATTGGGCTGCGCCTGTTCTTCCTTCGCAGCTTTGCAGGATGACAGCCTATCTGGTATCATCGCCAGTGGAGGGCGCGCGGCCTCTGCGTAGGGACGGCTTACCGGCGCCCGTCTGTTCATTGTACACGAACACATAACGATAGAGTGAATCACTACTGTTCCGCAAACGCACATGACTCTCCTGACGCCAACACAGACGGATCTCCAACAGTACGAACTGGTGGTCGGCATGGAAGTGCATGCCCAACTGCTGACCCGTTCCAAGATGTTCTGCCCCTGCGCCACCGATTATGCTGGGGCGCCACCCAATACCCGCGTCTGCCCCATCTGCCTGGGGATGCCAGGCGTGTTGCCGGTTATCAACCGGGCCGCGGTTGAGGCCACCATCAAGACCGGGCTGGCGCTCAATTGCCGGATCAACGAGACCGCTGTCTTTGCCCGCAAGAACTATCCTTACCCGGACCTGCCCAAAGGCTACCAGATTTCACAATACGAGTACCCCCATTGCGAACAAGGCTGGCTGGAGATTGACCTCCCCGACGGAGGAACCAAACAGATTCGCATCCGCCGCGTCCATCTGGAAGAGGACACCGGGCGAACGTTGCACGTGGGCCAGCACACGCTCATCGACCTCAACCGGGCCGGCACCCCGCTTATGGAGGTCGTCAGTGAGGCCGATATCAACAGCCCAGAAGAGGCCTATGCCTATCTGGCGCGGTTGCGTACACTCCTACGTTACTTGGGCGTCAACAGCGGTGACATGGAAAAGGGCGCCCTGCGCTGCGAACCCAACATCAGCGTGCGTACGCTGGAGCAGAAGGCGCGTGGGGAATACGGCACCAAAGTGGAGGTCAAAAACCTGAATAGTCTGCGCGCCGTGCGTATGGCTATCGCCTACGAATTCGAGCGCCAGGTCGAGATACTCAGACAGGGGGGTACGGTCGAGCAGGTCAACATGGGGTGGGACGAGCAGCGCCAGCGCACCGTCCTCCAGCGCAGCAAAGAGAGCGCCCACGACTATCGCTATTTTCCCGAACCAGATCTGCCGCCGGTCCGGGTGAAACAGCCGTGGGTCGACCGGATCGGCGCCCAGATGCCCGAATTGGCGGGCGCCAAGCGGGATCGATACGAGCGTGAATGGGGCTTGCGCCGCGCCGAGGCCGATATCCTCACCGGTGAAAAGCTGGTTGCTGACTATTTTGAAGCAGCCGTGGCCGCTTATGGCACCGAAAACGGCAAGCCCCAGCGCCTGGCAACCTGGCTCACTACCGAATTCTTCCGCCTGCTCTACGCCGACGGCGAAGGACAAGACCTGCGCCAGATCGCCGAGGTTCAGATCAAACCGGCGCAACTGGCCGGGCTGCTCAGGCTGGTGGACGAAAAGGTTATCACCCCCAACACGGCCAAGCGCGTGCTCGAAACGATGTTTGCCACGGGCGACGATCCACAGGCGATTGTCGAGCGCGAAGGGCTGGGCATGGTGAGCGATACGAGCGTCATCGACCAGGAGATCAACGCCATCCTCGCTGCCAACGCCGCCGAGGTGGAACGCTATCGCGCCGGGGAGGCGAAGCTCTTCGGCTTCTTTATGGGCCAGGTCATGCGGGCGACCAAAGGCAAAGCCGACCCCAATGCGGCGCGCCAGCGGTTGCAGGAGTTGCTCCAGGGCTGATGGCGCCACCCAGAGCAAACACGGCCACCGGTGCGACGCAAGACTTCACAGCCATCACCGAGTTGCCAGGAAGCTATCTCAATCAGCAACAGATGGCGCGCATCCGCCAACGCTACGCGCTGGGCAACTCGCTGGCGCAGGGAAAACGCGTGCTCGAAGTATCGTGTGGCGCCGGTATAGGTCTTGGTCTGCTTGCGCGTGTTGCGGCTCAGGTGGTTGGCTCTGATCTAACCTACGGAGTGCTGGCAACCGCCCGGCGCCACTACGGTGATAGTATCCCTCTGGTTGGGGCCGATGCGCAGACTCTGCCCTTTGCGGATGGTGCTTTTGACCTGGTGCTTTCGTTTGAAGCGATCTACTATTTGCCGCAACCCGACGCTTTTCTAGGCGAGGCCCGTCGCATTCTCGCCCCGGCCGGCGAACTGCTTATTGGAACAAGCAACCCAGACTGGCCCCACTTTGTGCCCGGCAAGTTGAGCGTCCGCTATCCGGGGGTGCTGCTCCTGGCCCCTCTATTACAGCAAGCGGGGTTTCAGACACTCCAGTTCTATGGTTCGTTGCCGACTCCAACCGGCGTTTCATCCAGACAGACGCTGGTAGCGGCTGCCCGCAGCCAACTGCTGCGCCTACCTCTATTCGCCGCCGACACCCTGGCCACGCGGTTTCTCAAGCGGCTGGCCTATGGTCCATTGGCGCCTCTACCACCCGAACTGCCCGTTGAGCCAGGTCAGGCTGACAGATTCAAAGGGCTAACGCCGATCTCCCCTTCTCAGCCGGATCAGGTTCACCGGGTTATTTTTGTCGTTGCGCGGGCATAGTCTTGCCGGCGGTCCTCCTGCGACAGGGTATGTACCGGCGGGTGAGCCGTTCGCACGTCGGCGTGCGAACTCCGCCTACGCTAGAGTACTTTCTAGACCGGTAGAGTTACCTTACCGCAATTCAAAATAGTGTAAGGTGATTGAAAGCTTCATTGCGCCCAAATGCTGCTATACTATGTCCCATAAGCCTCATTACTTGGGCCACAGAGGATTGCTGGCTGTAGGCAAGCCATAGTATCCACCCGAACCAGCCGCCTGAAGAAACCGACGGCTGTGCCTGGTGGACCCGGCCGGCGACAGAAGATTCAGATTCTCGTTCCTCTTGGCCCACCCTCCCCGGTTGACCCTCATTCGAGCGGTTGCCGTTTTACAACACAGAGGGCGCCAAATCAGTTTAAGACAACAGACAGTACAAACCTGGTTGGGCTGTGAAATACTGGCGCCTTCTGTGTTGCTCTACACTCCTGGCGTGCGTACAAGTCTGTTGTACAAGCTGAACGGATTTGATATCCCCCGAATTCGTTCAGCTTCCGCAAAGTCTTGTGACAACGCCGTCACGAGGCGGATCGTACGGCGCAACGTGTGATCGACGACACAGAGCAGCTGTATTCCAACTCATCAGCGTGAGCGGCTGCTCGTGTTATGATTGGCATCATTTGCTGGGACGCTGTACAGGCGACACGTCCTGGCCTTTATGAAAAGCCGAAGTCGGCGGGTTGGTGCGGGAGGCTGTAAGCCAAACCCCGCTGAGCCGTACGCTATCGGCTTTTTGATTTACCAGTCCCTACCAGATCCTCATCGAGTTCAAAAAGAGCTTGCGCAAGTCCTCTGGCGTGGCTGGCTTGGGTGAAAGCTTGGTCACACGGTGTTGGGGGATGGTGCCCTCCACCAGTTTGTCCACGTCGGCCTCGGAGAAACCGACGGCGGCCAACCCGTTGGGCATCCCCGTCTGCTGCATGACCTTGATGATGGCGCCGGCCAGGATCTCACCGGCGTCTTCTGGTGCAGCGCCGCGCGTCTCGGCCCCCATGAGCCTGGCGGCGTAGAGATGCAACTCCGGGCTCGTAGGCGCAGTCCAGCGAAAAACAGCCGGCGCATTGAGGATCACCGACATTCCGTGTGGAATCAACGGATGGTCGGTGGAATAGCCCGGCGGCACAAAGTCGCGCACCATTCCCGACACCGGATAGGACATGCCATGCGGCAGATGCACCCCGGCGTTGCCAAAACCGATGCCAGCAAAGGCCGCCGCCAGCAGCATTTCTGCGCGCGCCTCGTCATCTTCAGGGTCATCGACGGCGCGCACCAGATTCTTCGCAACCATTTCGATTGAGCGGGATGCCCAAAGCTGGCTGATGGGGTTGGCGCCCTGATAGGCAGGGCGCAGAGCGGGCCGCTCGGGGGCCGGGCGCTGGTTATAGGGCAGCGCAGTCAGCGACTCCAGTGCATGGCTGAGCACATCCAGCCCGCTACAGGCGGCGACCATCTTGGGCAGCGTGCGCGTGTTGTCCGGGTCGATGATCCCCATGACCGGGCGCAGCGCCCGGTGGGCGATCCCCGTTTTGGCGTGCATCTCGACAAAGTCAAAGATGGCGACACCGGTGGTTTCGCTGCCGGTCCCTGCCGTGGTTGGGATGGCAATAAAGGGTTTGAGCCGGCCCGGCACCGGTTTGCCTTTGCCCACGGGCGGGTTGACATAGTCGAGAAAATCGGCTGGATAGGTGGTGTAGAGATTGGCCGCCTTGGCCGTGTCCATGCTCGAACCGCCGCCTACGGCTACGTAGCCATCGAAATTACCCGCGCCGGCAAAACGGATCGCCTCTTTGAACGACTGGTCGGTCGGCTCCACGCGCACCTGGTCAAAGAGGACAGCGTCGATCCCTTCGGCGCGCAGGGCATCGAGCGCAATCGCCACCGGCTCGCTCGGCGCCAGCCGCGGATCGGTGACGACCATCACCCGCCGGGCGCCGAGCGCGGCCATATCGGCGCCCACTTCGCGCGTCACACTAGGGCCAAACTTGATGCTGGAGGTATCGAGAGTAAAGGCTGTTTCGCGTGCGATTCTGTCATTCGACGCCATAATAAATTTTCTCCGTCCAAACTTCTGAATCATGATCATCTCTCCAGTCTCCCTACCATAGAAATTGGGAGAGATTGAGGAGGTCTGAGTAATTCGACAACGTTACATTTCGATAAGACCTCCGGGAGGTGACCGGATGAATGCTCGACAAATCAGGTTGTCTCCGGTCACCTCCCGGAGGTCGGCCC
>QEUW01000843.1 GCA_003577005.1 Chloroflexota bacterium | reverse complement strand
GCGCTTTGATCAAGAGACGCGATTGTTGGTTGTGGGGACGGTGCGAAGCGAGGCAATGGATGAGCAGCACCCGCTCCAAACGCTGCGGCAGCAATTGCTGCGTGAAAGGCAGTGGAGCGAGATAGAGTTGTCGCCATTGAGTATTGAAGAAACGGCGGTGCTTGCAGGACATCTGACCAATAAAGATGTCACCCAGTGGGCGAGCCGCATTTATCGAGAGACAGAAGGCAATCCGCTCTTTGTGGTCGAAACGATGCGGACAGAACTGAGTCGAGGAGAAGGGGAGTCGCGGCGTGGCGGAGACCTTTCCGCTTTCCCGCTCTCTTTGTCCGCTCCAGTCCCTCTACCCCCACGGGTGTACGCCGTCATCCAACGCCGCCTGCTTCAGCTTTCGCCTGCGGCGCAGGAACTTGCCAGTCTGGCCGCCGTGGTCGGGCGCTCGTTTACCTTCCCCGTGTTGGCGCAGGCAAGCGATCTGGCCGAAGATGCGCTGGTGCGCGGACTGGACGAGCTGTGGCAGCGGCGGATTGTCCGTGAGCAGGGCGTCGAGGCGTATGACTTCAGCCATGACCGCATTCGTGATGTCGCTTATACTACCATCAGCCTCGTACATCGGCGTATATTGCATCGCCGCGTGGCCCAGGCGCTGGAAATCATCCATGCCACCAATCTGGATCCAGTCAGTGGCCAGGTAGCCGTACATTACGAGCAGGCGGGTTTGCTGGAGAAAGCTATTCAGTGCTACCAACGGGCTGCCGAAGTCGCCAGGCGCATTGGGGCTTATGACGAGGCAACCGCGCATCTGAAGCATGGATTGGCGTTGCTCGACACTTTGCCGGAGACAGCCGAACATCTACAACAGGCAATGACCCAACTGATCATGCTTGGTAGGGTGGTGAGTGCCACCCAGGGGCACGCGGTGCTGGAGGTTGGCCAGATTTACACGAAAGCCCTTGAATTGTGCCAACGCGTCGGGGATAAGGTTCAAACGTTTGCGGTGCGGCTAGCGTTGCGCGTGTTCTACGGGCACCGCGGCGCATGGACGACAGCACACCAACTGGCAGAAGAGAATCTTGCCCTGATGGTTCTTCACGAACTGGGGAAGCATGATCTGGTCCAAGCCCATCTAAAGCAGGTGATTCACCAATCCACCACTCAACCACGTCATTGGGATCACTTGTTTTTTGACGATGTTTTGCAAGCCGGTCTCCGTCATTCAGCACTGACTTTATGGTTGCTGGGCTACCCTGATCAGGCCCGCCTGCGCATGGATCAAGCGGTGATGCTAGGTCGAACTGAGGATCACTTTATTCGCTTTGTTATGACACACCGCTTTGCGATCATGCTGTATCATTTCTTGCGGAAAACTGAGTTGGTGCAAACGTGGTCCGAGGAGATGATTGCCCTTTGCACCAAGTACAGCTTTTCCCACTATCTGGCGGCTGGGATGATGCACCAGGGATGGCTGTTGACGATGCAAGGCGAGTCGACAGTGGGGATTGCACAGGTGCAGCAAAATCTCACGGCCCAAATGACAACCGGCCGCCGGATTTTCATTACCTATGAACTGGCTTTATTAGGCGAAGCCTATGGGATGGCCGGGCAGTACAGCGAAGGGCTGGCCGCGTTGCAGGAAGGGCTGACCGTCGTAGAGCAGACCGGCGAGTGCTTCTGGCAGGCAGAACTCCTTCGCCTCAAGGGTGCATTGTTGCTGGCGCAGGGTGCATCTGTGCCTGACGTCGAATCCTGTTACCAGCAAGCTGTCGAAATCGCTCGCCAACAGAACGCAAGATCGCTGGAACTGCGCACCACCATAAGTCTGGCGCGCCTGTGGCAAACCCTGGGCAGATGGACAGAAGCTTACCAGATGTTAGCGCCGGTCTACGGCTGGTTCACCGAAGGCTTCGACACCGCGGATCTGCAAGAAGCCAGAGCTTTGCTCGAAGCATTGTCCTAACCCCAAACCTTTTCCACAGGCCCAT
>QEUW01000014.1 GCA_003577005.1 Chloroflexota bacterium | reverse complement strand
CGGTTTGAGCCGGCTTTTTGCCAACAACCGGCGCTTCAATGCCTACAATCTGGACTATCTGCCTGAGGATGCGGTTCATCCCGTTGATTCGGTGGTAGGCGCCTACATGCAGTTACGGCGCGAAACGGTGGCCCAGGTAGGGCTGTTGGATGAGCGCTTCTTTATGTACGGCGAAGATCTGGATTGGGCCAAGCGGATCAAGGATGCCGGGTGGGAGATCTGGTATAATGGCCAGAGCGAGGTGACCCATGTCAAGCGTGCGTCCAGCAGCCAGAGCAGCAAAACCCGTATCGACTTTTATGAGGCGATGTGGCTCTTTTATGTCAAGCATTATCGGGATCAGACATCCTGGCTCGTTGACCAGTTGATTCCGCTCGGTGTGGCGGCCCGGGGGGGGGTGGACGTGGCGCTTCATTTGTGGCGCTTTTGCCGGCAACGTACGTGAGTTGCAGCTATGCAACAGACGATCACAAAAACAGCAGCGCAGGAAGTGTACCAGAGCCGGCGGGCGCGCCAGCCGGTGTTGATGAAGCGCGCCCAATTTCTCTTTGTTGCTGCGCTCGTCGTGGTCGATATTGGCTGCACCTGGGGCGCCTACTATCTGGCGCACTTTCTGCTCGTTCGCAACCCAGAGGTGTTGATCGGGCCGTTTGTCGAATTCTGGCCCTTGCCTGCGCTCAACACTGTGCTGGTGGTACTCATCTTCTTTTCCCAGCAGATGTACCAGCGGCGCCGGCCCATCAGCCATCTTGACGAGTTCTTCAAGATCATCGTCTACAACACCTTTGCTGTCCTGCTCACCGTCGCCCTCTTGGGGCTGGCGCTGAGCAATTTTGACCCCCATCGCCGCTTTATCATCATTGCCTGGGCAGTGAATATTGGGTTGCTGACCCTCCTGCGCGGTCTCCACGCCCAGATCCAATGGACAGCCCAGGCGCGCGGCATTGGCGATGACCGGGTGCTGATCATCGGCGCCGGTGAAGTCGGCCAGATGCTGCTGCAAAAGATCCGCCAGAATCGTAAGCTCGGCTATCAGGTGGTCGGGATTGTGGATAATGGTCGCGCCATCAACACACAGCTCTTTCAAGAGACGCCTGTGTTGGGCGCCATCGCGGATATTCCGTGGATCATCGACAAACATGGCATCGATGAGGTGATCATCGGTCTGCCCGAGAGCAGCCACCAGGAGCTGGTCAACATTATCAGCCTCTGCGAGCGCGAAAAAGTAGGCATCCGCGTCTTCCCCGATGTCTTCCAGATCATGGCGAGCGAGGTTGGCATCGGCGACCTGGGTGGCCTCCCGCTCCTGACCATCCGTGATGTGGCCTTGCGCGGGTGGAAACTGACGCTCAAGCGTGGTATGGATCTGGTCTTCAGCGCCATCGCTCTGGTGATCATGAGCCCTTTTATGTTGTTGACTGCTCTGCTCATCAAGCTCGAAAGCCCGGGCCCGGTCTTCTATGTGCAGGAACGGATGGGGCTGGATGCTAGGCCCTTCAAAATCATCAAGTTCCGCTCGATGCGCCGGGACGCTGAGGTGGATGGTCCTGGCTGGACCGTGGAAAGCGACCCGCGGCGCACCCGATTGGGCGCTTTTTTGCGGCGCTTCAACATCGACGAACTGCCCCAACTGGTCAATGTCCTGGTCGGCGATATGAGCCTGGTCGGTCCCCGGCCTGAACGACCCGTCTATGTGGAACAGTTCCGCCAGATCATCCCGCGCTATATGGACCGCCATCGCGAAAAGGCGGGTCTCACCGGTTGGGCACAGGTCAACGGTTTGCGCGGTGACACCTCGATTGTCGAACGAACCAAGTATGACCTCTGGTATATTGAAAACTGGTCGCTTGGCCTCGACATCAAAATTTTGCTGCGCACCATCGTGCAGTGGCTCTTGGGCGCCAATGAAAATGCTTATTGAGCTTCAATTGGCAGTGGTGATTGACACTTGGTAGAGTCAATTGTTCCCACACCTTGACACAAATGTTCGCCGGTGTTATGATCGCGGCGTTATTAGAATTGTAAGGTGGTTGCCAGGTATGTCTACCGATCTGACCGAACGACAGCGCCGCTTGCTCCACATCGTCATCCAGGAGTATGTCCATACGGCTCAGCCTGTGGGCAGCCAGGCGGTTGCCCAAAATTATGAGTTAGGGGTTGGCTCGGCGACGATCCGCAACGATCTGGCGGCATTGGAGCGGGCCGGTTTGTTGACCCATCCGCATACGAGCGCCGGCCGTGTCCCTACGGACGCGGGGTATCGTTATTTTGTCCAAAATCTCCTGGACGATGCTGAGCTCACCTCGCAGGAGCGCCGGGTGATTCGCTCTCAGTTCCGCAACGCCCGCCAGGAGTTGGACCAGTGGCTGCGTTTGAGCGCCTCGGTGTTGGCGCAGGCTTCGCAGAATGCAGCCCTGGCTACAGCCCCGCGCGCCGCTCGCAGCCGTTTCAAACATATGGAGCTGGTGGGTATCCACGATACAAAAGTTCTGCTCGTGTTGGTGCTGCAGGAAGGGGCGGTCAAACAACAGTTGCTCGATCTGGATGAGCCGATGGAGCAAGGGGAGCTGAGCCAGACCAGCAATGAACTGAACGACCAACTGGCGGGGTGCGACTCGGCCGCCATCGAGGCCAAGATGCCGCTGCTAACGCCTTTTGCCCGGCAAGTGGCGATGCTCGTAGCGGGCATGATGACACGGATGGACACGCAGTTCAGCAGCCAGATCTTCCGAGATGGCCTGGCTCACGTACTGGAGGCGCCCGAATTTGCCGGGGGTGACAATGTACGCCGGATTGTCCGCGTCTTTGAACAGCGGTCGGTGTTGGAACAAGTGCTCGGTGACTTAGCATTTGGCGATGACGTGCAGATCGTCATCGCCGGTGATGGCCGTTATGCCGAGTTGCAAGATATCAGCCTGGTCATTGGCCGGTATGGTGCTGGGGACCGCGCAACCGGTCTGTTAGGCGTGCTTGGCCCGATCCGTATGCCGTACGGCCGCACCATTGGCGCAGTGCGCTATGTGGCGGCACTGATGAGCGAAGTTGCCGAAGAAATCGTAGGGTAGTGAACGATGACACAAGAGAAGACTTTTGAGAGCTTAGAGGAAGAGATGCGGGAGAAGGAGCCGCAGCTTGGTGTGGAGGCCACCAATGGCGCCGAGCCGTCCGCCACAGCCGAGGCGACAGCGGCGGAAGAAGTGCTGGCCGCAGAAGAGGCGGAGACACACAAGTCACCCGAGCAAGAACGCATTGAACAGCTCGAAAGCGAACTGGCCGCTGCCCAGCGCAGAGTCGAGGAGCTGACCGATCAGTTACAACGGACGGCGGCCGACTTTCAAAACAGCCGGCGTCGCCAGGAACGGCAACTGGCCGAAGAAATCGAGCGGGCGAGCGTTCATCTGCTCAAACGGCTGCTCCCGGTACTCGACGACCTAAACCTGGCCTTCGAGAATGTACCGCCGGACGTAAATGAGAGCGAGGCGGCCTGGGTGGCCGGGTTCCGCCAGATCCAGAAAAAACTGTATGCGCTGCTGGAAGAAGAGGGTGTCACGATGGTGCCTTTGGAAGGCTCTTTCGACCCCAACCATCACGAGGCAGTCACGAGCGAGCCCCATGACGATGTGCCCAGCGGACATATCATCGAAACACTCCGTGCAGGTTACGAATATAAAGGGCGCGTGCTGCGCCCGGCATTGGTGCGTATCGCTGGATAATCCGTGGTGCGTGATGCGTGGTGTGCAATCCGTGGCACAGCAGATGGGATACGCACCACGCATCCGTATCTCTCAGAGGGTCAACGCCCACGAACCATGGCTGTCATTCACGTTGCAACATCACGCATCGGCGATTCGCCTGTGTCCGGCATCCGCCCTTTTGACATTGGTCGCGACCTGCGCCCGGTGGCAGAGCTGATCGCCGACGCCTTTGCCCATGAGCTAGACGCCCGCGGCAGTGCGGCTCTGCGCGAGATGCGGATCATGAGCCACATTGGCGGGGTGTTGCGCTTCCTCAACCGGAGCACCGGTGAGTTTGATGACCTCTTCGGTGGTTTCGTCTGGGTCGAGGGGGGGCAGGTTGTCGGCAATGTAACGGTACAAAAGGCCGATCGTGAGGGGAATCGCTGGCAAATCGCCAATGTGGCCGTGGCGCCACCCTTTCGTGGCCGGGGTATTTCACGACGGTTGATGGGGCGTGCCATCGAGCATATTCGCGAACACGATGGACGATGGGCGGTGCTTCAGGTCTATGAACGCAACACGATCGCTCGCCACCTATACGAGCGGATGGACTTCGAGGTAGTGGGGGGCAGTGTGGATCTGCGGCTGGACCGCTTGCCCAAGCTGCCGGAGGTGACTATCCCGCAAGAGCTTACCACCTTTTCGTCCAGCCAGTGGCAGCCGCTGTACGAACTCGCCAATCTGCAATATGGGGTGCAGGCGCAGTGGTGGCGAGCGCTACGCCGCGTCGATTTCCAGCTCACGTTTGAACAGCAAGTGCTCGAGTGGCTGGGGCGAGCGGTCGGGCGGAGCCGTGTCTACCGCCGTTGTATCCAGACACACCGTCACCATTTTGACGCTGCACTTGTGCTGACAGCCATGCGCTGGCGCGGCGCGCATCAGCTTCAGTTGTGGGTACGACCAGAGCTGTACGGTCGCCACGAAGAGCGCTTGTTGCAATGGGCGCTCTCAACCCTGGGCGATTATCCGCGCTGGCCAGTCAACCTGACCCTCAATCGCGAACACACAGCAGCGCTCGAGTTGGCTAGCCAGATGGGTTTCCGCACCCGGCAAACATTGCTCACCATGCGCCGCAAGATCGAGTAGGAGTCGATAATGATTGGACTGTTGCTCCGCCTAGTGATCAACGCGGCAGCGCTTTGGGTGACCGCATTTGCGGTCAATCTCTTTATCCCCAATGGTATGAATCTGACGACCGAGTTCCCTGGCCTGTTGATCGTCGCTCTGCTCTTTGGCCTTGTCAATGCGCTGGTCAAGCCAGTTGTCGGCTTGCTTTCCTGCCCTGTCACCATCCTCACCCTGGGGCTGTTTACCCTGGTCATCAATGCGCTCATGTTGCTGTTGACCGGGTTTCTGGCCGGGCTGGTGGGAGATCGGGAGTGGCTTAGTTTTGGCGGCCCGCTCAACGGCTTTGTGGCTGCCCTCCTGGCCGGTGTGATCGTCAGCATCGTCAGCACAGCGCTCAGCCGGCTCGTTACCGATAGTCGCTGAGGCAAGGCTTTCCGAATAGTCGCCCCCTCTTGGGGAACAGCAAAACGAGAAGAAAATCACACGCAGTGTGCGTAGCCAGACCGGTTTTGGCTGCGTCGATCTGCTAAACCCGCCGTATCTGCGGCCAATCGTTTACAGACCCCCGAGGCGTATTATGAGGGCACGCTTTTTACATTTTGCCGATTCTCATCTCGGCTACTGGCAATATAACAATCGCGAACGCTACAACGATTTTGGGCGCGCCTTTTATCACGTCATCGAGACTGCATGCACCGAGCGGGTGGATTTTGTCATCCTTGCCGGTGATCTTTTTCATAAGCGCGCCATCGAGGCCTTGACGCTCAACCAGGCCATGAGCGCCCTGGAACGGCTCAAAGCCGCGAGTATCCCCTGCATCGCGGTTGAAGGCAATCACGAACTTGCCTATCAGGATGAGAAGCTGGGCTGGGTGGAGATGCTGGCGGCGCGCCAGTTACTCATCCTTTTGCACCCCAAGTTTATCAACGGCGAACCCCAGCTTACCCGGTACAACAACCGGCAGGGCTCGTATTTCGATCCGTTGCCAGGGCTGCGCGTGCATGGGCTGCGGTACACCGGCAGCGCCACCGATAAAGCGATCGAACGTTATGCTGCGGCGCTGGCTGCTCTGCCGCGCGATGGCATCGAGTATACGATCTTTGTCACCCACGCCGGTGTCGAAGGAGTGCTCCCCGACAAAGGGGGGCTATCGCTGCGCCAGTGGTCCCTGTTGCGACCGCACGTCGATTACCTGGCGCTTGGTCACATCCACAAGCCTTACAACTTTGACGGCTGGATCTACAACCCCGGTAGCCTGGAGAGTTGCGCCATCAACGAAACGGCCTGGCCTGAGCGGGGTTATTATCTGGTCGAGGTGAACACCGATGGCGCACGCACAGAGGGCGAAGCCCGTCATCGGGTCGAACTTCGCGCCAATCAACGCCGTACATTTCATCGTCTCATTGTCAAGACCGACCTGTTGAATACACCCGAGCTCCTTTGCGACCACTGTTGTGAACTCTTCCAACGTAAGGCGCGCGATGTGGGGGCTCGGCGCGTGGTTGCGGACCAGCGCCCGGTGGTCGAAGTGCAGTTGCACGGGGTGCTTCCCTTCGACCGCAGCGCCCTGGATCTGCGGGTGCTCGAACAACTGGTGATCGAGGCTTATAACCCCCTGCTCCCGCTGGTCAAGAACATGACACAGCCAGTGGATCGGGTCTTCGAGGCCGAAGAAGGGATGAGCCGCGCGGACCTCGAGCGCCATGTGGTCAACCATCTGCTCCAGCAAGATGCCCGCTTCCGCGACCAGAGCGAACGGTGGACCGACGCCGCACTGGCGCTCAAGAGCCTGGCGCTGGGGGATGCCGCCCCCGACGCCATTCTCACCGAGTTGGCTAACCGGATCGAGGCGGTGGAGACGGCTTCCGCACCCGTTGTCTGACCAAATATGCAGATACTTTCGCTACATCTCAACAACACCAAGAGCTACCGCAGCGCCCAGCTTGCCTTTGGCGATGGAGTCAATGCGATTGTCGGCCACAATGGTGCGGGGAAGAGCACCATCCTGGAGGCAATCGGTTTTGTGCTCTTTGACGCGCTCGAATATCGCCACGATGATTTTGTCCGCGAAGGCGCCGATAGCGCCGAAATCCTGGTCGAATTCCGCAGCGCGCTCGATGGGCGCAGCTACCAGGTGGTGCGGCGCGTTGGCTCATCCACCCACTACCGCATCCTCGACAGCGAACTCCAGTTGAAGATCTGCGAGGGGAAGGCCGATGTCCAACGCTTCTTGCGCCAACACATGGGTGTCGACACGGGTTCCGACCTTGCCGCGCTCTTTCGCGACGCCGTCGGCGTCCCCCAAGGGACCTTTACCGCCATCTTTCTCGAACCGTCCGGCAAACGCAAACCAACCTTCGACCGGCTCTTGCAGGTCGAGGAGTATAGCCGCGCTTCCGACCGGCTGCGCGAACCGGCGCGCCTGCTGCGCGACCAGCGCCAGGAGCTCGATGTCCGTATTTCGGCCCTTGCCGCCCGGCTAGAGCGGTTGGCCCCGCTGGAAGAGGCGGTCGCCGAGCGCACGGGTGCAATTAGAAAGGCTACGGCCCACGCCACCTCTACTGAAACGCAACTGGCCGCAGTAACGGCGCGGCGGAACGTTCTTGACCAGGTCCAGCAGCAGGTAAACACGCTGCGCAACCGCCACATCCAACTCCTTGCCCAGGTCGATGCCCTGGCAGCGCAGCAAGCGGCAGCGACCACCGCACTACAACAGGCCGAAGCGGCACGAGCAACGGTGGCCGCCCACCAGACCGGCCATGACCACTATCTGGCCGCTCAGGCGAGCCAACAAGAGTTGGATGCACAACTTCGCCAACGCCAACAGTTGGAGCGCCGCCAGGCCGAACTGGACAGAGCACTTGCCCAGACACAGACCGCACTGGCCGCAGTTGAACACGATCTACAGATGGTGGCCGAAGCAGAAACAAAGGCAGCGCGCCTGGCGCCCGCTGTGGCGGAGCAGGAACGGCTCGAAGCGGCCCTGGCGCAGGCCCAACAGGAGCAAGCCCGCCTGGCAGACGCCCGCCAGCAGGTGACAAAACAAGAAGCGCAGGTGACCCAGTTGCAGAGTCGGATTGCCGATCTGGAACGACAACTGGCGCAGTTGGCGGAGTTAACCCAACGTAGCCAAGTGATCGACGAGCAGATTGCCGCCGCCCGGCTCGCCATCGACGCGGCCAAAGAGCGGGAGATCGCCAGCAAAAACGCCGCTGACATCATCAAGCGGCAAAACGATACGCTGGCCGATGTCACGACGGCACGCTGCCCGGTCTGCGAACAGCCGTTGGCCGAAGAACACCGCACCGCTATGTTGAGCCGTAGTGCGCAACGGCTGGCGGAGTTGCGCGCCGAACACAAGCAGGTGCAAGATGAGGTTCGGGCCGCCGAAGCCACTGTCAAGGCGTACGAAGCCGAGCGCCAACAACTCCAACAGCGCTTATTGCGTCTGCCGCGCAGCGATGAACGCGAACGCGCTGAGCAAGAGCTGGCGCAGGCCACAGCAGCGCTGGGTACGGCGCGCGAGCGCATGGCTGCGCTATCCGCTGCGCCGGAAACGAGCGAGAGACTCCGGGGGCAACTGGCGGAGCTGGGTGACCCGCGCTCGCAACACGCCGTAGCAGCGGCTACAGCGGCTCGCCGGGGGCCGCGCGAAGCCGAGCAGAGGCAACTGCAAGCCCAACTCGCCGCTCAAGAACACCAGCTCAACGAGCACCAGCGCGAACTTGCTCGCTTTGGCGAACTTGATGCGGCGCTGGACGCTGTACGGGCAGAGTTGCGCCAACATGAGGCGGCCTACCAGGCCGTGTTGACCCACCGCCAACTGGCCGCCACAGTGGAGCAGCGCGCTGCCGATGTCGAGCGGCTGGTTGCGCTCCACCGCCAGGCGCAAGAGGAGGCGCATCATGTCGAGGTGGACCTCCGCGCGGCGGAGGCACAATTCGACCAGACCGACTATCAGCAGACGCTTGGCCAGGAACAGCAATTGCGCGCCCAACTGGCGCAAATCCAGACGGAACTCCGCCTGTTGGAACAACAGCAGGCCGTTGACCAAAACGAGATTGTAGTCCTGCTGAAGCAAAAAGACGAACTTTGCGCCCTGGAAGCGCAAAAGGCGCGCATCGCCAAACAGGAGGAGATCCTCGACGCCTTGCGCGAACTGCTCAGACGGGCCGGCCCCCAGGTGACACGAGCGTTGATCCAACAGGTGAGCCACAGCGCAAACCAGATCTTCGGCGAGATGATGCAGGATTACACGCGCCAACTTACCTGGAATGAAGACTATGGGATCACGCTGGAGGTAGAGGGGCGGCAGCGGCAATTTGCCCAGCTTTCGGGCGGCGAGCAGATGTGCGCCGCCCTGGCCGTCCGCCTGGCGCTCCTGCGTGAGATGAGCAATATCGATATTGCCTTTTTTGATGAGCCGACGACCAATCTCGATGAGACGCGGCGCGATTCGTTGGTACGGCAGATTCTAGACATCCGTGGCTTCCGCCAACTCTTTGTCATCAGCCACGATGATGCCTTTGAGCAGGCGACGCAGAACCTGATCCGGGTCCAACGCGTCAACGGGGCCAGTGTAATTCTGGAGCGGGATTGAACCAATACGCTATGCACGTACCACCCCAACCCCGCATCCTCTACCTGGATGACGAGGATTCGCGCATTGTGCAGGTGACGGAACGGCTGGCGCAGTACGGCTACGTTGTCCGTACGGCGAGCGCGCCAGCGGAGGCGCTTCGCCTGGCTCAAGACGAGCGCTATGACCTCATCTTGCTCAATCCGCGCTTTGCAGCTGGCGATAACGTGCTGTCTGCCCGGTTGCTCAAGGCTCACCACGCGCTCCCTGTCATGGTTGTGGTCCAGAGCCAGGCCGAGAGCAACCTGCTCGCCCAGACGGCGGATCTCGATGTTGATGGCTTTCTCGTCTACAGTTCGGATAACGATTATCTTCACTTGTGGCCGCTCTGGATCAAGCAGGCGCTTCAAAGGCGCGCCGTCCAGCTCGAACAGGAACGTACCCTCGCCGCACTCCAGCAGGACAACCGGAACCTTACGCTGCTGACGCGCCTCGCCCACATCCTTACATCTACCCTCGACGTGCAGCAGATCATATCGCAACTGGTGCAGGCGATTGCGGAGATCGTGGTCACCGAGGGTAGTTCAGTCTGGCTCAGAGAGAGCGAGCCAGGTGGCTCGCTGGTTTGCGCTGCCATGTATCTCGCCGGGCAAGATATCACTGCCGACAAACTGGTGATGGCGCCGGGCCAGGGAATCGTCGGTTGGGTGGCGCAGCACGGCCATCCGGCAAATGTGCAACATGTGTCAACAGATGAGCGCTTTTCGCCGGTGGTGGATAGCCAGACCGGTTATAAGACCCATTCGATTTTGGCTGTGCCCCTCATCACCCGCCACCAGGTCATCGGGGTGTTGGAGTTTGTCAACAAGATTGGGGGCTATTTTGACGACCGTGACTGCGAACTGGCCGAGACGGTGGCGACCTATGCGGCCAATGCTATCGAAAACGCCCGGCTGATGGAGTCGGTCAGCCGGCAACGCGACCGGCTGGAACGGCAAAATGAGGCGCTCGATGCCTTTGCTCACACGGTTGCCCACGACCTCAAAAACCCGCTGTCCTTGATCGTCGGTTTTGCCGACCTGGTGCGCGATGGGTACGCGACGCTACCGCCGGAGACCATTCAGGAGAGTCTGGATACCATCGTGGAGCACGGGATCAAGATGAGCAACATTGTCGATGCCCTGCTCATGCTCGCCAGCGTTGGGTCGGACGAGGAAGTGGTGCGCGAGCCGGTCGATATGGGCACCATTACCCAGGCAGTCATCCGGCGCATCGAACACCTGATCCGCGACTACAATGCTGAAGTGGTGGTCCCCAAAACATGGCCGGTTGCGCTCGGCAACAGTTCCTGGCTGGAAGAGGTGTGGTACAACTATTTGAGCAATGGGCTCAAGTATGGTGGCCGGCCGCCCCGTCTGAAGCTGGGATATGACGAGCCGCAGAATGGAGTCGTTCGTTTCTGGGTGCAAGATAATGGCCCGGGCATAAAAATCGACGACCCAGCCACCCTCTTTTTGCCCCAACGGCACCAGCCACGCGATCCCCTGCGGAAGGGGCACGGCCTTGGCTTGTCGATTGTCCAGCGCATCGTCAACCGCTTGGGTGGCGAAGTAGGCGCAGAAAACCTGGCCAGCAAAGGGAGCCGCTTCTCCTTTACCCTCCCCCTCGCACCAGCAGCCAGTAAGGAACAAAACCGTAGTACCACGCCAGTAGCAACGCCAGCCGCAACCCCGGCCAGCCGTCCCGCCAACCTGCGAGGGTAATGGTTCGCCGAAAAAATTCGCGCGCCGGCTGCAAGACAAAATTGTGCAACCGCGGGCGGATGCCCCTGGCCGCAAGGATACGAGCCTCGTATGCGGCATATGCGCGCTGTTTGCGATGAAACTGCTGCCAGTCGCTGTAGTTGTAGTGAATCAACGGCTCCTGTAAATAGCCGGTTTCCCCATTCACAGTGGCAAATTCATGGACCGCGCGGCTAGTGTCATAGCGGGCCGCCGACCGCCGCAGCAGACGTAACTGGTAGTCGGGGTAATAGCCGCCATAGCGAATTTCAGCGCCGACGATCCAGTTGCGGCGGGGAATCCAATAGCCGTCTGCGTTTCCCTCGGCGACCAGCCGCTCTATTTCAGCGATCAGTACGGGGGTCACCCGTTCGTCGGCATCGACAAACAGGATCCAGTCGGCGCAGACGCTATCAAGCACTGCCTGGCGCTGGGCCGCAAAGTTGTCAAAGGGACGCTCCACAACGAGGGCTCCGGCTTCCCGCGCCAATGCTTGTGTGCCGTCCGTGCTGCACGAATCCCAGACAACAACCGGAGAAAACCACGTCCGCAAACCGGTAACGCACTCCGTAATATGGCGGGCTTCATTTTTGGTGAGAATCACCACAACCAGCGTATCCACGCCGCCTCACAATTTCTTGATCATTCGATACGTCTGTAGTTCTGCCGCGGCTTCCACGCCTGTCAATGCCCCATCCGCAAAGCGCTGTTCAGCGAGCCACGCGCGCCAGGCAACCCCAATCCGCACCAGCAGCCGCACCAACCACAAATAGCCCGGCGGATAATGGCGCGCATGTTTGCGATAAAAGCGGAAGCGACTGCGCCAGAGCCGTTCGTAGGCCGGCCAACGCACCTGGCGGCTGCTCTGCCCTTCATGGTGGATCACACGGGCTGCCGGCGCGGCCAGAATCGTCCAACCTGCGCTGGCCAGCCGCAGACACCAGTCCATCTCTTCACAGTACATAAAATAGCCGTCATCCAACCCGCCCACCTGGCGGATGGCCTCCCCGCGCACCATCAGCGCAGCACCAAGTACAAAATCCACGGTAAAGGGCGCGTCGCCTTGCCAGCATACAGCCGGATAGCGACCGTTGAGCCGGCTGTTGGCAAGCCACGGCCAAAACCGGCGCAGCCCAGGAAGCTCTACCAGAGGCCACAGGTCCAGCACAAGCTGGAAGAGAGTGGGAAAGCGAAACGCCCCGTGTTGAAACGAGCCATCTCCGTAGCGCAGGTGTGCGCCACATGCACCCGCATCGGGTCCCCCTTCTAGCACTTTTACCATCTGCCAGAGCGCATCGCCAGCAAGCTCGGTGTCGGCGTTGAGGAGGAGGACGTAGTCGGGGGGGCGGGGGAGCGGGGGAATTGGGGAGTTAGGGAGTTGGGGCGCATCTACGGGAAAGCCGAGGAGGTGGAGGGCGAGGTTGTTGCCGCCGGTGTATCCCAGGTTGACAGGTGAGGCGATGAGGTGCGCCTGGGGAAATTCCGTGGCGACCATAGCCGCACTGTCGTCGGTGCTGGCGCTGTCTACGACGATGACATCGACGGCAAGCTGGTCGGCGCGCTGTGTCGCCGCGGCAAAGACGCTGCGCAGACAGGCGCGCAGCAGATCACAAGTATTGTAGTTGAGGATAACGACCGTTAGATGGTGCATAGGCCCTGTGCGTCCCATGGGTAGCAGCGGTATGGAAACCACCGCTACGGGCTAGCGGTGGGCGGATCCCCCAAGCCGCGGCGCCCTCTGTACCTGCATTCCGCCTTCCTACGGTGCGCCAACATCGACCGAGATACGGTCGATATTGTTGTTGACTACGGCCACGAACTCGTGGATCAATCCGCCCCACCAGAAATTGGTGCCTTGCGGCGGCGCCTCGTTTAGTACAATACAGCCACTGACTTCGCCTGACTTGCCCGGCAACAGGTACCACTGTTCGCGTCCCCGGCTGTCGATTCGGCGCTCCAGGTCCTCCTGGCGGCCAATGGCCCAGCGGAAGGGAAAATCCACTCCCGTGGTGTCAAAGTTGATGCCAAAACGCCAGACGCCTGCCTGCTGATACCACGCTTCGCGGCCCTGGGCGGCGAGCGTATTGACGTTCTCGCTAAATAGATACTCCTGGCCCGGCCATGGCCCCGTCGTGCGGATCGGGACGGTGCCTTCGTTGGTGACGATGGCCTTGAAGCAGAGTTTTTGCCCCAAGGGCACGGAGACCACCCGGTTCATTTCGCCCTCCCAATCGATCTCGGCCTGGGCGACATCGGCGCGCGGTTTGCCTCCTTCTATGAGAGTCAGCTCGCGCACGACGCGCACGGCGTTGCCGGCGGCGTCGCGCACTTCGCCCACGACGTGGTAGGTGCCATCGGGTGGGGGTTCGGCGTTGAGATCCACGCCGCCATCGTAGTCGTATTCATGATAGCCGCGCTCGTTGGGCTTGACCAGTGCCGGTTTCTCGGCGATAAAATAGCGCAAGTCGGGCTTGTCAGGGTCAACCAAATAGACGAGCGGTGCCCGATCTACATCTTTGGTTAGATAATAGCTAATGCTCACCCGGTCGTCGATGCCATCCTGATTGGGTGTAAAAGTCTGCGGCACAACAGAGAAATTATGCAATTCGGGCAGTTCGGTGTCCGCATCCTGGAGTGTAATCGTGCCGGTGATGGTCTCGGTGTTGCCCCGGTCATCGGTGGCGGCGATGGCCCACTGGTAGCGGCCATCCGCCAGCACCCGGCTGAGGACCTCCTGCGGCCCATAATCGGTTTCGACGACCTGGGGCTGGTCTACCACGCCTCCCCATTGGACGTTGTAATCGCCGGGAGAACGGCGCTGCTCGCGGCGGAAGTAGTGGCGTTCGCCTGCTTCATCATCAAAATAGATGCTGACCGTTGCGGTGCGGCGCAGGCTGTAGAAAATCTCGGTCACATCCTGGTCGCCATCGGCATTGGGGCTGATGAGGTCGGGCGTCACCCGCACATTGTAGAGCAGGGGCCCTACAGCCAGGTCGAGTTCTCCGCACCCGCTCATCAACAAGGCAACCAGAAGCGCCGGCCAGATACCAGTGCGGGTGAACATGAGGTGAAACAGACGGGTCATAGCATTGCAGTCTACTCGAAGTCAGCACATTCGTCCAGACCAGCACCAGTCTAAACGAGTGCGTTTAGTCAAATTCATAAACCGTGATCGGCAGCTCGATGACCATCCGCCCATCGGGCGTAGCAAGGTCCATCGCCGTGTCGCCCTGTAAGGCCGAAACAGTCAGGCGCAGGGTATATGCTCCTACGGCCGGCTCCGGGCCGAGCCAGTCGGTGGCAGGGAGAACGCCCATCACCACCTCATCTCTGCCCCAACGCGCCACAGGATAGGTGTAGGCTGCCGGGCGGCGGTTGCTGATGGAAGCTACATACGTACCATCTCCGGCTACCGTTTCACCGGCGATCCGATAATCGTCGGCCAGCGCCTCGTCACCGACCTGCCGCTGCCAGAAGAGGAGCAGATCACCGTTTTCCATGAGGTGATAACCCAACAACTCTAACTGGCCGCCAAAAGTTTCGCTAACCGGGACGGTGATCGGCGGAGCCTCCAGAATCCGGTGCGGGCGGATGCGCGAAAAGCGGCGCAGCCCTAACCCCCAGAATTGGGCAGACTGCCCCTTCTCACGCCCACCCAGTTCAAGCTGAACCGGCACGATCCCACCGGGATCGACCACCTCATCCTGCCAGAGCACCAGCCAGGAGCCGTTGATTCCGCTTTCTTCGGCAAACGCTGAGCGCAACGGTTGGGCCGTATTTGCAAAGGTTAGCACGGCATCCACATCGAGCACGTCGATGGCCGGTAACTGGACCGCCGGCAAGTCGGGCGCATAGTAGTCCCAAACCGGCCCGGCGTGACCACTGACAAGCACAACCGTCTCATAGTCGGCAATCCGCGGACGCAGAAAAGTGGTGAGCCCGCGCCAGTCGTCTTTGGTAAAGGCCCGATTAAAAAACCAGTTGGCGTTGCTCCAGGTTCCAGCCAGCACCAAAAAGGTTATGCCGGCTACGGCGAAAGTGGAATCAGAGCGCAACCTGCCAATCCCACCTTTTCCGTTCTCTAGTGTACGCGGCGCCAACCCAACGCCCCACAAAAGCAACAGGCCCGGCAGCGCCAGCAGGACATAGCGGGGATTGAACTTGGGGGCAAAGGACGCCAGCGCCAATATGCCGGCTACGGGCACAATGAGCCACGGCAAGGCGTAACCGAGCGTACGCCGGGCCTGCAATGATTGCTCGCCGGCCAGGCGGGACAAGCGCCACAGCCGATAGAGCGCTACCAGCGTGATCAGCCCATATGGGAGCAGTAGCCATACACCGGTCTGTTCATGGACCGCCTCACCGCTGGTAAAACGGATAGCAATGCTGCGCAGCGCCTCGCCGATCTTGAACTCACCCTGCCAGTAACTGCGGTCGACGGCTAGGCGGTTGAGCAGAACTCCCACCCACGGCAGGTAGAGGATCGCCACAACTGCATTGGCGAGAAGAAACGGTGGCGGAGCAATCGGTGAGGCGCCAGTGGCAAAATGCGACACGGCAGCCGCCGGCCGATAGGACTGAGCGGACAGATCGGTGGCTGTGGCTCTAGTTGACAAATGTCGCTCCAACCAGTCGCCGAGTATGAGCGCCACGATTAGGAAAAAGGCAAAGTAGTGCGTATACAGTGCTGCACTGGCGCACACAATGTAGCCCAGCGTGATCCAGCCTGGTGCAGCGCGCCAGGCCCCACGTATCACACAGTAGGCTGTCGCCAGACCGAGCGCAACGAGCAGGGTATACATTCGCGCTTCCTGGCCGTAGTAGACCAGCAGCGGATGCATGGCTGCCAGCAATGCATCCGCCGCGACTGCCGCCCGACGGCTGCTGAGGCGCAGCGCGATCACAGCCAGCAGCGGCACTGCTATTACGCCAAAGAGCGCCGATGGAAAGCGCAGGCTCCACTCGCTCCAACCGGCCAGCCGGCCCCACCCGGCAACAACCCCATAGTAAAGCGGCGGCTGGATGTCGTTGGCCGTCCAGCGTGTCAGTTCGGGCAGCGAGCGGCGGGCCAGGTCTGCGGTGACGGCCTCGTCGTACCAGAGACTCTGGGCATCCAGCCGGTAGAGCCGCAGGGCAAAGGCGATGCAGATGAGCGCCAACAGGGAGATACGCAATGGGTGGTGGCGCAGCCATTGTGGCCGATCACGTCCAAACATAAGCTTACTCGGGCTGCGGCTCGCTCGTTACCCCATACGGCTGCGCATACGAGCCACTACCAGGATAGGGAGGCGTCGCCACCGGTATCTCTTCCGCGCCGGTTTTCCAGAACAGGGCAACCGTAGCCACTACCACCTCCCCCACGATGATCCAGACTCGCATGGCCAGCGCCGCGACAGCAACGGTAGCTCCGTCCAACAACGGTATTAGGAGGAGATAGTACGCCCCTTCGCGCACGCCAAATCCGCTTGGCGTGAGCAGGCTGAGAAAGCCGACTGCATAACCGACGGAGAAGACGGCCACCAGCGGCCCTACTAGACGCAACAACTCCCCGTTCTGGTAGGGGCGCAGAGCAAATGTCAGCGTAGCAAACGCCGCACCCCACAACAGCCAGCTTACCATGCCCACCAACAAGAGCGAGAGGAGGGTCCGGCTGGTAAGCTGCGCCGCCAGCGCCGGACGCCCAACCTTCTCAAGCGCCCAGTTGACCAGGTTCATGAGCAACGCCGGTCTGACCACAAAGATCAAGATGGGGATCAGCCCCACCGCACCCAGCCAGGGCGTCAGGCTCGCCAGCAGTTGCGAGAGCAAGCCCTCGCGGTTGTAGAGCAACAAATAGATGCCTGCAATGGGCGCCACCGCCAGCATCGTCACCGCCTGGTAGAGCACCATGCTCATGAGCGTCGCCTCGGGCCGGATGCCGCGGCGCTCGCAGTAGAGGGTCATACTCAGCGGTTGCCAGATGTTGCCCGGTACATAGCGCACCAGCGCCGTGAGAAACCAGATACGCCATGCCGCCGCAAAGGGAAGTTGCCCCCCTACAACCACCAACAATCGCCGCCAGAGGCTCACTTCCACGAGCCACGTTGCGCCCATAAAAATAGCCGATGCACCGAGCCAGCCCGCATGGAGACGCCAGGTATGGGCCTGCAACTCAGCCCACTGGCTGCGCAACAAGACCCCAATCAAGACCAAGCTCACCACCACCAGGAACGGCTGCGCCCGCTGTAGCCACTGTTTGAGCATAATGGCAAGTATATCATGTTCATCCAACGAACGGAAGCAGCCACACTGCTGAGGGTGCAAGCATGATAGGTGACAGTCACTTTCAAAGTGACTGTCACCTTAGGGATTGTTTACCAGGGCGACGGCGCGTACCGGCGAGCCATCACCCCCCTGGATCTTGAGTGGCAGCGCGACAAAGAAGACCTCCGGCGGCAATAAGCACAGATTGGTCAGGCACTCGACGATCACGACCTCGCCGCGCAGCAGAATCTGATGCACCTCGGTCAGCTCGGCGCGGTCATGCAGAGCGGCCACCGAGGGCATCTCCACCCCCACCAGCCAGACGCCGCGCTCCACCAGCCAGCGCGCCAGTTCACGCGAGATGCGCGGAAAGCTGGTGCGATAATCGGGTTGCTCGGCGTGGGCGTCCCAACCGGTGTAGAGCAGCACCCGCGCCCCCGGCTCGATCTGGGCAGCGCGCTCGCCTAGATCGGCAACGGTGATGAGGTCGTTTGGCCCCTTGTGCGACACGTCGATGACCAGCGCTGGCCCAACGCACTTGTTGAGGTTCACATGCTCCAGCGTCATGCCGTCGTCGAGGAAATGGCGCGGCGCATCGGCGTGGGTGCCGGCATGGCTGTAGAGCTTGAGGTTGGTGGTGTTGAACCCCTCGCGCTCGATGCTCGTGTTGGGGGCGATCTCGATCCCTCTCATGCCGTGATAGGCGATCAGGGTCAGGTCGATAACTTTTGTGGGCATCAATGGCCTCCACTCCTTGGTCGGGTGAATCACATCAGCGCAACGTCCAATCAACACGATACGTGTTCATTGGGAGTGATGGAATTGTCCACACTTTGTTGGCGCGATACAAGAACAGTTCTGGAAATGCGTCAGAAATGCAGAAATGAGGTATCATATTGAGAGGGCAAGGACACAGAGCGGAGTTTGGCCATGCAAACTTTACCCATCAACCTGGACGAACAACTCAAGCGGATTGCCGATTGGTGCCGCCGCCGGCCGGTGCGTCTCTGTGTCCTCTTTGGCTCGCAGGCTACGGGTAAAGCCCATGCGGAAAGTGACATCGATTTGGCGCTTTGGCCAGGTGAACGATTGGCTGCGAGACAAAGATTGCGCTGGTTGCGCGAATTGTCTGACCTGGTTGACCAGGAAGTCAATGTCGTCTTTGTATCCCCCGACCTTGACCCCGTACTCGGATTTGAAATCGTGCGCGACGGGCGCTTGATCTTCGAGGCGGAGCCGGGATTATGGGTTCGTCTGCGGGCACAACTTTGGCACTCGTACAATGATAGCCTTCCCTTCCGCCGTGCGGCGCAAGAACAACTGCGCCAATTTGTGAAGGAGGTGCGTCGTGGCGCGTGAGGTCCTGACTCGTAAATTGCTCTATCTGCGCAAACTACTAGCCGATCTCGCGCCCTTACGGGCACTCAGCATGGAACAACTCTTGGCCGAGCACTACAAGGTTTGAGCGGCTTCTCGAATTGCTGGTGGTGGCCGCAAGTGATCTGATCTTCCACCTGCTCGCCGAACGGGGTGAATCTTATCGCGATGCTTTCAAACGCGCCGGTGAAGCCGGTCTGCTGCCGGCAGATTTGTCGGCAAGATTGCAGGATGCAGCTAGTATGAGGAATGTCTTGGTACATCAATATGAGGAGATTGATTATATACTCATCCACGAATCAATAGTGCCTGCCTATGAAGATTTTTCAGAGTTTGTGGCCCTACTGGCAACAACGCTCGACCAGGACGAACCCAAAGAGGAGAACGCATGAAGATCCCGCCATCACCTCATTTCACGCCACTCTCGCTGACTGAAGCCTTCAATATCGATCACCAGACTCTGTCGGGAATGCTGCAAGCGCCCGAAGACCAGACGTTCGTCAGCGGGCCACAAGTCTATCTGGGCATCCCGTTTGCCTGTGGCGGCGCCAACGAGGCCAATGTGATCCTCCTGGACAAGGAGCCGGTGACTATCAACGTCGGTGACCAGAAGGCCACCTATCTGCTCTTCCTGCACATCGTCGAAGACCGCACCACCAATTATCTTGATGGCCTGGCCGACTATGCCGTCGATGGCAACGAACTGGGCCATCTCGTCTCGGATTATACGCTAGAATATGCCGATGGCAGCAAGGTGACGACGCCCATTTTACGCCGCTTTGCCATCCAGCAGAGCCATATTCAGTGGGGCGCAAGCGCCTTTGAAGCCGTGCCGGCGCTCAAGCCGGGTGTCTTCCCCACCGCAACCGAGGAGATCCGCCTAGGGCGTGTACCGACCGGCGACTACGGTCGCGGCGAGACGCGCGTCGCATCGGCGCGCGACCGGACGCGGGAGAATCTGTGGATCTATGCCCTGCCCAACCCCGACCCAGAGAAGCCGATCCGCCGCCTCATCTGCAAGCCGCAAAGCGAACGCTCGCTCATCTTTGCGGTAACGCTCACCAACGTTACGGAGCACCCGTTGCGACCAGGGGTGCGCCAGAAGCTGCGCCTGACTTTGCCGCCGGGCGCCCGCCTCAATGCGTTGGGTGAACTGGAGGACGTGGCCATCGATCTGGGCACGGTGATCTCAGCACGGGCTGCGCTTGACTATGACCACGAGCGCTGGTTGGGGAACGAGCCGGTCGTCCAGCCGGCGCGCTCGGAGCGCGAGGTGATCGTCGAATATTCCGCCCACCCGCAGGCCCGGCTTTACGTGGCGACGGGTTCTGATTCGTATGAGATGTACGACCTTGTCACGATGGACCGCGCCGAAGTCACGACGGTCAACCCGGCCTGGCGTCCGGTCAAGGTGCGCGTGGTGGCCCAGGGCGCGAACAATCTCGTGCCGGTGCGTATCCATTTTCACGGCGTACACGGCGAATATCTGCCCCCGCGCGGCAACCACCGCAAAGTCAATCCCTTCTGGTTTGAGGATAACTACGGCGAGTTTGCCAACCACCTGAACCAGTACGCCTACATCCGTGGCGAGTGTATTGTCGACCTGCCGCTGGGCGAAGTCTCCGTTGAAATCACGCGCGGGTACGAGGTGAAGCCGGTGCGGCGCAAAGTGGAGGTTACGCCGGAGACGGCGGAAATTACGTTGGAGATCGAGAAGGTGCTGCATTGGCGCGAGCGAGGCTGGATAACGGCAGACACGCACGTCCACTTTCTCAGCCCGACCACGGCGCTACTCGAAGGCCAGGCCGAGGATGTGCATGTCGTCAACCTGCTGGCGAGCCAGTGGGGCGAGATGTTTAGCAATGTCACCGACTTCGACGGCAAGACCACGCTGGGCGCCAAGGAATTTGGCGGCGACGGCGAGTTCCTGGTGCGCGTCGGCACCGAGAACCGAATGCAAGTGCTCGGCCACATTTCGCTACTGGGCTACGCAGGCGAGATGATCCACCCCCTCTGCACCGGTGGCCCGTCGGAATCGGCCGTTGGCGACCCGCAGGAGGTGACGATGGCCGAGTGGGCGCAGCGCTGTATCGACCAGGGTGGACTGGTGATCATGCCTCATGCACCCAACCCGCAGCTCGAGCGCGCCGCTGACATCGTCCTGGGGCTGGTGCATGGCATCGAGATGATGACCTTCAACCCCCTCGCACCCAATTTTGGGCAGATCAACCCCTACGGCGTGGCCGACTGGTATCGCTATCTCAACCTGGGCTATCACGTGCCCGTCGTGGGCGGGTCGGACAAGATGGCGGCCTCGTCGCTGCTGGGGGGAATCCGCACCTACGCACACCTGGGCGAGCGGGACTTCTCGTATGAAAATTGGATGGAGGCGGTCAAGTCGGGCAACACCTTTGTCACCGTGGGGCCGCTGGCCGAGCTACTGGTAGAAGGCGTGGCGCCGGGAGGGCGTATCGAGTTACCCGCCGGTGGTGGCACCCTCAACGTGACCTGGCGGGTCGAGTCGGTGAGCCTGCCCATCGAGCAAGTGGAGATTGTGGTGGGCGGTTTCGTCGCCGGGCAGGCGAATGTAAACGGCACGCTGACGGCCACGGGCAACGCCACCGTGCCGGTCACTGAATCCACCTGGGTGGCGTTACGGGTGCGCGGCAGCTATCGCGGCAAGCCGGAGGAGATCGCTGCTCACACCAGCGCCGTCATGGTGATTGTTGGCGGGCAGCCGCTGTTTGCACCGAAAGATGCCACCGCCGTCCTCGAACAGATCGAGGGCGCCATCGCCTACGTGGACACGATCGCACCGCGGCCCGAAGCGCAGCGCTTCAAGCAGATGCGGGCCACGCTCGAAGGCGCGTACAACCGCCTTCACCATCGCCTGCACCAGGCCGGCGTGTTCCACCGCCATACACCGGTGCATCGGCACGAGGCAGGGCATGAGCAATAACAATTATCAATTGACTGTCAATTGACAATTGTTAGTTGACAATTGTTAACCGTTGGGCGTGGCAAAGACCTGCTCGATCACTTCCTCGATAGGTGGATCTTCTACAGTCAGGTCGGCAATAGGGAGTTCGGCCAGGAGCCGGCCGGTGACGCTGGCAGTCTCTGTTTTGGGCACGCGCAGCTTGACCGTGCCGTCGGTCTGCTCGACCACCTCGCCGTAGGATGCTAGGTCGGGAACACCGTTGAGCAACTGGATGGCGATTGTCTTGTGGGGCGAGAAGCGTTCGACCAGGCCGGTCAGGTCGCCATCGTACAGGATCTTGCCGTGGTGGATGACGACTACCCGTTTGCAGAGCGCTTCCACGTCGGCCATGTAGTGGCTGGTGAGGAGGACGGTGGCGCCCGAGAGCCGGTTGTATTCGCGCACAAATTCGCGGATGCGCCGCTGCATGGTCACATCGAGCCCGATAGTCGGCTCGTCGAGAAAGAGGACGCGCGGGCGATGGAGCAGCGCCCCGGCGATCTCACATTTCATCCGTTCGCCCAGCGAGAGGTTGCGCACCGGTTTGTTGAGCAACGGCGCCAGGTCGAGCATGGCCACCAACTCGTCCAGCGTCTGGCGAAACTGGGGCCGGGGGATGCGGTAGACCGCCCGGTTGAGCTCGAACGAGTCGATACAGGGGATGTCCCACTGCAACTGGTTGCGGTTGCCCATGACCAGCGTGATCTGGCGTAGAAACTCGCGCTCGCGACGCTGTGGCACAAAGCCCAGAACGTTGGCTTCGCCCGCGGTGGGGTAGAGCAGCCCGGCCAGCATCTTGAGGGTTGTGGTCTTGCCGGCGCCGTTTGGCCCCAAAAAGCCGACCACTTCACCCGCCGTGACACTGAACGAAATGTCGTCCACGGCGGCGATCTCGCGTGTCTTGCGGCTGAGCAGGCCACGCAACGCCGCCCCGACGCCGGCTTCGCGTATGGGCACAATGTAGACTTTGCGCAGGTGTTCGATCTGGATGGTCGTAGCTTGCTTCATATCCAATAGATAGTTTAAGAAGGCGACATATCAACAGGTCGAAGGTTATCACAGGATGAACTATGTTGCATAAAATGTGTCGGTTGCGACAGCCATCACGCTCTATTGCCGATCAGGTTTGAAGATAGGAATTTGAGTTGCCACTGAGTCTACGTTGGCAACTTCGTGTCTCTTGCGGCTGACCAGACCACGCAACGCTGCCCCGACACCTGCTGCGCGTATAGGCACAACATTTTGTGCAGCAGGATGTCATGAGCGATAATGCAAGCTTATCAAATCCCTTCTATCATCGACTGCAGGTACAATCTATGTCTTTCTTGACTTGTTGCGTTGGAATCCGCTGGGCAACACGTAACTTGCTTGTTGTCATCGTCATCCTCTTTGTGGCAGTGCTGTATTGGGCAAAGGGCGCATGGGCGCAAGGCGTATCAGACGTTGCTGCGCAAGTACAAATCTTTCTGGTTCGAGACATCTTTCCGGGCCCTGTCTCGTCCTACCCGGCTCATCTGGTGGAACAGCGCGGGTTGCTCTATTTTACTGCGGTCGAGCCGGACCACGGTGTGGAGCTTTGGTCGAGCGATGGCACCGGCGATGGCACCCGTATGGTAAAAGATGTACAGCCTGGCGAAAGCGACCGCAAGCCAGAGTTTCCCGATCTCTTCGATTTGACGCCGGCAGGTGATCTGCTCTATTTTACCGCCACCGGCAATGCGATCGGGTTATGGCGCAGCGATGGCACCGAGGCTGGCACATTTGCGCTCAAGGAAGCTGGCGTCAGCAACGGGCCTGGCTCTCTGGCAGCAGTCGGGAACACGCTGTTTTTTGTGGCAGCAGATGAGCAGTCTGGTCAAGAGTTATGGAAAACCACCGGCACGCAAGAAACGACTGCTATTGTCAAAGACATTGTGGCGGGTCCAGATAGCGCCAATGTCTTCGACCTGACGGCGGTAAACGGTACGCTGTTCTTTACGGCTGATAGCCGGCGTTCGTTGTGGCGCAGCGATGGAACCCATGACGGAACCGTGCAAATACTGGATGGCCTCCTTCAAAGCGCAATCACACCGCTAACGTCTTCCGGCAGTCTTTTCTTTTTCCAGTTGTACACAATGAACCCCCCGCCAGCCCACTATGAGGTCTGGCGGAGCGATGGCACTGGGGCCGGTACGTTTGCCCTACATAACCTCGATGACCAGTATCTGGCAGCACACCAAGTGACGGGGTTCAATGGACAATTGTACTTTTTTGACAAGGCTCCCGGTCGTACTGAACTGGTGTTGTGGAAGAGCGACGGTACCCCGGCAGGCACGACACCGCTCAATCCAGACAATCCCACAGCTTTGCCGGCTGGGGTTGAGTTCACCGTAGCGGGCAACCATTTCTATTATTACACCCGCAATGCTAATTTCGACATCACCATTTGGCGCAGCAATGGCTCCCTTCTCGGCACCCAACCGATCGCCGTCATCAATGGCGGTGAATCGATCTCAGTGACCCAATTGACCGAGTATCACGGACGAGTCTACTTTTTTACGCCCCACTATGACGAACAGATGGACCTCTGGACAACCGATGGCACGGTGGCTGGCACGACATTGCTGCGCACTTTTGAAGGCGAGCACTTGCCTGACGATGATGGTCTGAAGGCGGTGCCCAAGATGAAAGTCGTGGCTGATCTGCTTTTGTTTGCGGCCAACGATGGGATGATCGGAACAGAACTGTGGGGACTTTATAGCCCAATCGAGCTGCCGCATGGAGCCCTCTTTCTGCCGATCGTGGGGCGATAGTTCTTTTCCGGATTCAGCCTGGATTCGCGTGTTTGCTTCTCCTGTGATACAATCTTGCTTATCTGACACTCGGTACAGTCGCACCTTTCGCGCAAGCAGCGCGGTTCGAAAGGAGTCAGTCATGTATTCACTCGCAGTCAGGCCAAGCCACCAAGTGTGGCAACGTTTTCTTTTGTGCCGCATCTCCGCTGTACTCGTTATGCTGCGTCAAGGCCCCTTCTGCACCTGCTCGTGTACCTCCTGCGCCTGTAGGTAAGGCGTTCGCACCTCGCCAAGCGAACGCCGGCGCACTGACTCTCTTCTCTTGCCCACAGTTTCATATTTTCAGCCGACGATGGACTTTGCCCATTGTCCACTTGCCAATATGCATGCCAAACCGAACCATAAAAGGAGTGATTCTATGAGCAACTATGCTAACCCTGATGTCCTGGTCAGCACCGACTGGGTGGCCGAGCATCTGAATGACCCCAACATCCGCCTGGTGGAGAGCAACGAAGATGTTTTGCTCTACAGCACCGGCCATATCCCCGGCGCTGTCCATATCGACTGGCAGACCGACCTCAATGACCCCGTCATGCGCGATTACATCAGCGCCGAGAAGTTTGCCGCGCTGATGAGCCGTCACGGCATCACGCCCGACACGACGGTTGTCTTCTATGGCGACAAGAACAACTGGTGGGCCACCTACGCCTTTTGGGTCTTCCAACTCTTTGGCCACACCAACGCCAGGGTAATGGATGGCGGTCGCATGAAATGGGTCGAGGAAAAGCGCGAACTCACCACCGATGTGCCCAGCTATTCGGCGAGCAACTACCCGGTTCCCCAGCGCGATGACAGCAAGATCCGCGCCTTCCGCGAAGATGTGCTCCAACACATCGCCGCCAAGAAGCCGCTGGTGGATGTGCGCAGCCCTGGCGAGTACAAGGGCGAACTGCTGCATATGCCTAACTATCCGCAGGAAGGTGCGCTGCGCGGCGGCCACATCCCCGGTGCAGCCAATGTGCCCTGGGCGCGCGCGGCCAACGCCGACGGCACCTTCAAGAGCGCCGATGAACTCAAGGCAATCTACGAAGGAGAGATCGGGCTCAAGTCGGGTGACGATGTGGTGGCCTATTGCCGCATCGGTGAACGCTCCAGCCACACCTGGTTTGTGCTCACCTACCTGCTCGGCTATCCCAACGTCCGCAACTACGATGGCTCGTGGACAGAATGGGGCAACGCCGTTCGCCTGCCGATAGAGAAGTAGGGAGTAGGGAATGGGGGCTAGGGAGTAGAAAATGGTAGCTCTCTACTCCCTAGCCCCCACCCTCCAAACCGCGTTTGACAGCAGATGGCAGGTGAGTATACTAGGCGAAAAGTCTATGACATCCTCTAGGAGAAGCTCCCTTGACCATCCGCTACCTTGTGCAACGGACACTTCAGCTTGTGCTGATCGTGTTTATTGCAGTCACCATCAACTTTATCCTGCCCCGGCTCATCCCCGGTGACCCGATTGAAACGGCGCTGGCCACCAAGATTGCCGTCTCCGGCAACCTGAGCGTCGATGTGCAAAAGGTGGCCGAAGCATATCGCGCCAAGTTTGGGCTAGACCAGCCGCTCTGGAAGCAATATCTCAACTACTGGGGTGAGCTGTTCCGGCTTGAGCTGGGCGTCTCGCTGGTCAACTTTCCGCAGACTGTCATCTCGCAGATCCGTTCGGCGCTGCCGTGGACGCTTGGGTTGATGACGGTGGCGACGCTGATCGCCTTTGGTCTGGGATCGGTCGTTGGCGCCTTGTTGGCCTGGCCAGGTACGCCACGCATCTTCCATTTTCTGGTATCGCCGCTGATGTTGCTGTCCACCATCCCCTTTTTTTTGTTAGGCATCATTTTGCTGTGGCTCTTTGCCGTCGAATGGCGGCTCTTTCCGGCTGGCGGTGGCTTTTCACCCACACGGATCCCCGGTTTCGACTTGGGAACTGTGCTTGATATGATTGCGCACTCGATCCTCCCGGCGCTGGCATTGGTGCTGGGTGGCGTCGGCGCCTGGGCGCTAGGGATGAGGGCGATGATGGTCTCGGTGCTTGGCGAAGATTATGTGACCTTTGCCGAGGCCAAAGGGCTACCGCCGCGCCGTATCTTCCTGTGGTATGGGATGCGCAATGCACTGCTGCCCCAGGTGACACAACTGGCGCTGGCGCTGGGCGCGGTGCTTGGGGGCACAGTGTTGGTGGAGGCCATGTTCAGCTACCCCGGCATTGGCACGCTGCTCTTCGCCGCCATTGCCGGCAAGGACTATTTTGTCATCCAGGGCATTGTGCTCATGCTCATCCTGGCGCTGGCAGGGGCGCTCTTTGTCATCGATCTGGTCTACCCCTTGTTGGACCCACGAATCCGCTATCATCAGTGATGAGGGATGGTGGGTAGGGAGTGGGGAGCCCCACTCCCTACCTACCATCCCCTACCCCCAAATCAAGGAGCGTTGCCGATGCGTTGGTTGGCAAGGCTGTTCAAGAGCAGACGGTTGAGCGTTACATTGGTTGCGGGTTTGGTCATCCTGGCTATCGTATTGCTCATTGGCTTGCTTGGTCCCTATTTTGTCGATGTGGGTAACGCGCAAGTTGGGGAGGTGACACCCTCGCAGGCGCCGACCCGTGATTATCTATTGGGCACCGATTCGCAAGGGCGCGATATGCTGGCCGTCATGGTCGTCGCCATTCCGCAGACACTGAAGATGGGTCTGATCGCCGGTTTTGTCGGTCTGGGCATTGGGCTGTTGTTAGGGTTATTATCGGGCTTTTTTGGCGGGCCGCTCGATGTGGTAGTGCGGGTGCTGGCCGATTCGCTCATGACCGTACCCGCCATCGCCATCCTCATCATCATCGCCTCGAATGTAGAATCCATGTCCATCGAAGTGATGGCGCTGACGGTCGCCTGTCTGGCCTGGATGTATCCAACCCGCACCATCCGCTCGCAAGTGCTTTCGATCCGGGAGCGCGCCTATACAGCCGTGGCGCGGGCCAACGGCGAGAGCGAGCTGGAAGTGCTCTTTCGCGAGGTGATGCCCAACCTGCTGCCCTACATTGCGGCCTCGCTGGTCGGTGCGATCAGCGGCGCCATTCTGGCAACGGTGGGGCTGGAATCGCTGGGGTTGGGTGCCGAAAATGTCCACACGTTGGGCACAACCATCTACTGGGCTCGGCGTTACAGCGCCGTCCTGCGCGGCCAGTGGTGGTGGTGGGGACCGCCCATTGCCGTCATTTCGCTCATCTTTATCGGTCTCTTCCTGCTCTCCATAGGTCTCGACCGCATCGCCAACCCCACGCTCAGCGCCCGGCCACAGTCCGCCTCACGTCGGCGGGGCGCCAGGAAGAAGAAACCGGCCTCCCCAGCGTCCACATCATCGCCGACAACAGTGGCTTCCCCTGCTCCCCATCCCAACAATGATCTCTTGTGCGTCGAAGAGTTGCGTGTCGTCTTCGAGACGCCCGCCGGCTCCGGCGCGGCGGTGGATGGGGTCTCGTTCACGCTCAAACCCGGCGAACGCATGGGGCTGATTGGAGAATCGGGCTGTGGCAAAACGACAATGGCCACGGCGCTGCTGTCGCTGGTGCGCCCGCCTGGCCGCATCGAGAGCGGGCAGGTCTGGCTAGGCGGACGTGATCTGCTGACGCTCGACGATGCCGAACTCCGGCGGGTGAGGCTCAAGGAGGTCGCCCTCATGCCCCAGGCGGCGATGAACTCGCTCAACCCGGTGATGCGTATCCGCGAACAGATCGTCGATGCCATCGTCGCCCATGAGGGCAACCTGCCCGAAAGCCAACTCGACCACCTGGTGGAGCAGGCCCTGGTACAGGTTGGCCTGCCGCCGGCGGCGGCCAGCCGCTACCCGCACCAGTTGAGCGGCGGTATGAAGCAGCGAGCGGCGATGGCCATTGCCACCGTCCTCCGGCCCAGGCTAATCATCGCCGACGAGCCCACCAGCGCGCTCGATGTCGTGGTCCAGCGCCAGGTCATGCTGACGTTGGGGCGGGTCCAGCAGGAGTTGGGGGCGGCGGCGGTGCTCATCGGTCACGACATGGGGTTGATCGCCCAGTTTTCAGATACGATCGGCGTCCTCTATGCCGGCAAGCTGGTGGAGCGGGGTACGGTGGATGATGTACTTGCCGCGCCGCGCCATCCGTATACACGGCTATTGATCGACAGCCTGCCCAGTCTGGAATCAAGAAAGGCCTTTGTTGGCATTCCCGGCCTGCCCCCGGCGCTCTTCCACCGGCCGCCGGGTTGCCGCTTTCACCCGCGTTGTCCCTTTGCCTTTGACCGTTGCCGGGTGGAACTGCCCGAATTGCAGATGGTGGACGGGCGGCAAGTAGCGTGCCATCTCTACCCTGGCCATACGGATTTGCCGCCCGTGGCGGAAGGCCGCCGGTACAGTACGGCGGAGGTAACCGTACCGTAATTAGTCATCAGTTATCCGTTATCCGTAGCTTGCGCCTGTCTACTGGTCACTGACAACTTCATGGCGTTTGAGCGGTGGGAGACGCTGGCTGCGCCGGTGTAGGGTGGAAGAGTGTACTGGTGACGGTCTGCAAGCCGGCCAGCACCCTGGACTCGATCACTTCATCGTCTGTGTATTGGCCGAGCAGGGCAAATTCGTTGTTTGACAAGGTGTAGACTTCGACGGAACGGATCTTGGGGTCGGCGAGCCGTCGAGGTGCATCGCACGCCTTGCGTGCAACGCACCATAGGGCAGGATCATGTTATGAAAGCACTACTCGAAGTACGCGATGTATCGAAGATTTTCCGCAGCGGGCCGCTCTGGCAGCGCGAGACGACAATTGCCGTGGACCGGGTTTCATTCTCCATCACCGATGACCGTCCCACCATCACCGGCATCGTTGGGGAGAGCGGCAGCGGCAAGACGACGCTGGCATTGCTCTTGTTGGGCCATACGCTGCCCGACGCCGGCCAGGTAATTTTCCGCGGCAAAGATGTGGCCGCGATGTCGCGCCAGGAGCGCTTCCAGTTTCGCCGCGAAGTACAGCCTATCTTTCAGGACCCGTTTGCTGCGTTTAACCCCTTCTATCGGGTGGACCACGTGCTCACGATGCCGCTGGCCCGTTTTGGACTGGCCGCCTCAGAGACCGAGGCGCGACAACGCATTGGCGAGGCGCTGGAGTTGGTCGGTCTGCGTCCGGCTGAAACGTTGGGGCGCTTCCCCCACCAACTGAGCGGCGGTCAGCGCCAGCGGATCATGGTGGCGCGGGCGCTGCTCTGCCGGCCAAAGTTGGTCATTGCTGATGAACCGGTCTCGATGGTGGACGCTTCGCTGCGCGCCACGATCCTAGCGGGTCTGCAAATGCTCAATCGCGACCTGGGTATCTCCATTCTCTATATCACCCATGATCTGACGACGGCCTACCAGGTCTGTGACAACATCATGGTGATGTACGCCGGTTCGGTGGTGGAGGTGGGCAGCGCTGAAAAGATCATCCGTACTCCCGAGCATCCTTATACACAACTGCTGATCTCTTCGATCCCGGTAGTGGATCGGACCCGGCGCTGGGCCGACGATGAATTGGGCGAGGTCAGCAGTCGCTCAGAACGCAGCATAGTAGGCTGCAAGTTTGCGCCACGCTGCCGCTTTGCCGAAGAACGTTGCTGGCAGAGTGTGCCGCCTCTCTACCGCACTGCGCCCGACCGGGCCGTCTCCTGTGTGCAATACGACACACAGCCGGTGCTGGACGGGGCGGCGATGGCGGAAGTGTTTGCCGATAGATTTTAGCAAATGATTTGCGCAAAAAGAGGGGTACGCACGCTCTCGTGCATACCCCTCTTTTTGCGCAATGCAAGCTACTGCACCGGTTGGATCTCGTGGACGATCAGGTTCCACGCCTCCCAGCATGGGTAGGGTGCGACGTAAGGATTGTCGATCCCCGGCCAGCCCGTCCAATAGGTTTCGTTGAAGACGACGACATGCAACTCCTCGAGGAGCATGATCTCCGGCATGTCGCGCAGATAGATGTCCAGCGCCTGGTTTGCCAGCTCGACATAGCGCGGGTTGTCGAGCGAGCCGGGCATGGATTCCATCTCTTCGATGAGCGGGTCGTATTCTTCGGCGTTGCGGTAGCGGGTGCAGGCGATGATGCTGGGGCACGTCTCGCCGATGGGTGCGGCATAACGACTGTGCAGATCTTTCAACGTCTCGTATGGCTCGGAAAGGCTGCCACAGTGGACGAGGAACATGGTGTCAAAATTGCCCAGGTTGATATCATCCACCCAGGCGCTCGACCCTTCGGGTTCGAGCAGTTCGACCGCATCAAAGCCGGCGCGCTTGAGCTGAGCAGCCACCACCGGGGCCAACGGCGCCAGCCACTGTGGCGTGCGGAGCGGCACGCGCAGCGCCTCACCATCCCGCGCCCAGAGGCCGTCGCCATTTTTGGCAAAGCCGGCCGCGGTCATGTGTTCGTCCACCAGGCCCAGGTCGGTCTTGTTGCGGTCATATTTGTCGATGGTCGCCTGGGCCTCTGGGGTCAGCCAACGGCCCGACATGTAGGCCGAGTAGGGAACGACTACCGGATAATTAGCGTTCTCATAACCGAGCATCGAAATCTCAGCGCGGTCGAGCGCATAGTTGATGGCCAGACGGACATCGCGGTTGTCCCACGGCTCCTTGTCGTTGTTGAAGACCAGGTTGTAGCCGCAGCCATCGGGCGCACCCCAGATCGGCCCTTCGTGATTCCACGATTGAATATTCGGGTTGCGACTTGTCGCCGCGGCAAAGGTGCCGGGTAGGAGTGGGTGGCCGCTGTCCACATCGTTGGCGATGAGCAACTGGGCCATAGATTCGTCGCCGCCCACCGGCACCACAATGACCCGTTCGGGGGCGGGCAGGTCCATAAAGCCGGTCTTGGCGCCCCACCAGTCGTCGCGGCGCTCGAAGACCATCTGCTGGGCGCTGGAGCTGACCAGCTTGTAGGGGCCGGTGCCGACCGGCCAGCCCTGTTCGAGGTCAAAGTTGGTGAACTCGTTGGGGTCCTTGTCCTCCCAGATGTGGGCGGGCAGCATTACCTGGTGATTTTCGTGCCCTAGCGCCAGGTTGTCGCGGAACCAGCGCGGGCCGGGCCGGGTCAGGGTGATGACGGGTGTCAGCTCATCGACGCACTCTACGCCCTGGAGCCAGTCGCTGTAGATAAACGAATAGCTCAACTCCGGCGCATTGTCGCGCAACATCTCGAGTGTAAACTTGACATCACGGCAGCCAAAGGGCTCACCATCCGACCACTCGATTCCCTGGCGGAGCTTGACGGTGATGGCTGTGTAGTCGTCGTTGTACTCATAGCTCTCGGCCTGCCACGGGATCTCCTCGCCGGTGTTGAGATTGGTGTACATCAGCGCCTCAAAGACGGTCTTGCCGCCCATGTGGCGCAGATTCTGGTTTCCGCTCTGATAGATGTGCCAGTTGTCGGGATTTCTGAGTGGGCCGGTAGTGTCGCTCCAGGGTGTGATGATGAGCGTGCGGCTGCGGTCAACGGTGGCGCCCTGGATGGCGCCGCCCGGCTGAGCAGGCTGGCACGCTGTGAGCAAGAGCACAGCGGCCACCAGCAGCAGCGTCACCGGTACGCGAAGACGGACGCGGACCATAATGGTTCCTCCTTGTGGCTCTGGAAAGGTGCGCCGGTTGCTTTCCGGCCAACCGGCAGAATTCGATTGAGTTATGCAAATACGCAAGGGGCGTGGTTCCACTATACCTGGAATGCTTCACCTTGTCAAACAGTTTTTTGAGGGGGGGCCAGGATTTTCGGCGGATAAGGGGCTGCATCCGTGATATATCTTCGCTATCTCAGGAATAGCACTTTGGGCCGCCACCGCTTACCGGTTTGAGAGTGATTGGAAAGCATGCTATAATCCGTTCAGAACTCAGTGCTCTCTAGACAAAAGGGTGGATGCTATGGACCTGGCACAACTTGCGCAAATGGTCAACTGGCTCGATGAGGAACACCGGCGCGATCGCGCCGAGATCGCACGGTTACAACAGCGGATCGAGGCGCAATCTGCCGACATGATCGAGCAGGCGCGCCGTATTCAGGAACTGGAAGGCCGGCTGGCTGCTACCCAGGCCCATCTCTCGCGTTTTACCCAGATCGAACAGGCAATTCAGAACGCCAAAACCGAACTGGTCTCCCTGGTCGAACGGGGTGACGAGGGCCGGGTCCAGGTGCAGCGCGAACTGGAACGCGCCCGTCTCAGCGACCGCGAAATGTTGAGCCGCGAGATCAGCGAAGTCCGCCGCGAGTTGCCGCGCATTTCACGACTAGAAGAGGCAATCGAAATCCGGGTGGTCGAAGACGAGCGCCTGTCTGAACTCATCATGGGGGTGCGCAACCAGATCGGGGGGCTGGCCAAGGAGTTGGAAGAGCGCACCCGCCAGATTCCCTTTCTGGCCGAGCAGCGGACAAGCGATACGAAACGCATTGCCCAGTTACAGCAAGAGACGGTCGAGCTCTTCAAACGGACCGAAGCCACCGCCGGTCGCCTGCCTATTCTCGAAGAAGGTATTCGCAAAGTCATGGCCGAGGTCGAAAAATATCCCCCGATCCTGGACAATATGCGCGACCAGCAGATCCAGTTTATGGAAAAGATACGCTCCACCGTCGTCGACCGCGAACAGGTGCTCACCCGCTGGAAAGAGACGATCGAAGAGCAAAAGAACATCGTCAACCAGGCCTATGAGCGGGTGCAGAGCTTTGCCCAACAGATCGACATCAGCCGTCGCGCGGTCCAGGAAATGCAGGAATTCAAAGACATGATCCTGCGCGAACAGGCGCAGGTGCAGGAGTTGCAGCGCCTGGCCGAAGAGCGCACTCGCCGCGAGATGGATGAGTTTCGCGAAGACTACGAAAAGCGCCGCCGCAAGGCCGAGTTACGCCAGGAACATCTCTGGTCTGAACAGGATAAGCTGAATCGCGAGGTTGTCGAACGCTTCCCACCCCTTCATCACGATCTCAAAGTGCATGAACAGCTGATCCAACAGCTCTGGAAGTTGCAAGAGAGCTACGGCAACTATTTTCTCGGCACAGCACAAGCGTGGTTGGATGGGATGCAGGTGGCCATCCGCTCGCGCGATGAGCAGGTCAAGCACATGGAAGAGGAGTGGCAGCGCCATCGCCGCAATGCCGAACTCTACGCCACTCAGAACGCAAACCCTCGCCGCACCTCCGGTATCATGGTGGGTGAACCGCCGGATAGCAATGGAGCCAACGGCAGCAGCAGGTGAGAAATTGTTAATGGGTAGTGGTTAACACTCAATGGTTAATGGCTGAGGTTTTAGGTTGAGCATTAACCACTACCCATTAACCGTTAATTATTTATTATGTTTGTACTCGGCACCGCCGGCCATGTCGACCACGGCAAATCCACCCTGGTCCGCGCTTTAACCGGCATCGACCCCGACCGTCTCAAAGAAGAGAAGAGCCGCGGCATGACTATCGATCTCGGTTTTGCCTGGATCGATTTGCCAATGCGGAATCCGCATCATTCCGCACTTCACACTTCGCATTCTGCATCCGAGAGCGTTGGTATCATCGACGTGCCAGGCCATATTGACTTTATCAAGAATATGCTGGCGGGGGTAGGGGGAATCGATGCCGTCCTGTTGGTGATTGCCGCAGACGAGGGGGTGATGCCGCAGACGCGCGAGCACCTGGCAATTGTGGATTTGCTCGCCGTACCCGCCGGTGTCGTTGCGCTGACCAAGACCGACCTGATCGATGAACCGGACTGGCTCGAACTCGTGCGACTCGACGTGGCCGAGCTGTTACAGGGAACGCAGCTTGCTACTGCGCCCATCGTGCCGGTCAGCGCCGCCACGGGCGCGGGGCTCGATGATTTGCGCGACGCATTGGCGGCGACGCTCGGCTCGCTCGCCACGCGGCGCGACCGCGCCCGACCGCGCTTGCCCGTTGACCGTGTTTTTAGTCTGAGTGGTTTTGGCACGGTGGTGACGGGCACCCTGCTCGACGGTCATCTGGCGGTGGGTGATATGGTGGAAGTACTGCCGGCCGGTGTGCCTGGTCGCGTGCGGGGCCTGCAAACCCACAAGCAGACGATTGCGCGCGGTCAGCCCGGTACTCGTCTGGCGATCAATCTAAGCGGTGTGGGCGTCGACCAGGTGCAGCGTGGCGATGTCGTGGCAAAGCCGGGGACGCTTCAGAGCACCCGTTTGATCGACGTGCAGTTTCGTCTGCTGGCTGATGCCCCGCGCCCGCTGACCCACAACCAGCGTGTCGACCTCTACAGCGGCGCCGCCGAGACCCCGGCCGTAGTGCGGCTGTTGGGCCAGGAAAGACTCGAGCCGGGCGCCCAAGGCTGGCTCCAGTTGCGGCTGGAACGGCCCGTGGTCGTCGTCTCCGGTGACCGCTATATTTTGCGCCAGCCGTCGCCCAGTATCACGCTCGGCGGCGGAGTTGTGGTTCATGCCCAGCCCCGGCGCCGGTGGCGGCGTTTTGATGCCGCTGTGCTCGCACGATTCGAGACCCTGGCGGCCGGTGCGCCGGATGATATTCTGCTGCAGACGATTGAGCGCAGGCCGTTTGTGACCGCGCGCGAACTGCTGGCGGCGAGTGAGCTCGACCTGGCAAGCGGCACCCAGGCACTCGAGAGTTTGCAGCAGAGCGAAGCCCTCCTCGCATTGGATGCTGGCGGCGAACCGGTGCTGCTTACACCGGCAATGTGGTTGCGTGTCGTCGATTGCTTGGGCGAAGTGCTTGCGCAATTCCATCACCAGTCACCCCTTCGCCGCGGCATGACGCGCAGCGAGGCGCGTAGCAGACTCCAGACACAACTCAATCAGGGGAACCTGCCGGTGCGCTTGTTCAATGCCCTGGTTGAACGCGCCTGCGCCGAAGGTGTGTTGGCCGCCGATGATCTCTTTGTCTGGCTGCCTGGTTTTGAGGTGCGGCTAACCCTACACCAACAGACCATGCTCGACCACCTCGTCGAAACCTTTGCCCGATCACCCTTTGCACCCCCGAATCAGCAGGAGGCACTGCGACTGTTGGGGGGCGATACGGAATTGTTGGAATCAATCATCGAGCAAGGAACGCTCGTGCGCATCGGTGGGGACGTCCTCTTTCGCCCTGAGGATTTGGCGGCGATGGTAGAGCAAGTGCGGGTTTACCTACGCGAGAACGGCTCGATTACGCTGGCTCAGGCGCGTGATCGTTTGCAGACTAGCCGTAAATATACGCAGGCCCTGCTCGAAGAGATGGATGTACGCCGTATTACCCGCCGCGAGGGAGATGTGCGGGTGCTACGTCAGTGAATATGGTCCAGCGCCGAACGTAGCGTTTGGGTTAGGGTTTCAGATGTAAAGGGCTTGGTAATGACGAACAGACGCTCATCGCTGACCCTTGCCGGCAACAGATGCGTGTCCGAATTGCCCGACATATAGACAACCCCAAGTTGTGGCCGGATCAAAAGCACCTGACGAACCAATTCGGGACCATTCATCTGCGGCATCAACACATCGGTGAGAATCGCCGCAATAGAACCTTCATAAGAGCGAGAGAGCAGGAGCGCCTCGCTGGCGTTGCGGGCTTCGAGCACTTTGTACCCATTCATCTCGAGCATCTGGCGCGCCAGGGTGCGGACAGCAACGTTGTCTTCGACCAGTAGAACCGTCTCATGCCCACCGGCGCTGGCGTAGGTGGCAGCCCCTTCGGTCAGAGCAGGCGTCTCATGTACCTGGGGAAAGTAGATGCGGAAGGTAGTGCCAGCGCCGGGCTGGCTCTGTACCTCGATCAGACCTTCGTACTGTTTGACGATTCCATAGACTGTGGCCAATCCTAGCCCGGTGCCTTTACCCTCCTCTTTTGTGGTGAAGAAGGGCTCAAAGATGCGCGACTGCGTTTCGTGGTCCATGCCGACCCCCTCATCTCGGACGGTGAGCATGACATAGGGCCCAGGCAATACCCCGCGATGGTGCATGGCATACTTGGCATCGATGTAAGTGTTTGCAGTCTCGATCCACAAGGTGCCACCGCGCGGCATTGCATCGCGGCTGTTGACGGCCAGATTCATAATCAACTGTTCGAGTTGGCTTGGGTCGGCCCGAATGGTCCCCAACGCCGGTTCCAGGTGTACGCGCAACTCGATGTCATCGCCGATGAGCCTTCCCAGCATGCGTTCGATTGTCGATACGACCTGGTTGAGGTCGAGGTTCTGCGGCTTGACCCTTTGTTTCCGGCTAAAGGCAAGCAGTTGGCTGGTGAGGGCAGCTGCGCTCCGGCCCGCCTTTTCGATCTCAGTGATCTCTTTGCGCCAGGGGCTGTTTGGCTCAAGCCGAAGAAGGAGCAACTGGCTATAGCCCAGAATTGCAGTCAACAGGTTGTTAAAGTCATGGGCGACTGCGCCAGCGAGACGACCGACAGCCTCCATCTTCTGCGAGTGGCGCAACTCCTCTTCGAGCTGCTTGCGCTGGCTGATGTCACGGGCAATTCCCTGGATTGCGACTGGTTCGCCCCCTTCATAGATCAGCCGCGAATTGATCTCAACCGGCAAATACTGCCCGTTCTTCGCGGTGATTGTAATCTCATAAACTGTATGGTCACTCTCGCGGACCAGTTTGCGGCCTAGCTGCGACCGGCTAAGGGCCGTCTCATCCGGCAGCATCAGCATATCGCCCGAACAGCCAAGAAGTTCGTCCCGTGAATAGCCGGTCATCTCTTCGCCCCGCTTATTGATCGAGGTAAAGCGGCCGTTCAGATCCATGGTGTAGATCATATCATTGGCGTTTTCAAAGAGGTCACGGTAACGCTGTTCGCTGTGGCGGAGGGCCTCGGCAGCGAGCCGGCGCTCGTTGGCCCCTAAGGCGAGCGAGACAAGATCGGCGACCGAGCCGGCAAAGATCTCTTCTTCCGGCATCCAGCGTCTCGGTGTGTCACACTGTTCCAGAGAGACAACGCCAACCACCTCGCCGCGCAGACGAACGGCGGCTTCCAGCGACGAGACGACATTGTAGGGAATAAAGTAGTCATCGCTAAACTCTTTTGTGCGCGGGTCTAGCTGGGACTCGGTGGTGGAGATAAAACGGTGCTCCTGCAAGGCGGCAATATAACGGGGGTAATGGGCAACCTCGAGCGTCAGCCCCTCGCTGTGCTGATCGCCCGCGAGTTCGTAGACTTTTTGGCAAATGAGCTGCGTGCGGTCGGGGCTGAACAGCCAGATGCTGGCGCGCGAAACGCCCAGGCTGAGGCCGGCAATTTGGGAGATTTCGGCAAAGGCCTGTTCGAGATCGCCCTCCTGCACGCTGGGGCTGCGTGCAAGATAGAGCAACGAATCGTTAGCCTGGCGGAGGCGCGCCTCACCGGCGCGCAGGGCCTCGGCCGTTTGGCGGCGCTCGCGGCGCACCTTCGCTTCGCGCAATTCGCGCTCGACTGCCGGCGCCAGTCGTTTGAGGTTGTCTTTCATCAGATAGTCGTGGGCGCCGCTCTTCATCGCCGCCACGGCGACATTTTCATCGATAAAGCCAGAGACGACCAGAAATGGTATATCCTTACCAAACTCCTGCAGCGTACGCAGCGCAGCCAGACCACTGAATCGCGGCATATTATAATCGGCGATAACCAGATCCCATTCAGCTGTTGCCAGCGCCTGTGTGAACGCATCGGCGGTTTCCACCCGTACAGACTCGACAGTATAGCCACCGCGTCGCAGTTCACGGCTGAGTAGCAGTGCGTCATCCTCGGAATCTTCAACTATCAGGACGCGCAAAGGTTGTTCCATCAATTGCCTCCTCGAGGGGGTGGCTCATTCAAGTCCAGCCAGTAGTACCCAATATGTTTAACCATTTCGATAAACTCGCTAAACTCGACGGGTTTGCGAATGTAACTGTTGGCGCCAAGACTGTAGCTGGCGACAATGTCCTGTTCTTCGCGCGAGGAGGTCAGCACGATCACCGGCACAAAGCGCGTCCGCTCATCCAACCGTAGCCGCTGCAGTGTCTCCAGGCCGTTGACGCTGGGGAGCTTTAAGTCCAGCAAGATGACACGGGGCATCTGGCTCAAGTCGCGACCAGCGTACGGGCCGGCGCCCAGCATGTAGTCGAGTGCGGCTAAACCATCTTGCGCAATGACCAGATCACAACGCACCATACTTTGGCGAAAGGCTCGCACGGTGAGAGCCACATCATCGGGATTGTCTTCTACAAGCAAGATGGTGCGTTTAGCCGTCGGTGTCATGCGGTTTTGTTCCATCGGGGAGCGTAAAATAGAAGGTGGCGCCCTGTTCGACCGCTCCTTCGGCCCAGGTGCGCCCGCCATGCCGGTGAATGATCCGCTGTACTGTTGCCAGCCCGACGCCTGTCCCCTCGAATTCGGTGTCACGATGGAGCCGCTGGAAGGCGCCAAAGAGCTTATCGGCATAGGCCATCTCGAACCCGGCCCCATCGTCGCGCACAAAATAGACCTGCCCCTCGGGTTGGTCGAGCCAGCCTACCTCGATATGAGCCTGCGGGTGTCTGCCGGTGTACTTCCAGGCGTTGTGCATGAGATTGTCCAGTACGATCCGCAACAGGCTAGGGTCGCCGATGGCCCACATGTCGGGCGCAATGGTAAACGTCACCTGCCGTTTGGGGTGGCCAGCGCGCAGTTCAGCGGCGATATTGGCGGCAAGAAGGCTGAGATTGAGCGGTGTACGGCGCATCTCTTGCCGGGCAACGCGCGAGAGGGTCAACAGGTCGTCGATCAGCACGGACATGCGTTGGCTGGCGGCGCGGACCCGTTCCAGATAGCCAAGACCCTCGCGATCAAGGAGGTGACTATAATCTTCTGCCAGTGCCTGGCTAAAGCCATTGATAGCGCGCAGCGGTGCGCGCAAGTCATGGGAAACGGAGTAGCTAAAGCTCTCAAGCTCCCGGTTTGCCACCTCTAACTCGTGGGTGCGCTGGCGCACGCGCTCTTCCAACTCCTCGTTGAGACGGTAGATCTCGTTCTCGGCTGTCTTGCGCTGTGTAATGTCTTCGGCAATGCCGGTGTGAAGCGAGAAAGCCCCCGCCGCGTCCCGAATGGGAAAATAGCGTAGATGAAGCCAACGCTCTGCTCCGTCGGGCCGTACGATGCGAAACTCAAATTGCAGGGGTTCAAGTCTTTGCAGTTGGTCAAGAAAGGCCACTACTGTGTCCAGATCATCCGGGTGGACGAAGTGGAGCCAGGATGCTATCTCTCTATCGGGTTCGGAGAGGTGGCAGCCGATGATCTCATCAACGGCTGAATTGAGATAAGCAAACCGTTTCAGATCAGGCGAGAGCATCCAGACGATAAAGGGTAGGTGCTCGGCAAATTGTCGGAAGCGAGCCTCGCTCTCGCGCAGCGCCATTTCTGTCTGCTTGAGTTCGGTAATGTCGGTTGCAACACCCAAGACAGCCGGTGTTGAGGTGCCCGAGAAGGCGAAAGGGATTTTGATGGTTTGCATCAGACGCACGCGCCCAGTGAAGTCCGTAATACGCTCTTCTGAAATGACCTTGACACTGTTCCGCTCGATAACCTCGCGGTCGGCGGCGCGAAAACTCTCCACCTCCTCTGGGGATGCAAGAAAATCAGCGTCAGTCTTGCCAACCATCATGTCGGGTGTCGTCCCAAAGAGGGTGGCGCTCGCTCGATTGGCGAGCACAAAGCGACCGTTGATATCCTTGGCAAAGATCAAGTGGGGCACCAGATCGATAATTTGGCGCAGCCGTTGCTCGCTCAGCCGCAGGGCCTCATCGCCGCGTTTGCGTTCGGTAATGTCGCGCACAATCGAGACGACTTCATCGTTGCCGCTGCGTACAATCCGTGATTCATAGAATTGCGGGCCGTCGAGCGTGACAATGGAGTATTCGACCGTCTGCATCTTGCCTGTGGTAATGGCTTGTTCAGACGCGGCCAACGACGCCTCAATCGCCGCCTCCGGTAGCGGAACGTCGCGTATGTGGGTGCCGATGATCTGCTCGCGGGGGAGGAGCAACCCACTTTCTCCTGGAGCCGAGAAGTCGCGAAAGATGCCATCCTGTCCAATGCGGAAGACCATATCTGGCATTGCTGCCAACAACGCACGTTGACGCGCTTCACTCTGGCGCAATTCTTCTTCGATGCGTTGTTGCTCCGTGATATCGATCGAGATGCCCACAATGGCTGGCGTGCCGGCGTCCGAAAGGTTGAAGGGCGTAATCGTCGTGTGAAGTATCTGTACGCTATCCTGTCGAGCCGGGATGCGTTGCAGGTGGACGGCTCGTGTTTGCCCGCTCCCAATGAGGGCCAGGTCCGATCGAAGAAACTCGGCGGCGAGCTCTGGAGAGAAGCCGAAATCGACGAGTGTCTTCCCCAAGAGGGCTTCAACCGTCGCGCCAAGATAGTCGGCCTCTGCCTGGTTTGCCAGAATATAACGCCCGGCCATATCTTTGGCAAAGATCCGGTGGGGCACGAGGTCGATGATCTGGCGCAACCGTTGCTCGCTGATGCGCAGCGCCTCATTTGCTGTAGCCAGTTCGGCGGTACGTTCAAGCACTCGTTGTTCGAGTTCAGCGTTGAGTCTTTTGATTTGCTCTTCGGCCTGTTCGCGCTCGAGTTCAGTCGCCGTTCGCCCGGCAAAAATCTCCAACAGGGCGGCTGGGTTCCCACTTTCGGCAAGCGGACTGTCGTCCACCGCGATCAGCAAGCCGATGGTTGCACCCGCGGACGAACGCAGCGGTGCAGCCAGAAAGCTTTCTGCCCGATAGTGGCGCAACAAGGGATCAGCCGGAAATCGCTGTTGGGCCCCGTTGGGGATCAACACTGGCTGGTCAAGGGCGGCAAGCGCGGAGGGAGTCTGCCTCAACTCCCAGGTGTCGCTTGTAGATAAGGCAGGTTCGTGCCAGGCTGCGACAGTGCGAGCGCTTGGCCTTAGCTCGCCTGTCATTTCCCAGAGAAGTACATGGCGGACGCCCAGCACATTGGCCAGCGTCTGAACCAGCGTGGTAAAGAAGGCGTGGCCGGTGATTCGCGAACAATCAAGCAGTAGTTGCAGCGCTTTTTCCTGTCGTTTTTTCTCCGTAATATCCTCGGCCAGGCCGGCGATGCGGGCCACGACCCCCTTCTCGTCGCGAATGGGAAAGGCGCGATCGCGAACCCAGCGTATGGTTCCATCAGAGCGGAGAATGCGGTACTCCTCGTCATAGGCGCCCGCTGCCTGTTTTTCCAAGACAGCACGTTGGATCCGCTCTCGGTCGTCGGGGTGAACACTGTCCAGCCACTGCCACGGCGCTGCATAATAACTGGCCGCAGAGCGCCCCCAGATGCGTTCATAGGCGGGGCTGACATAGAGCACCCCGGTATCGTCCACCAGCCAAAATGCCTCGTTGATATGTTCGGCGAGTTGGCGAAACCGTTCTTCGCTTGTGCGCAGTGCCTCGGCTGCTTCCTTACGCTCGGTGATGTCTTCGGTCAGCCCGGCAATGCGGCAAATACGACCTTCCTGGTCGGTGACAGGAAACGAACGGTCTCGCACCCAGCGGACGGCGCCGTTCGGCTGGATCAGGCGATACTCTTCGTCGTACTCACCCTTCAACTGTTTGGCGGTGATGGCCTCGTAAACGCGCTGCCGGTCATCAGGATGGATCGAATGGAGCCAGTCCCACGGATCGACGAAGAGCCGTGCTGCGGGCCGGCCCCAGAAGCGTTCGTAGGCGGGGCTGACATAGAGCAGCCGATCCGGGTCAGCCTCGGTCAGCCAGAAGACGCCGTCCACGTGTTCGGCCAACTGGCGAAAACGCAGTTCACTTTCGGCCAGTGCGGCGACTGCCTGTTTGCGCGTGCGAATGTCTCGTACCATCGCCAACACGCGCACGCCTTCGTCGGTCTGAAGCACGGTGGCGTTGATCTCAACCGGCATCAGGGCCCCAGCAGGGGTGACATAGTCGACCTCAAAATTGCGCAGCCCGCCGGTTTCAAGCAAAGTGGCAAAAGCAGCTCGATTGCGTTCCCAATCATGGGGCGCGGTCCATTCCCAGGGGTAGCGCCCTACTACCTCATCGAGCCTGCACCGGCCAACGAGACGCAGATACTCGGCGTTGGCCTCCAGGATCAACCCCGTACCGTCGCTGATGGCGTAACCGGTGCCTGTGGTCTCGATCAGTATGCGATACTTTTCTTCGCTTTTGCGTAGCGCCTGCTCCACCTGTTTTGGACAAATACCGCCCGGTAATGAAGGGAATTCGTTTTCGAGTGTAGCTGTATCAGGCTGCTGGCGCTGGCTCCCTTCGTCTATCTGCCGTTGAAGTGAAGCGACTTTTGCGGCACAGTTTGCCAGCGTATTTGTGAGGCTCTGGCGAGCCTCGTCGATCAGTTGGGCAATCTCAGGATCAGGGTTGGCGCCAGCGAACAGGCGCGCCAACTTGTCCAATGGTTGTAATTCCTGTTCGAAGGGGAATTGGTGAGTCATGGCCGCAGCGACCGGTCAAAAATGGGTTGGCGCAAATTGAGTTGGTTATTGTATAGAATACCGAATCTGGCGCATTCGGTCTATGCGACATTTGACTGATATTTTGATGAATATTGAGGAACAGGCTACTCTCTGGCGTCTCTGCAATTGTCAGCCCTTCAACAATCGTCAAAAACGCCACTGCATCAGGGGCGGTGAATTATCTTGCGGCTGCCGTGACGCGCTGGTGGCCCAAAATCACCTCTTCGATGGGGACCGCTTCGTAGGTGCCATCTTCGAGTTGACGCAGACGATAGAGCTGTTTTGCCTTCTCGGTCATCATCACGCCGTGGAGGTGGTCGATTTCGTGTTGAAAGATCCGCGCCAGCCAATCATAAGCCTTGATGCGATATTCCTTCCCATGACGGTCATAGGCGCGCACCAACACATAGGTCGCCCGGTCGACATCGGCGGCCAGGCCGGGCAGGCTGAGACAGCCCTCCTGGCCCATCTCTGACCCTTTTGCTTTGATAATCTCCGGGTTGATCAATTCATAGAGACGCATGGTCTCTTCCGGATGATCTTCGTCATCCGGGTATTCAACTACAATGACCCGCTGGTCGACACCGACCTGAGGGCCCGCCAGACCCACCCCCGGCGCCTTGCGTACCGTTTCTAGCATATCATCCAACAGACGATGCAGCCGCGGACCAAAGTCGCGTACACGCACCGCTGGCCGGTAGAGCACAGCGTCGTCGCTGTCCCCCACTTTTACAATCCGTAGTTCTGCCATTACTTTCCTCGAACAAGAAGATCGGTATTCAGTAGAACGCAATGCGCGCCACAAGTTCTCAAACCCACCGACGGATTTGGCAACCGGTGAAAGCAGGCTGCGGGCTACGAATGATCATATTAAGCTTGTGTTCGCCCGCCACTTTTCCAAAAGAAGCGCCAGACACCCCTGTATACCTATTGTAACTGAAGTGCGCATCTGTATCAAATGATCAGGACGACCACCTGGAATTCGACAGCCGGGGATCCGCATCCCCCATTCTTCATCCTTGAGCCAGGCCCAGCACCATTACGCCCCGTGGATCGCGGTGGTGAATTGACACCTGAAGAGGCTGCCGGGCAAAAAGTGCAGATATCCGGTCGAATCCGGCGTTACTTCTGCGTTTTCTGACCGTCATAGTAAACGGTAAGGTCAACTCGCCGTTACGCCGCCCCCACAGGCGCCTGGCCCGGCTGCGCAACGGAGAAAACGAGATGAAGCACTGGGGCGCTCAATCGCCGGTGGCCAACGGGGACGGCGCAGGTGCTGTTGGTTCGCCCACTCAGAAGACAGACTTCGCACTACGCGGAGTAGGAGGTGTGATTGAGATGATGCGTTGGTTACGAGCATTATTGCTCCTGCCAGCAGTGATTGTCGTGCTGGCTGTCTTACCAAGCGTTGCCTTTTCGCGCGGTGAAACGAGCGGCTCGCGCGCCGTGTTGTACCAGACGATCAGCCCCTTGCCTACCGAGCCAGGTACGGTGCCGCCGCCGACAGCCACGCCCACCCGTCGCCCCTACCCGACGGCGACGCCTTGGCGCAAGGTCTACTATCCAAGAAAGCCCGCGCCTACCCTGGCCCCAACACCCACGGCGACACCGCGATCAGACGAACCGCCGCTGATCGACGGCGCGGCGATCAAGAAGGTCATCGGTGACCGCCTGAGCAGTACGATCTACGCCTATACCTTCGCCAATTGGCTCTACCGCTCCCCCGATGATGGAGCTACCTGGCAACTGGTGACCACACAACCTGCTGTGAGTGACTTTATCATGAGCGCTGCCGACCCGACGGTCCTTTATAGCGGTTTGGGCGCCGATTGTCATGCGTTATCGCAGCCGCCGCAACCCCTCTACAAATCGGTCGATGGCGGTGTGAACTGGAGTCAATTGCCTGGCGCCGACAATCTGCGCCCGCTGTTGGCGCACGCGGGTGATCCTCACAGCATCTTCGCCGCTGGTTGCGACGGTCCCTATCTCAGCACAGATGGCGGTACAACCTGGGCCGCAAAACCCGACTACTCGCCCGACAACCTCTGGCAGACCTACCGGCTGGTCGAGATGGCGTCGGCTTCGCTGGTGGGCGACCCGCGCCCCGCCACCCCCACGTGGGGACAACTGATCGCTGGCGGCGTCGCCGACGATGGCAGCGGCGTTGTGCTCTTTAGCAATGACCTGGGTGATAGCTGGGTGAGATTGACGCCCAACGTCTACCCAGCCTCGTGGGGGATGAACAGTCTTGCGCTGGATGTCTTTACCGAGGGGTTGGTTGCCTTTGCCGAACCATACAGTGTCTGGCAGACGTCAAATTACGGCATCAACTGGCAGGTTACGACCCAGGGACTAGAGACGGTGGCCCAACGCGACCTGGCCGGCGGCGTCTTTGGTCTGAATGATCTGGTCTACCACCCCAACGGCCAGCTCTACTTGGGTACCGTCCGCGGTCTTTACAGCAAAGAGTTCAATGCCCAACGATGGAGCAAAGTCGCGGGCGCCCTCTACGATAATACGAATATCATCGGCCTGCTCTATACCGAAACCAATCCCACCATGCTCTGGCTGAATACGGTAGAAGGAGTCTACATCCACACTATTCAGTAGCGCAGAAGGCAGAGCTAGAACGTAGATGTACTGACAGTACTGACAAATGAAGTTAGGTCATGCAATCCAGGTGCAACGCACTTGACAAAGTGCGTTGCACCTCCCGGCGGCTACCCAACTTGATTTGTCAATACACGTAGAGCGTAGAACGCAGAGCGTAGAACTGATGTTGTTCTGCGCTCTGCGTTCTCAGGACTACCCGATACAAATGGTGAGAAGGTTTGGTTGGTGAGTTCTAAACCTCGTCCCGCTTCCCTCCTTGCGGTTCTTCCGAAGGCGCCTTCGCCTCTTCCCCATGCGCTCTATCTTCCCTGTTAGCACGCGCGGGCGGCGACCCGCCGCGCCGCATAACAGTGATAGAAGCCAGTTATGAGATTCTACAAACGTACGCCTGCAATATTAAAGATCGCATTATCAAAATCAAAGATGATGAGCAATGCAATAGCTTTCTTTTTTTCGATCCGCCCTGGATATGGTTGAATACGGGTATGACGACAACCGCTGACCACATTCTCATTGTCGAAGACGAACGCGCTGTCGCCCGTGGGCTGGAATATGGCCTCCGGCAGGAAGGATTTGAGGTCTTGTGGGCGGAGACGGGACGGCGCGCCTTGGAGTTGGTCCAGAGCAGCCAGCCAGACCTGATCGTTCTTGACGTGCGCCTGCCAGACCTGAATGGTTTTGATCTCTGCCGCCAGTTGCGTAGCGCCGGTAAGCGCCAGCCGATCCTCATGTTGACTGCACGCGATGAGGAAATGGACAAGGTGTTGGGGTTGGAGTTAGGCGCCGATGACTATATGGTCAAGCCCTACAGCCTGCGCGAACTGATCTCACGGGTTCGAGCCTTGTTGCGCCGGGCGTATGGCGAACTGGCAGCAGGCGCACCTACGGCTCGATTGAACTTCGGCCCCTACGTATTGGATTTGGAGCGATTACTGCTCTTCCATGATGGCCAACCCCTTGAGTTGACCCCCATCGAGTTTCGCCTTCTGCGTCATCTCCTCAGCCACCCTGAGCGCCCTTTTAGCCGTAGCCAGCTGATCGAAGCCGTGTGGGGCTACGACAGCGATATCGACAGCGAACGGACGGTTGATGTCCACATCCGCCATCTCCGCCAGAAGCTCGAGGTCGATCCTGCCCATCCTCGTTGGATTGTCACCGCACGCGGCGCCGGTTATAAGTTTCAGCCCTGAGATACGCACCGGTAACGTTTTTGATTTCGCTGCCCCAGGAATGTTGCGATTTCTTAATCAAGATACAACCAAATGCCAACCCTTGCTCGTTAGGATTCGAAGTGGCCGGCCGTTTTGTCCGCTTACGATTCTGACAACGAAAGTGAGAGCCTATGTCAAATCCAAATGTAAAACGATGGATGGGTGTTGCGTTGGTTACTGGTGCCGCTTTTCTCTACTTGAATACTCCCGCTCATGCCCAGGCAGCCGGACCGCTAGCAGCCACGGTCTCTGCTGCCGCGGTTGAACCCGGCGTGCTGATCGTGGCCGTCGAGCCGGACTCGCCCGCTCATGAGGCAGGCATCCGCCGTGGTGATATTGTGCTTGCCGTGGGTGATGTGCAGGTCGATGATGCCCAGGCGCTGGCCGCAGCCGTGGCCGCGCTGGCCCCTGGTGATCCCTTGGTGTTGATTGTCCAACACGGCGATGAGGAGCGAACGGTCGAGGTCACGCTGGCCGAGCGCAATGGCGCTCCGTTTTTGGGAGTGCGGCCCTATGCGTCGCCCGAGCAGGCACACGCGGCCGCCCGTGCGTTGCGCGCGCTGCCAGTGCCTGGAATGCGTTTTCTGCCTGGCGCCGCACCCGGGCTGGCCGAATCACTCCAGATAAGCAGGACGGTTGGAATTCACGTGAGTGCGGTCGTGCCCGGTGGCCCTGCGGCAGAAGCGGGTCTTGAGCCAGGTGACCTAATCACGGCTATCGACGGCAAAGTGGTGACGCCAGCGACCGATCTGGCGGCCTTGGTTGCCGGTTATCAGCCTGGCGATGAACTGACGCTCACCGTTCAACGACCGGCTGAGGCGGACGGCGAACAGATAGTGACCGTAACGCTTGGCGCCAAACCTAATGACCCCGAAACCGCTTACCTGGGCGTGCAGGTAGCGCCCGTGGCTCGCATCCAGGCTGAACGGGTTGCTCCATCGGGCATGAACACACCGGGTGAGACATGGCGGTTTTACAGGCGTATACCGGATGCGCGGCGCTACTTTTTCCGCGCTGTCCCGGCTCCATCACTGCCAACCATGCCCCCGATGTGGATGATGCCCTACGGTTACTGGTACGGTGCGCCCGGCTACGGAGTGCCATACATCGTGCCGCCACCAGGTTTTATCTATCTGCATCCTACGCCCAACGCGGTGCCTGGTGCC
>QEUW01000326.1 GCA_003577005.1 Chloroflexota bacterium | reverse complement strand
GGGCAAGGCAGGCATCCCAGCGATTGGCTTTGGGCCGGGCGATGAAACAACGGCGCACACGACCCTCGATTCCGTGTCGTTGGATGATGTGGTCAAGGCGACGGAGTTTTATGCGCTCTTGCCGGCGCTGTTGGCGAGTTAAAGATGATGCCACAAGAGCAATTTGTAAGATTCGATGGCACCCGGCTCTGGACCTGCCATGCGGGCCAGGGTGTGCCGTTGATCCTCGGCAACGGCGGCCCCGGTTGCTGTGATTATCTGGAACCGGTGGCGCAGTTGCTCGACGGCGCCGCCCGCGTGATCCGCTTTGAGGCGCGTGGCTGTGGGCGCTCCGACCCGGCGCCGGAGTACACACTCCAGGGCTGTCTGGATGAGCTGGAGGCGATCCGCCGCCACTATAAGATTGGCCGCTGGATCGTCGCCGGCCACTCGGCGGGGGCGGACCTGGCGTTGCTCTACGCCCTGCACTATCCGCAGCGGACGCTTGGGCTCATCTGCATCGCTGGTGGCCGCGTCCACAATGACCGAGAGTGGCACAAGGCCTACCAGCACGGCCGCGACGCCGGGCTGGAGAAGCCACTCGATTACGCTTACCCGCCCAATCTAGAGGTCAACCGTCAATTGAACGCCGCCTGGAAACGCTATATCCAGCGACCCACACTTCTGCGTGAGCTTGCCGGGCTGGATCGACCGGCGCTCTTCCTCTATGGCGACCGCGATATCCGCCCCAGTTGGCCGGTGGAACAGGTTGCGAACCTGCTGCCCAACGCCCGCTTTGTGATGATCCGCGGCGCGGACCATCACCTCTGGTTGAGCCATGCTACTGAGATGGCGGTAATCTTGCATAATTTTGTAACGGAGTTGGATACGCCTCACCCCACTGCCTCATTTGACCAATCCTCCACCTCATGGTAGACTCATTCTCATTCAACCAGGAGGCGCACTGCCATGCTGCGGACACGAATTTTTCATCTTCGAGTTCCCGACTTTTGTGGAGTGCGCCCAATGCCTGGTTGACATAATGTTAGTGTGGTAAATGGATTCACCACGGCCACGGGCGTATCTGCGCCGTGGCTTTTTTTTGCTCCCCTCCCTTTCACTGACGTGGGTTCAGGTTGTAGCCACGGGTTCATGATGAGCCGGTGGCTTGCTTGTTTTCTGCTCAAGAAGCTGGATGACCTATCTGTACGGAGGAACTCATGCGCTCTCCCCTGCAACGCTATTCGTCCTTCTTTTTACGGTATGTTCGCCCCCTGCGGCGGCGGTTGGCGCTGCTTGGGCTGTTGATCCTCGCCTCAATTGGGTTGCAACTAGTCAACCCCCAGATCATCCGCTATTTCATCGACATGGCGACCAGCGGGGCGACGGCTGGTGTGCAAAGTACGCCCTTGATTGGGGCGGCGCTGATCTTCCTGGGTGCGGCGCTGCTTTTACAGGCAGTAAGTGTCGCTGCAACCTACGTCGGCGAAGACATCGGCTGGCGCGCCACCAATCAATTGCGCGGCGACGTGGCGCTCCACTGCCTGCGGCTGGATATGGGCTTTCACCACGACCATACCCCCGGCGCGATGATCGAACGCATCGACGGCGACGTGATGGATATTGCCGTCTTTTTTGCCCAGTTCGTTGTGCGGGTCTTTGGCAATCTGCTGCTGCTGCTTGGTGTGATCCTGGTGCTCTTGCGTGAAGACTGGCGGCTCAGCTTGGTGTTGGGCGTCTACACGATTGCGTCGCTGATCAGCTTTTACTATATGCGCAAGATCGCCGTGCCCCACTGGGAGGCCACCCGCCAGGCCGCCACCGACCTCTTTGGCTTTCTCGAAGAACAGCTTTCGGGCACAGAAGATGTGCGCTCCAGCGGCGCAGTCGCCTATACAATGCGCAATCTCTTCAAGTTTGCCAGGGCGCGGCTCGATAAGGAGATCAAGAGCGGGACGATGGATATCCTCTTTATCGCCATGTGGTTTACGCTCTACACCATCGGGCAGATCATTGCCTTTGGCGGTGGCTACTGGCTCTTTCAACAGGGCGCCATCACCATTGGCACGGTCTATATGGTCGTCTACTACACCGACCGCATTCTGCAGCCGCTCAACGACATTACCAACCAGTTTCAAAATGTGCAAAAGGCGGTCGCCGGCATCAACCGGGTCGAGACGCTCTTGGGAATGGAAAGCAAGATCCGCAGCAACGGTGCAACCCCACTGCCCGCCGGTCCACTGATGGTTCGTTTTGACAACGTCGAGTTTTGCTATGTGGCCGAGGAGCCGGTGTTACGCGAGATTTCCTTTACCTTGCCCCAGGGCCGCATCCTGGGTCTCCTGGGTCGCACCGGGAGTGGGAAGACAACGATTACCCGACTGCTCTATCGTCTCTATGACCCGGCGGCCGGCAGTATCTGTTTGGGCGCCAACCAGCTGGTGGACATCCGCCAGGTCGACCTCGCTGCGCTGCGCGGGTCCATCGGCATGGTGACCCAGGAGGTGCAGCTCTTCCGCGCTACTGTGCGCGACAATCTTACCTTCTTCAATCGGGCGATCAGCGACCAACAGCTCCTCGCCATGATCGATGAGTTGGGGCTGCGCGAATGGTATGATCGTTTGCCCAACGGGTTGGATACCGAAATTGAAACGGAAGGCAACAGCCTCTCGGCCGGCGAAGCCCAGTTGCTGGCCTTTACGCGCGTCTTTCTCTTCGACCCAGGGCTGGTTATCCTCGATGAGGCGTCGTCACGCCTCGACCCGGCCACCGAGCGGCTAATCGAGCGGGCGGTTGATGCGTTGCTGGCTAATCGTACCGGCCTCATCATCGCCCATCGTCTCGCTACCGTCCAACGCGCCGACGATATTCTGATCTTAGAAGAAGGCCGGATCAGCGAATATGGACCACGGGAGCAACTGGCAGCCGACCCAAATTCACGCTTTGCCCGCCTTTTGCAGACGGGGATGGAGGAGGTATTGGTGTAACGAAAAGAGTGGGGGCGGCTACAAGGGCGAGGGAGATTGGCGACCTCGAAAATCCGGTCTCCTCAAACGCTTACTTTCTTTATCTTTTGAGAGGCAATCATGACACAGCAACAGCAAACGGTGACCATGTCTACCTGGCAGTTTGTGCTGGCGATGATCCAGTATCAGAAGTGGCGCTATCTGTACAACACGGTTGGTTTTACAGTATTGGCGACCAGTTGGTTGATACCCGGTTTGGTGACGCGCGAGTTCTTCAACCTGATCTCAGAGCGTGCATCCGCCCGCTTTGATTTTTGGGGGTTGGTTGCTCTGCTCGTGGCTGGTCTCCTGGCGCGTTGTTGGGGTATCTTTGCGCTGATTCGGGCCAACGTGCCCTTTACCTACCGGACACACACGCTCTTGCACAAGAACATGCTGGGGCGTATCCTTGCCATGCCAGGTGCGGCGTCGCTGCCGGAAACACCAGGGGCGGCCATCGCCCGCTTCCGCGACGATGTCAACGAGTTGCCCTGGTTTGCGCTTTGGTTCAACAACCTGGTAGGCGACGGTCTCTTTGCACTGGTGGCGATGGGTATCATGCTCTCGATTAACCCCACCCTGACGCTGATCGCTTTTGCGCCGCTGGCGCTCATCGTGCTGGCTGCCAATGCGGGCACGCAGCGAATCGAACGCTATCGCAGCGAGACGCGTAAAGCAGGCGGCGCGGTCACCAGCTTTATTGCCGAGATCTTTGGTGCAGTGCAGGCCGTACAGGTCGCACGAGCCGAAGAGCCGATCATCGGCCACTTTAGTGTGCTCAACGAGCAGCGGCGCAAAGCCGCGCTGCTCGACCGCCTCTTCAACGAACTGCTCGACTCGATCTTTATCCACTCGGGCAATCTGGGCACGGGGATCATCCTCTTGCTCTCGGCGCAGGCGTTGGCGGCGGGAACCTTTACCGTGGGTGATTTTGCCCTTTTTGTCTATTTCCTCGGCTTCTTTACTGAGTTTGTCAGCTTTATCGGCTTCTTCTGGGCGCGCTACAAACAGGCCGGCGTCTCTGTCCGCCGTATGACCGACCTGCTCCAGGGTGCGCCGACCCAAACCCTCGTTGCGCCCGGCCCCATCTATCAGGATGGAGAACTTCCCGCTATCTCCCGACCAACTCGCACGGCGGATGACAGGCTCGACCAACTCGTCGTCAGCAACCTGACGTACAAGCATCCAGGTTCGGACCGCGGGATCGCCCACGTCAATCTGACGCTCCGCCGTGGCGCGTTCACCGTAATCACCGGCCGGATCGGTTCGGGCAAGACGACACTGTTGCGGGCGCTCTTGGGGTTACTGCCCAAACAGGAAGGAGAGATCCGGTGGAATGGGCAACTGATAGATGCTCCGGCTGATTTCTTTGTACCGCCGCGCTGTGCCTATACGGCGCAGGTTCCGCGCCTCTTTAGCACGACGCTGCGCGAAAATCTGTTGCTGGGTCTGCCGCTGGACGATGACGATCTAGCACAGGCGATCTACGCTGCTGTGTTCGAGCAAGATGTGCAGACGTTGGAGGAAGGATTGGAGACGCGTGTGGGACCAAAGGGCGTCAAACTTTCAGGGGGGCAAATCCAACGGGCGGCGGCGGCACGCATGTTTGTACGCCAGCCTGAACTGCTGGTCTTTGATGACATCTCCAGTGCGCTCGATGTCGAGACCGAAAACCAACTTTGGGAGCGTCTCTTTTCCCGGACGGATGCACCCGCCTGTCTGGTAGTCTCACACCGGCGGCCAGCGCTACGCCGGGCGGATCACATCCTGGTGCTGGCCGGGGGCAACGTGATAGACGCAGGGAAACTCGCTGACCTGCTTGAACGCTGCGAAGAGATGCAGAGGCTATGGCGAGGAGAGTTTGCATCAGTAGACCGCAACGCTACCGGACCCGAGTCAAGCCCAAGGGCTGCGAACTACTGAACATCGTCATCCTGGTACGCGGTGCTGGCCTCCACATGAGCGACGCGCACCTGAGCCAGGTCAACGATTCCTTTGCGCAACGCATGGAGTGCGGCCTGGGTGCGGTTGTCGAGATGCAATTTACTGAGGATCTTGCTGACATGTGTGCGGACAGTCGAGAGACTGAGGCCGAGTTCGTCGGCAATCTCTTGATTCGAAAGACCGCGTGCGATCCCCATCAACACTCGTTCTTCCGGCTCGGTCAGCAGCGCTTCTTCCGCAGGGGCCTCGATTGGGCGTTTCAACTGCCGCACCAGCTTGGTGGCAATCGACGGGTGTAAGGCTGAGAGGCCGCGGTAAGCGGTCTGGATTGCCTGCACCAACTCCTCGCTCGCCTGTGTCTTGAGCACATAGCCCAGGGCGCCGGCCTGAAATGCAGCCGCCACCCGGCTGTCGTCAGAAAAGGCGGTCAAGACCAGGATGCGTGCGGTCGGGTCTTCATCCATAATGGTTTCGATCACATGAATGCCCGGTTTGTCGGGCAGCAGGAGATCGACCAGGATGACATCGGGCTTTAACGTGCGCGCCTTGCGCACTGCCGCTTCGGCCGTGCCGGCATCGTCGATGACAACGATGCCATCGGTCTCTTCTAACAGGGCGCGAATTGCCTCGCCGACGATCAATTCATCTTCCACCAGTAGAACTCGTATATCGTTTGCCATCCAATCCATCCTGTGTGCTGTATATCTGCCAGCACTGCGCTATCGCTTCGCCACCAAACAGCGTAGAGGCTGGTGCTTCCTCTAAAGATAAGGGTATCCCTTCGATCCACACGGAGCCGCGGCACACTGCTGTATATCATGACGAGAAGTGGCGTGGTGCGACGCGCTAAGACAGAGTTGCGGCTTCCGATACGCTTCAATTGTAGCGCCGATTGGGGAAAATGACGAATCGAGCAGGTCAAAACGAGCAGCAGCGCTGATTGGGGTATCCCGTAGGGGTAGATCGTACGATTTTCGCTCGCCAATCCACTATATTGATGCTCACGTAGAGGCTTTCGCCACACCAGATCGAGCACTGCATCAACTACAGTTGTTGGTGTTGACAGGGTCAGGCTGGCGCAGACAGTAGCCCCGGCCTCGCAACGTGACCAGATAGCGGGGGTTGTCCGGGTCAAGCTCGATCTTATCGCGCAGGCGGCGGACATGGACCCACAGCGATTCCAGCGAACCCTTCTGGTGGGGACTCCACACTTTGGCTAACAGGGTAGCTGGGGGGATGGTGCGACCACGGTGGGTGTAGAGAACATGCATAATGCGGTTCTCAATGGGGGTGAGCGAGATACGGTCATGACCTGCGACCACATATTGTTGGGCAAAATTGATCCGCAGCCGCTCGTCGATCACCTCTTCGGGGCTCATGGGCGGCTCGCTTGTCGTCCGCAACAGGACCCGGCGAACTCGTGCGAGGAGTTCGCCAAAGTGAAACGGTTTTGTCACATAATCTTCGGCGTACCGGTTGATGGCGTCGGTCTTGACTTCCGGGTCCGACAGCGCCGAGAGAAAGATGATGGGTAGGTCACCCATGCGGCGCAGGTGGTTGGCGAGTTCGAGGCCATCCATGCCAGGCATGAGCACATCTAGAATCGCTAAGTGCGGCAGACCTTGCTCCTTGACCAGCGCCAGCGCCTCTTGCGCTCTCCCGGCGCTCAACACCCGGAACCCTTCCCGCTCCAACCGTAGAGTCAGCAGATGACGGGTGTCACTCGTATCATCCACCACCAGGATACACTGCTGGTCGGGTCGCTCTAAGGGCGCCTCATCCAATGGGTTCGTATCTTTGGGTTGTTGGGACATGGCTACCTCGCTTGCCAATCGAATCTGGTCGACTGCCAGAAGCACATAAACAGACAAAACACAAACTGAATAGGGCGACAGTGACGGCAGCGAAAACAATGGCGGCGTAATTGTTTCAACGTACAATGCCGGGCTTCATTCTGCGCCACTCTACAACAAAAAGACAGTACTCGTCAAATTTACTACGTCAAATGATAGTCGATCATCAAACAAATGACGTAGATCGAATTTGAGGCATTTGTCCGTTGCACGAGAGCCTCAAAAGATTAGAGGGTACAATCGTCCAATTGTCTTAAAAGCTATTTGAAAAGGTCGGCTCCACGTCACAACCCAGCTTGTACTCGTCCTCCTACTCATTCTCGTACTCGAAAGATTAGCCGAGAAACAGATGAAAGTGGCACAATCAATCGTCATCCACCTTCCTGGAAGCTTAAGAGCTTCCAGGAAGGTTTGTGCCAACTCTATTTGGTGTATCTATTAGGAGGTATGCAGCTGGATCTGCCAACCAGAGGTGCAACGCACTTTGCAAATGCATCGCACCGGAGCAACTGCGGACCTGCTATCCAAAATAGCTGCATCCATTTGTAGATGAAGCTGCCGCCGGTATGTCATAGGTGACCATCCAACTCGTCGTGTTCTCATGGACGATAATGGCTTATCAGTAAGTGACATAATATCTGTGGGAGTGAGATATTTCCTTTATCGGTGCATCAGGTGGTATAATAACTGTTGTTTGCAACCAGGCGGCACCCGAGCATAGCACCTGGTTAGTAAGGTGGGTGCAGCGTTATTGGGATCGGCACAATAGGGGCGAAGACCCCATGTTTGCAATAGCACCGCAAAGACCGCCCCGGATGCGGCGGGAAGATAACCTTGACCAAACCGGTAGCTGACACGCCTGTCGCTGCCTCGCCCGCCAGGGTTCCGTCGTCCATTTCCGCGTCGACGCGCTTCAGCCTCCGCAACGCTGTATCTGCACCGTGTGACTTTTGGAATAGAGGGTACATACTCGACTATTGTCGTGGTCGAGTTATCTGTGTGCCAGCCATCTTTGCACGACACAGAGGGCTCGTGGGTCACTCTGTTTTTGTGATAGCGACATTGTTTTTAACCTATTTTTGAGGAGTCTATAGAATGAGTGAAATGAATGGAACGGAGTCGGCGCAACCAGCCGACCAACCACTGCTCAGCGTCATCCCGTTGGGGGGCGCGGGCGAAATCGGCAAGAATATGCTCTTGCTCGAATCAGGCGAGAATATCCTGATCATCGATGCGGGTCTGATGTTCCCCACGAGTGAAATGCACGGTGTGGACCTGGTCATCCCCGACGCCCAGTATGTGCTCGACCGCCTGGATTGGGTGCGGGGCGTTGTGCTTACCCACGGGCACGAAGACCACATCGGTGCACTGGCTTACCTGGTGGAAGAAGGGCTCGATGCGCCCGTGTACGCCACGGCGTTGACGCGCGGGTTGCTGGAAGGCAAGCTGCGCGAGAACAAGCTGTTGGGAGAAGTGAACCTTCACACCGTGACCGACAATGACAGGCTGGAACTTGACCCGTTCACGGTCGAGTTCTTTCACACCTGTCATAGCTTTCCCGACAGCGTCGGGGTGGCTGTCCACACGCCGGCCGGACTCGTGATCCACACCAGCGATTACCGCTTTGACCCCACACCTGTAGACGACAAGCCAACGGATCTGGAAAAGTTGAGCCGTTGGGGCGACGAGGGGGTGCTGCTGCTACTGGGTGACAGCACCAACATCGAAAAGGAAGGGCAAACGCCCAGCGAACGCTCGCTCGAAGTTGTGCTCGACCGTGTCTTTGGGCAGGCGCCCGGTCGTGTGCTCCTGGCCACCTTTGCCAGCAACCTGGGCCGCGTGCAGCAGATCATCAACGTGGCGCGCCGTCACAGTCGCCGTGTCGGCGTGGTTGGCCGCTCTATGGTCAACAACGTCAAGATCGCCATGCAACTTGGCTATCTTGATGTGCAGCCCGACGAACTGCTCACCGCTGGCGAGATGGAGTCGCTGCCGGCCAAAGAAGTTGTGGTCATCGCCACCGGCAGCCAGGGTGAACCAACCAGCGCGATGGTGCGCATGAGCCTGGCCGACCACCGGCAGATCACGCTGCGCCCGGGCGACACGGTCATCCTCAGCGCGATGCCCATCCCCGGCAACGAGGAGCTTTTCAATCGCACAGTGGACAATCTTTTCCGCCAGGGTGTGGATGTCCTTTATCACAGCCTGGGCGATGTGCATGTGAGTGGTCACGGGGGCCGCGACGATTATCGCTATATGCTCGAACTGGTGCGGCCCAAGTTCTTTATCCCGCTCCACGGCGAGTATCGCCACCTGGTGCTTCACGGGCGTCTGGCGGCAGAGACGGGCATCCCCAAAGAGAACGTCTTCGTCATCGAAGATGGCCAGATCGTCGATTTTGGTCCTTACGGCCCTAATGGCGAAATCCGCGGCCGGCTGGGCGACCGGCTGAGCGTGGGGAATGTCTATGTCGATGGGTTGGGGGTCGGCGATGTGGGCAACGTCGTCCTGCGTGACCGGCGCCATCTGAGCGAAGATGGCTTTATGGTCTGCGTCATCGCCGTGGACGAGGTAGATGGCGAGATCATCTACGGCCCCGAGATCATCACACGCGGCTTTGTCTATGTGCGCGACAACGAGGATCTCATCCGCCGTGCCGAAGAAGTTGTCCAAGACGTGATCAAGAAGAAAGCGCCGGTGTCGGTCTTAGAAACCCGAATCAAGGATGCCCTCACCACCTTTGCCAGCAAAGAGATTGGGCGCCGCCCCATGATCATGCCGCTGGTGATGGAGGTCTAGCCGGTAATGCGTAATGCGTGAGTACCGAGTCACGCATTACGCATCACGCAGCCAGTTCTTTGCGCACTCGTTCGGTCACCCCAGCCGCATCCAGCCCGTAATACTGGTAGAGCGGGTAGGGTGCGGCAATGGCCGAATACTCATCGGACGGAAAGCCGATGCGCACCAGTTTGACGCCACCGACGCGGTTGTCTACCAGGGCATCGGCGATGGCGGTGGCGACGCCGGTGCGGGTATTATGCTCTTCGGCGACAAAGACCGCCCGTCGCCCGCCAACTGGGTTGGCCTCTTCGATCAGCGAGAGCACACCTTCGGTGTCAAAGGGTTGGATGGTGTGCAGGTCGGCCACAGTCAGGTTCACCCCTTCTTGGGCCAGCGTAGTAGCGGCGTCACGCGCGGCCTTGACCATGATACCGTTGGCAAAGATCACCCCATCCGTCCCCTGGCGCAGGACGCTCACTTTGCCATATTCCCAAGGCTCGCCCTCGTTGTAGACATCGGCCTCGCGCCCGCGGCCCAGGCGGAAATAGATGGGACCCTCCACCTCCACCGTCTGGCGCAGCGCCTGTTCGATGCTGTAGGCGTCGGCCGGGCAGACGATCTTCAGGTTGGCAATCGAGCGCATGATGCCAATGTCCTCGGTGGCATGGTGCGAGGTGCCATAATAACCCAGTGAGATCCCGGCGTGATGGCCCAACAGCCGCACCGGCAGATTGGGGTAGGCGCAGTCGGTGCGGATGTGCTCGCAACAGAGCAGCCCCAAGAACGAGGCAAAGGTGGCGACATAGGGGATCATCCCCGTTGTGGCCAGCCCAGCCGCCGCGCTCACCATGTTCTGTTCGGCGATACCCAGATTGAAAAAGCGTTCCGGGTGGCGGTAGGAAAACTCCACCGTGCGGTTGCTAAAACCGAGGTCGGCGGTCAAAACACAGATGCGCGGGTCGTTGTCGGCCAACTCGGCCAGCACACGCGCGGCAATCGCCGAGTGCGCCTGCGTCCGCAACATCCCCAAATGCCACGAATCCTTATCTTGAAGTTCGATCCCTGCCGAATGAATGTCGATTGTCGTCATTGTACGTTCTCGTCCTCGTGATAAGTACAATCTCTCAAATCTCCCCAAATCTCAGAGGATTGAGGAAATTTGTGGAGATTGGGGAAATTACGCCCATTCGTAATTTTGAATATCTTCGACCGTCCGCCGCGCATCGGCACCGGCCAGGTAGCCGAGGTGCCAGACGCGCGAGTTCTCCATCCAGGTCACGCCCTTGCCTTTGATGGTGTGGGCGATGACCATCTGGGGCTTGTCGCTTCCTTCTGGCAAGTCGTCAAAGAGCGTGACCAGCGCCTCTAGGTCGTGCCCATCCACCTCGTGGACTTCCCAACCAAAGGCACGCCACTTGTCGGCCAGCGGTTCGATGCGCAGCGTCTCTTCGGTCATGCCGTCGAGACCCATTCCGTTGCGGTCGATGATACCGATGAGGTTGCCCAGCTTGAAGTGTGCAGCGGCCTGCCCGGCCTCCCAGATCTGGCCTTCGTTGAGTTCACCATCGCCCAGCAGCACAAAGACGCGACCGGGGGAACGGCGCGCCTTCAACCCCAGCGCCATCCCCAGGCCAATGCTCAGCCCGTGCCCCAACGAGCCGGAGCTAAAGTCGATACCCGGCACCTTTTTCATGTCGGGGTGGTCGCCCAAAGGGGAGCCAATGCGGGCATAGTTGTCGAGCCACGCCGTGGGAAAGTAGCCCTTGTCCGCCAGGATCGGATAGACGCCAACCGCACAGTGCCCCTTGGAGAGGATCAGCCGGTCGCGGTCGGGCCACTTGGGGTCGTCGCTGATCCGCATGGTGTGATAGTAGAGGACGGCGAAAATCTCCGCCGCCGAGAAAACCGATGTGTAGTGACCGCTCTTGGCAATTTCGATCAACCGCACGGTCTCGGTCCGCACAAAGCGGGCACGCTCACGCAGGCGTTCCAGATCGACAGTGCTCATGGTAGATGGACCTCTCGTTTCCTGGCTGGCGCACCGGTATCGATGGACCCTGCGCCAGAAATAGGTAGACAACAAACCCAGCGCGGCGCTGCCGTCAGGCGGCCGCGGGTCAAAAAGAGTTGGGCAGACGCATCTTACCACCGCCTGAAACGAGATGCAACTGATGTAAGAAGCGCGGATTTGAAAGATAAGCATCGGCATCTCGGTGGCCGCTCAACCCCTGTTTCAAGCCGTACTTTTCTGATGCACTTCTCGGCAGCCTGTCATATTTTCAGGGATCCTCAGCTTGACTATCGATAGAGAAAGGATCTTCTAGTACTACAACCGCACTTAGCCGGAACCCGTAGCACAGACCTCCGCGCCCAATGGGCCCCCGTGGCCGGCGAGATTCGGCGCATTCAGAGGCTTCTGCGGCCACCTCCCGGAGGTCTGTGTGAAAGTGCGGTTGTAGTACCAGGAAATGCTTCCGCAAAGGTGTCTGGATTCGATACGGTTTTCTACCCCACGCTTGTATCGGGAGCCAGAGGATATTGACTTGATGTATGGTACTCTGGATAAAGTGAGCAAAGGCGTCCAATCTGCCGTGGCGAGCAGGCCAGGATCGTCAACGTGATCCGTACTGCACGGGCCTTTCAATACAGATAGCTCTACTCCGAACAGGTTCAACACCGGCGCCCCGGCGATGGCGCCGGTCTCTTGTTGTTAGCACGCTGTGTATGTTTGCGAACTGAGACAGGCTCGCCCCGCCTGTAGCGTGCAGACACCTGAAGCTAGTCGTTATCGCATCGTAGGTGCGATAACAGCGGCAGGAGTAACGAGTATGGACATGCATCGATCTCAGACCAGACAACAGATTCGCGGGCAGTGGAGCTATGCGAGCAACGTATGGCGGGCGCTGAGGCTTATCGCTCTGGTGGCTACCGGTTGGCTGCTTTGTGCGTTTGTCACACGCCATCACTCGCCCAGCGCGGGGGTATGGTGGCAGACGGCGAGTGCAGAGTCGCTGTCGCCCGGGCAGGCCGTCCAATCAATACGCCCGTCGCTAGATTCGCCGCTTCATCAGCCCGCAAAGCCGGCTGTAGCGTTGAGTGGCTTCCAACATGAGTGGCAGGCGCTCAACAACTGTGGGCCGGCCGTGCTTGCCATGAACATAAGCTACTTTGGCACCAACCAGAATCAAGAGATGATCGCGCGCGCCTTGCGTCCCAACCCAAGCGATCAAAATGTGCGCCCCGACGAGTTGGCACGTTACGCAATTGAGCAGGGCTACCAGGCAGTACTCCGGGTCAACGGCAATCGTGACCTTTTGCGTCTTTTGGTCAGCAATGGTATACCTGTGTTGATCGAGACCTGGGAGAGCGACGATCCGACCAACTTGATGGCCGGGTTCGCCCACTTCCGGTTGGTGACCGGCTATGATGACGCCCAGGCGCACTGGATCGTCCATGACCCGTATTTCCAGCGCGACCTGGTCAACCCGGAAGGTAATTACGAGGGGATGGTCGTTCCCTACGCCCGTGCTGACCAGTTGTGGCGTGTGATGAATCGCAAATATCTGGTGATCTATCCCACCTATCTGGCGCCGGTGGTGCAGAGCATCCTAGCCGACGAACTGGATGATCGGATCATGTGGCAGCGTTCTTTGGAACAGGCGCAAGCAGAGCTCGATCAGCAGGCCGACGACCCTTTCGCCTGGTTCAACCTGGGTAGCACGCTTTATGCTCAACAGAAACCAGCCGAGGCAGTTGAGGCGTTTGCGCAAGCTCAGATGCTGGGTTTGCCCACACGGATGCACTGGTATCAATATGAGCCCCTCCAAGCACTCTATGAGGCTGGCTCGCTTGAGGAACTAGTCCGTCTCGTCGATGCAACTCTGGTCAACGCTACTGGCATCGAAGAGTTGCACTACTGGAAGGGGCTTGCCTTAGCCGGCCTGGGTGAGAGCGGCCCGGCGCACCAATCTTTGCGCCGGGCGCTGGAAATTCAGCCCAATTACCGGCAGGCACGCTATGCCTTGGAGGCTGGGCTGGGCGGCTGACCACAACCGGGCAAATATCTGGTTGCTGTCTGGGCATCAGCTGGTGGCGCACCCGTATAGCGGCGATGAGTGTGCGCATGTCGAACTATACGGGACCAATACCCGCACATTTTTGTCCGATGAGCACGTCTGCGCACCATTGGGTCGGCTCACGGTGACCATTGTTTTGCTGATTACGGAGACGCCGTGAGTGATACCACGACCAGCACGCAAGCGGAGCGCGAACGGCATATTCTCGCTAACAGCCTGCTCGTAGCCGCCTCTTTTGCGCTGGCAGCCGGAATGGGTCTGGTGCGCAACATGATCATTGCCCGCCAATTTGGGCTGGGCGAGGAACTGGATGCCTTTTATGCAGCCTTCAAGCTACCTGACCTGCTTTTTACGGTGGTAGCGGGTGGTGCGCTGGCCACGGCCTTTATTCCAGTCATCACGACATTTCTGGCCAAAGAGGACCGCGCCGGCGCCTGGCGGCTCGCCAGCGCCATCACCAACCTGGTTGTGATCGTGGTCAGCGGGCTGGCGACCCTGGCGGCGTTACTTGCACCGTGGCTGGTTCGTGTCCTGCTAGCGCCGGGGTTTTCAGCGGCGCAACAGGCCGAGACGGCGGAGCTGATGCGTCTGGTTCTTGTCTCGACCCTTTTCTTTGGCATCAGCGCCGTGCAGAGCAGCGTTCTGCACAGTTTTAAGCAATTCCTGCTGCCGGCACTGGCACCGGTGGTCTACCCGCTGGGGGTCATACTGGGCGCCTTGTGGTTGGCGCCCGAATGGGGTGTGCATGGGCTGGCGGCGGGCGCGGTGCTGGGGTCGCTCTTCCACCTGTTGGTCAAGCTACCAGGTCTGCTGCGTGCGGGCTTTCGCTGGTGGCCCGTGTTGGATCTACGTTCACAGCCAGTGCGTCGTGTGCTCGTGTTGATGGGACCGCGCGTACTCGACCTGGGCGTCTTTCATCTCACCATTTTGGCGACAACCAACCTGGCCTCGCGCCTGGCGCCGGGCAGCGTCAGCGCGTTGGAGTGGGGTTGGGAATTTATGCAGCTGCCCGAAACGATCATCGGCACGGCCTTTGGGCTGGTCGCCTTCCCCACCCTGGCCGATCTAGCCGCCCGTGGCGACAACGCCGGGTTGCGCGCCACGCTGGGCGATGCGTTGCGCATGGTTATCACGCTGACGGCGCCAGCCACGCTTGGCCTGATTTTGTTGGGCCGGCCGCTGATCCAACTGGTCTATCAAAGGGGAGCCTTTGACCCGCAGGCAACGGAAGCAGTCTACATAGCCTTGACCTTTTACGCAGTGGGATTGGTGGGACACAGCAGCCTGGAGTTGGTGGCGAGAGCCTTCTTTGCCTTGCAAGATACGGTGACGCCGCTTTTGATCGCGGTGGGTGCAGGCATCTTGCAGGTGCTGTTGGCCCTGGTGCTGATGGCGTGGCTGGGGCACGGCGGATTGGCGCTGGCGAATTCAGTGGCGATCAGCCTGGAGGTAGTGGTGCTGTTGTTGATCCTGCGACGGCGGCTGGGCGGCGTCGAAGGGTGGCAGACGCTGCGCCTCTCAGCCCAGGTCGCCTTCGCCTGTCTGGTGATGAGCCTGGCGATCTGGCCCATCCTGCTGCTGGCGGATGGTTTCGACCTGCCGCTGGCCGCCGGACTGCTGGTCAGCCTCCTGGCCGGCGGAGCGGGTGGGGCGGCAGTTTACGTGGTTGCCGGTTTTCTGTTGCGGATCTCCACAATCCAGCGTTTGCCAGGGTACATCCTCAGCGGGCGCACATAGAAGGAGTAAAGACGATGATCAACCATCGCGTTGCTTTCACCGCCGCGGGTGTGGTTGAGGTTGAGGAGTGTCCGCTGCCAAGCCTGGGTGCGGATCAACTCCTCATCCGCACGCGGACGACGCTCATCAGCCCCGGCACCGAGCGGGCATTCTTTCTCGGTCTGCCCAATACGCCCGGCAGCTATCCCCACTATCCTGGCTACAGCAACATCGGGGAAGTTGTGGCCGTAGGTGACGGTGTAGAAGGCTGGGCACCAGGAATGCGCGTCGCCGACACAGCCGGTCATGCTGCCTTTGTGACCGTGCGCGCCGAAAGCTGTGTCCCTGTGCCCGGGGACCTCTCGGATGGCGAGGCTGTCTTTTTCAATCTGACTGCGATCGCGATGCAAGGCGTACGCAAGGCGCGGGTCGAACTAGGTGAGCCAGTGGTGGTGATGGGCGCCGGGCTGAGGTTGCTGGCTCTGCAACTAGCGCGGCTCAACGGCGGCCTGCCCGTGATCAGCGTGGATACAGACGAACGTCGTCTGGCCTTTGCACAGGCGGTCGACGCAGATGAAACGGTCACGCTCTCTGACGATCTGAACGACACCATTGTTGCGCTATGCGAAGGAGAGAGCGCCGCCGTGGTGATCGAGGCGACCGGCCATCCAGAAGCGGTCCTCACCGCCTTTAGCCTGGCCCGGCCCGGTGGGCGCGTCATCCTGCTGGGCAGCACGCGCGGAGAGACCGAGCAGGTCAACTTCTATCGCGATGTCCACAAAAAGGGGTTGACGGTCATCGGCGCCCACAACAGCGCCCGG
>QEUW01000325.1 GCA_003577005.1 Chloroflexota bacterium | reverse complement strand
ACCGCGAAGGTGCGGGACGCGGTCGCGCGGCTGGACGCCAGGGGCGTCGATCTCTTCGTTCATTGCGGCGACGTGGGGGACGCCGATGCCCAGCGCTTTGGCATCCTTCTATCGGGTGAGCTGGCGCATACAAATAACTTCCACGATGCCTATCTGCGAGCTCGGCCAGAGGGCGGCAAGTATCGCTACTATCGGGCTGGTCCGAGCGCTCCCACCCGGCGCTACCATGACAATGATGTGCTGCGCGATATCCAAGACCGGCTGATCCGCATCGAGACAAGGCTGGAGTATGAACTGCCCCAGATCAAGGCAGATCTGAAACATGCGCAGGCGATGCCCCTATGGATACGCATCATAATCTTTGGTGCGTCAGTGATCATCGGTGTGATCGTCGGATCGTTGCTGACGGGCTTCGTGTAGAGGTATGGGCATGGCGTGGCGAGAGGTGCGGCGGCGGCACAAACTCATCTTCCGCTTTGACCCTGAGCTCGAGTTGATTGAGATTGTGGTACGTGGGAAGCGTGAGATGATTCAGTTGAACGATTACCGACCCGCCAGCCAACTCCGGTTAAAGCCAGCATGTAGGGTTCAGACAGACAATGAGAGCATATCCGCAGAGGCTTGACATAAATAGACCATCCGTGCTACGATTCAATCGACGACCGCGCACACGTTTCCGCTGCGGCCTGGCTGAGGATATGCGCACCGAGCGACTGTTGAGAACGATGGCAACCGAACTACCAACCTTGATCCGCCAGCTTCAATCATCCGATCCGAGTCTGCACAGCGCGGCTGTCCAGCGGCTGGGCGACTTTGCCGAGATGACCGAACGGTGGCGAGTTCAGCGCGTTGCCCGTCTGGGTCGGTTGCGCCCGGGTCCAACGTTTGTGGCCATGTCACTCAAGCGGGATGACTGAGCTTAAGTGTATTCCCCACAAGCGTGGGGGTGAACCGTATATCGAGGTTGACGATGAATAATAGACGAAGTATTCCCCACAAGCGTGGGGGTGAACCGAGGGGCCTCGATACCTGTGATCGAACAATATCGTATTCCCCACAAGCGTGGGGGTGAACCGAATGCGACTTGGATGTATGAGCTTGTTGATGCGTATTCCCCACAAGCGTGGGGGTGAACCGAAGATGATTCAGGTTCAATCAACGGCCTGGTCGTATTCCCCACAAGCGTGGGGGTGAACCGACCTGCGCAACGCTCCCGGCGACGTGCTGGGGGTATTCCCCACAAGCGTGGGGGTGAACCGATCCACAAACCAGCGCCGGCGCCCATGATAATGTATTCCCCACCAGCGTGGGGGTGAACCGGTAGGGTGACAGCATCATACAGAGAGTTACAAGTATTCCCCACCAGCGTGGGGGTGAACCGGATGGGGAAGGGCGCTACATTTTTGAACCGAGGTATTCCCCAAAGCGTGGGGGTGACCGGTGTGGTATACTTAGAATAGATAGCCGGGTGGCCACAACGCCAGGCGTAACCAGTCGTCCTGCGCAATGTGGCGTTTATGTCCCTCGTGGACTTCCCCGGCTGACCAAATTATAAAGGGCCGACCAGATCACCCATAAGGTCGGCCCGAAGAAACCGAAGAGCTGCGGCCCACGTGGGCCGTGAGATCGCCTAGAGCGACTTATCAAGGGGTTTCCCTTGACAAGTCGCTCTTTTCTTTTGGTGGATGCGATGGACGAGTTGAGACGGGTCAAGCTACGCCTGTCGAGGGCCTTGCGCAAGGCATTTGAGGCGCACGGGGAAATCTTGATGCGCGCCTTCGCCACGCTACAGCCCAAGACCTATCAGGCGCCCGTGGGTGGCCCATGGTGGCGCCGCGCCCAAGGGGCACCGGGCCAACCACAGCGAATCATCGTCGCTGCTGACCTACTCAACCTTGTCAGCCAGACGACGGCTGAGACGTCCGCCCTCTTCCTGGGGTCGATCGACGGCGCTGTACAACAGGCCATGCGCATTGGTGGCAAGGCCGCAATCGCCTCTGTTGGCCTTCCGCTGACCTTCACCCTCGCCCATCCGCAGGCGGTCCAGTATTTGGATCGGTGTGCTGACGAGCTGCTCGAGCAGATTAATTCCATCATGTGCGAACGGATCGTCGAGTCGCTCAAGCGGCCGGGGGCTAGGCATATCGACCGAGATCTCCGCAGGTTGTACTGGGACATGGCATTGAACCGGTCTCGTCACATTGCAGCCACCATCGTAGCAGACGCTCATCAGGCCGGGTCCGCCATCGTGATTCGTGATCTGCAAGATGCAGGGATCAGAGTGGCGCAATGTGGTGGATCTGTCTCTTCGGTGGGTTCGTGTTCGTGATCGTCTTGGTCCTCCTCTTGATTTGGGGGGCTTGTGTTGTCGCCGCACGTGCGGATGAGACGCTTGAAGAACGTAAAAAGCATGATCGAAATTCAGGTTGTAACACAGCATGTGACGATAGACGGGCGTCGATCTGATTCGGCGGACCTGGGCTATGTTGAACCTGGCGACGTGGTGGCCCTGTTGCCGCGCTCGATGCGCCAGCTTGATGGCGAATATGTTTCCATCACCGAGGTGCAGTTGCGTAATGGCGGTGCGTTCAACGCTGTGGGGGCGCCAGCAGAGATTCACCAGCGGCTGACCGCTGGCATGAGGGGTACGGCCTGATGCCAACCAAGGCGGGCCGGAGCTGCACCAAGCCAGGCTGCGCAGGCATCGTACGCAATGGTCGGTGCAGCGTGTGTGGTCCCACCGGGCGGGCAGCCCAGCAGGAGTATGACCAGCGCCGTGGGTCCGCTGCAGCACGAGGGTATGGCCGCCGTTGGCAGAAGACAAGAAGGATGATCCTTCGATCTGATCCTCTTTGTGTGCTCTGCCTGGCTGAAGGCCGCACTACCCTGGCCACCGACGTGGACCACATCGTACCCAGGCGGCAGGGCGGCAGCGATGAGGCAAGCAACCTCCAGCCGCTGTGCCATAGCCACCACAGCCAGAAGACAGGCCGGGGGGGCTGAAATCGCTGGCGCCTAGCGCCCGGAGACCGGCGGCGTGTGACCGCACAGGCGCCCGCGAGTTTTGATAGGGGGTAAGAACACATGGGACGGAGAGGTCCACCACCGAAGCCAACGGCGCTCAAGGAGCTGGCCGGGAACCCGGGCAAGCGACCACTGAATAAGCGAGAACCTAAGCCGCGGGTGAAGGCACCCACGTGCCCCAAGTGGTTGAAGGGCGAAGCGCGTAGCGAGTACCGCCGCGCGGCCAAACTCCTCGTTGAGATGCGGGTGCTCACCGAGGCGGACCGGGCGACACTCCTGGCCTACTCGGTGGCCTATGCGCGCTGGGTGCAGGCGGAAGCGGCCATGTCCCAAGTCGATTTTAAGATGGTGGCCTCCACAGATAAAGGCTACCAGCACGTAAGCCCATGGTTCACCGTGGCTAACACGGCGCTGAAGCAGATGCGAGCGTTCGCCGTGGAACTGGGCCTCACGCCGGCCAGCCGCAGCCGCATCAAGGCCGAGCCGCCCGAAGACGAAAAGAGCCTGGCCGAACTGCTCTTTGAGGGTGTGACCCAGGCGCACGATGACTGATGAATACTTCTTCGACAAAAAGGCGGCTGACTTGGCTGTCGCGTTCTTTGAAAAATTATTGGTCCACGTCAAGGGAGAATGGGCCGGCCAGGCGTTTGAGCTGCAAGCCTGGCAACGGGATGACATCATCCGCCCGCTGTTTGGGTGGAAGCGGCGCAGCGATGGCGCCAGGCGCTATCGACGGGCCTACATCGAGATCCCACGCAAGAATGGGAAAAGCACGCTGGCCGCTGGCATCGGTCTCTATCTACTCTTCGCCGACAACGAGCCGGGCGCCGAGGTCTTCAGCGCCGCGGCGGATCGGGACCAAGCCAGCATCGTGTTCGATGTGGCACGCTCGATGGTGGACGGCTCTCCGCATCTGGCCCGGTTTGCGAAGGTCTACCGGCGTAGCATTCTGGTCGAGAAGACGGCCAGCGTCTACAGGGTGCTGTCGGCCGATGCCTACACCAAGCATGGTTTGAACGCTCACGGGATCGTGTTTGACGAGCTGCACGCTCAGCCAAATCGTGAGCTGTGGGACGTGTTGAATACGTCGATGGGCGCCAGGCGCCAACCGCTGATGGTGATGATCACCACGGCGGGCTATGACCGGGAGTCTATCTGCTACGAGCAGCACGAGCATGCGCAGGAAGTGCTGGCGGGGCGCATCGATGACCCTAGCTTTTTTGCCTACATCGCCGCTGCGGATGAAGAGGACGACTGGACGGATCCGGTCATCTGGGCGAAGGCAAATCCGGGGCTGGGCGTCACCGTCAAGCTTGATTATCTGGAGGGGGAGAGCAGGCGAGCACAGCAGGTGCCCGCCTACCAGAACACCTTCAGGAGATTGCATCTGAACCAGTGGACCAGCCAGGAGAGCCGCTTTATCGACATGGCGGCGTGGGATGCGTGCAACGAACCCTTACCCGACCTGGCGGGACGGCTCTGTTACGGCGGGCTGGACCTGGCTAGCACAACCGACATCGCCGCCCTCGTGCTGGTTTTCCCACCGGTCGCTGAGGATGAGCCGTTTTGGTGGCTGCCACGCTTCTGGATCCCAGGAGACAACCTGGTCGAGCGGGGGCGACGGGATCGGGTCGATTACGACGTGTGGGTACGGCAAGGGCTGATCACAGCCACGCCGGGCAATGTGATCGACTACGGGGTGATCGAGCGGGACATCGTGGCCCTGGGCGAAACGTACCACATCGCCGAGATTGCCTTCGACCGCTGGGGCGCCGAGCAGATGCGCCAGACGCTCGATGGGCACGGGTTCGTGATGGTGGCCATGGGCCAGGGGTTCGCATCGATGTCAGGACCTACAAAGGAGCTGGTCCGCCTGGTGTTGGGCGGTGAGATGAGTCACGGTGGCCACCCGGTCTTACGCTGGATGGCCGATGGGGTCGCCGCCAAACAAGACGCTGCCGGCAACGTGAAGCCAGACAAGGCAAAGTCAACCCGGCGCATCGATGGCATCGTCGCCGGCATCATGGGCCTCGACCGGGCGATCCGTAATGAGGGCAAGCCGCGAGAGAGCGTGTATGAAAAGCGGGGGATTCGCACACTGTGATGGGCCTGGAAGATGTCTTGGCGTTGGTGGGGCTGGCGCTTCTGGCCGGGGCGGCCTATCTGGCGGGTGGAGTTGTAGCCCTGCTACTCTTCTGGGGCGTCGTTACCCTATTTGTGGCGGCTGCCGTGGCCTGGAAGCGAGCAAAACGTGAACGAACATGACAATTATCATCTGATCAACATTCAGGATTTGCGCCGCGTGCGTTTGGAGCCAGGAGACATTTTGGTGCTGACTTATCCAGGAAGACTCAGCCTGGCTGGACATGATGCGATTAGGACCACTTTTAACAGCATATTTCCTGGACACAGGATCATCGTTCTGGAAGATGGAATGAGCCTCGGCGTGGTAGCGGCGGAGAAATCTGCTGATGTCGATCAATCTGGCAGTCACTTTGTGGTTTCATCTGACCTGACATGGGATTCCTGACCGAACTATTTGCCACCCGCCAACATCCCAGCGCCCACGGGAACTGGGAGAAGTGGTTTGGCCTGGGCAATCGCACCCACGCCGGCGTCGATGTGACCGAAGACTCGGCGTTGACGCTCAGCGCTTACTTCGCCTGCATTCGGGTGCTCTCGGAGAGCGTGGCCATGTTGCCGCTGTTGACCTATCGCTATCTGCCCAACGGCGGACGCGAGCGGGCGGCGGATCATCCTTTGTACTGGCTGCTGAAAGAGCAGCCCAACCCGGAGATGAGCGCCTTTGAATTCAAGGAGCTGATCACCGCCCACTGCGCCGGCTGGGGCAACGGCTACGCTGAAATCGAGTGGAGCAACGCCGGGCGCCCGCTGGCGCTCTGGCCGCTCCATCCGGGTCGAATGCAGGTGAAGCGCGCCAACGGCGAACTGCGCTACCTGTACACGGACCCCGATGGCAAGACTGCCAACCTGCCGGGCTGGCGCGTGCATCACTTCCGGGGGCCCAGCGGCAATGGCATCGTGGGCTACAGCATGGCGCGCAAGGCGGCGCAATCCATCGGACTGGCATTGGCCACCGAGGAGTATGGTGCCAGGTTTTTTGGGAATGGCGCCCGGCCTGGCGTGGTGCTCAAGCATCCGGGGCTGCTGAGTGACGAAGCCTATGACCGACTAAAGAATTCGTATGAGGCGGACCACCAGGGTTTGAGCAACGCTCATCGGGTGAAAATCCTCGAGGAGGGGATGGACCTGGAAACCATCGGCATCCCACCGGAGGAAGCGCAGTTTCTCGAAACGAGAAAGTTTCAGGTGGCGGAGATCGCCCGCTGGTTTCTCATCCCGCCCCACCGAATCGGTGACCTGGAGAAGGCGACGTTTTCGAACATCGAGGAGCAGGGTCTTGAGTATGTCATCTATACGTTGACACCCTGGCTGGTGCGCTCTGAAGAGGCACTGATGCGGGACTTAATGACCCGTGAAGAGCGCCAGCGCTTCTTCGTCCGCTATCTAGCAAACGCTCTACTGCGAGGAAACACTGAGGCACGATTCAAAGCGTACGCCACGGCCATCACGAACGGCATTATGTCACCCAACGAAGTGCGCATCCTGGAGGACCTCAACCCTTATGCGGGGGGCGATGTCTATCTACTGCCGCTCAACATGACGCCAGCGGAAAGACGGCTCGCCGGCGACGGGCCGGCCCAGATGCGGCTGACAGTTCACACGGGGCTGCCTTCGTGTAGATGTGCGGTGTGCCAGGAGTTACGGCAAGACGAAGAAGACGACGAAGAAGATGACGACCTGGCCGAAGGCGAAAGTGAAGGGACGGCCAAGGTCCGCCGTTCCAAGCAGCGGCTGGCCAGAGACTTTGTGCCGATCTTCGAAGACGTAGCTGGGCGGGTGGTGCGACGGGAAGTGAATGACATCAGGCGGGCAATCAACAAGCACTTGCGCCGGCGCAGCCTGGCTGACTTCCTGGAATGGCTGGAGACCTTCTACGCCGACTTCGCCGCCGTGGTGCGTGATGCGTTCAAGGCGACCATGCTCACCTATGCCGGGCCGGTAACCACGGCAGTGGCCGAGGAGCTGGGCAAGGATGACCCTGGCGTCACCGACGAGCTGAAGGCCTTCATCGACGAGTATCTGGCAGCCGTGGCCGAAGGCTGGGTCGCATCCAGCCGCAACCAGATCGATGCGCTGATCACCGACGCCGAAGCCGAAGGCACGGACATCGCCGACGCCATTGAGGAGCGGCTCGACGGCTGGGAAGAGAGCCAGCCAGGTAAGGTGGGGCTGCGCCAGGCGTTTGAAGCGGGCAACGCCCTGGCAGTGGCGATGTACGGCTATTTCAGCGTGAAGTATCTCATGTGGGCGGCCAGCGGAAAGAGCTGCGCCTTCTGCCAGCGGTTGAGCGGGAAGATCGTTGGCATCGAGAAATACTTCGTGGGTAAGGGAGAGTTTGTCAACGGCGGGCCGGATGATGCGCCCATGCTGGTGCGTAGAAACACCAGGCATGGGCCCATTCATCGAGGCTGTGATTGTGTAGTTATTGCTGCATAGGGGAGACACGTATGGCAGGGCTAGGTCCTGGAATCAGAGCAAAACTTCTCCCTGGCGCCATTGTGGATGACCAGGGGCGCCAGGGTGTTCAGTTCGAGCTGCACATCGCATGGTGGGCCTGGCCCATCCTCTTCTGGCGAGGGATTCGAGAAGAATATGACATCCCGTGGTATCGGTGGCCACTGGCGTTGTGGGTCATCCTGCGTTGTTGGGTTGAGACCTTGACGGAGCCACCTCAATGAAGCCAGGCCGGGCACTTCTGATCGGGATTGTACTTGTGGCTGTCGGTCTGGCAGCGATATCGACTGTGGCTCGGTTTCAGTGTGTGGATTGCACTGAGACTCAACTCTTTCTGAACAACTGGCCTCTGTATCTCGGTGGCGGTGTATCAATCTTGGCGGCGCTTCTGGTGCTGCGATTTTGGGGGAAAGAATGAAGCTCGGACGATTGAGTGACCCTTTCACAATAGTCGCCCATGTGCCGATCTCTATATCGGGTTACGGACTTCCGTTTGAGGAGAATGCCGAAGCGCCATCGAAGCGAGTTTATTCACTGGGCGACCGTGTGATCGCAGAGGTACAGGTCCTGCACTTTGAGGATGTCCCTGCGCACGGCGTGGCTGGCTTTCTGTTCGACAACAAACTCTATCGAGAGATGGCGGAAGTCGATCAGGCAGTCGGGGAGGTCGCGGCGAGCATGTTGCTCGAGCGGTGGAAACAGTGAGGAAATCATGGACCTAGAACGACGTTTCTGTGCCCAGCACGGGCTGCGGCTGGACCGGCGAGCGGAAGACTCGCTGCCGATGATCGCCGGCTATGCGGCCGTCTTCAACACGCTCAGCGTGGATCTGTGGGGCTTTCGCGAGAAGATTGCGCCCGGCGCCTTTGCGGGCAGCCTGCAAGACGATGTACGGGCGCTCTGGAACCACGAGACCGGCATCGTGCTGGGCCGCACCAAGAGCGGCACGCTGCGCCTGGCCGAAGACGACGTCGGCCTGGCTATCGAGATTGACCCACCGTCGAGCGCGGGCAACTACATCGAGACCATTGAGCGGGGCGATGTGGACCAGATGAGCTTTGCTTTCCGCACGCTGGAGCAGACCTGGGACGAAGACGCACCCCCTGTCCCCCTCTCCTGCAGGAGAGGGGGGACGTGTCGATCCTGTCTTTGGGGTTATTCCTGAGATTCCGGCTGAGTTTCGACGGGCGTCAAACTCGGCATCAAATACAGCGGCTGAGCTGGCGCGGGCGCGCTATCTCCAGCGGCAACGGCACTTGCAGTTAATCGGATAGGAGTTCATGACGATGAGCAGCAAAACCAAGATCATTGAGTTGCGCCAGAAGCGCGCCAAGCTGATTGCCGATGCGCGGGCGCTCAATGAAAAAGTGCAGGCGGAGGGGCGTGATTTCACGGCTGAGGAACAGCAAAACTGGGATCAGCTGATGAACGACGCCGACAAGCTGCGCACGCAATACGAGCGCGAGGAGCGGTTGGAGAGCGTCGAGGCTGAGTTGAACAGCGGCGACGGCGCCGAACGCCGCCCGGATCCCGAAGGGCGCGGCGCGGGCGATCAGCGTATCGAGTTCCGCAGCCGCAGTATGCGCGGCGTCGAACAGGTCAACCCGGGCTGGCGGGATCTGCCCGAATGGCGGCGCCTGATGCGCACGGCAGAGAGCAGCTACACGGCAGGCTTCCGTGGCTTCCTGCGCGGCCAACCGGCCTCGGCTGAAGTGCGGAACCTCCAGGCGGACCTGGACACCCAGGGCGGCTATCTGATGACGCCAATCCAGATGGTGGATCAGCTGATCAAGGCGGTGGACGATGCGGTCTATATCCGCCAGTGGGCCACGGTGTTCGCTGTGCCCAATGCCGACAGCCTGGGTGTGCCCACGCTGGAGAGCGACCCGGCTGACGCCGACTGGACCACCGAGCTGGCCACGGGCAACGAAGATGACCAGATGAGCTTTGGCAAGCGCCAACTGCATCCGCACCCGCTGGCCAAGCGCATCCGTATCAGCCGCAAGCTGCTGGCCAAGGTGCCCAACTCGGAAGGCATCGTGATCGAGCGTTTGGGCTACAAGTTTGGCATCGCCCAGGAAAAGGCCTTCCTGGTCGGCAACGGCGCACAGCAGCCGTTGGACGTCTTCACTGCGTCTCCCGATGGCATCCCCACCAGCCGGGATGAGGCGACCGACAACACCACGACGGCCGTCTCCTTCGACGGGCTGATCAACGCCAAGTACAAGCTCAAAGGCCAGTATTGGCCGCGAGCGCGCTGGCTGGCCCACCGGGATTTCTACAAGATGGTGGTCAAGCTGGTAGACGGCAACGGCCAGTATATCTGGCGTGAATCGGTGCGGGTGGGCGAACCGGACATGCTCCTGGGTCTGCCGACCTATATGAGCGAGTATGCGCCCAACACCTTCACCGCCAGCCAGTACGCGGCCATCCTGGGCGATTTTAGCAACTACTGGATCGCCGATGATATGTCTTTAGAAATGCAGCGCCTCGTTGAGCTCTATGCGGAGACCAACCAGATCGGCCTCATCGCTAGACTTTCCAGCGATGGCCAGCCAACGCTGCCGGAAGCCTTCGTTCGCGTGCAGTTGGCTGCGCAGTAAGCATATTGTGGATCTATCGTCCGTCTGGATGGTGGATGAGAGAGGTGACACGTGATCCAAAATCTACTCAACCTGACCAAGTGGCTTCATGTCAATGACGCTATCAGCGCGGCCAACAACACCGACGACGACAGCGCCATCGTGGACACGCAGGGGTTCGACGGCTGTATCTTTGTTGTGCCCATCACCGACAGCGTGGCGACCGGTGTGGCGACGATGACGGTCGAACAGAACTCGGCCAACAGCGGCAGCGGCATGGCGGCGCTGAGCGGGGCCCAGGCCCAGGCAACGAGCGCAGAGAATGACGATCTCAACGGCAAGCTGTTGATCGTCGATGTCTATCGCCCACGGGAACGCTATCTGCGCACCAACCTGACCTCGGCGACGGCCAACATCGCCTTTGGCGACACCATCGCCATCCTCTACAAC
>QEUW01000324.1 GCA_003577005.1 Chloroflexota bacterium | reverse complement strand
AAGTAGGCGGTGATGGCGCCGTTGATGATCAAGAGCACCGGCCAGAGCACGCAACAGATCACGGCAACCAACCCTGGCCCCAACAGAACGATTGCCAGCACCACGCTGATCGCGATCTGGATCAGAAAGAGCACGATGGCTGGCCCCAGATTCTGCACCAGTACATTGCCGCCGCGCCGGTACGAATCGATGACACCCAGGTTCTCCAGCAGACAGGCCCGTTCTGCAAAGGTGTGTAACAGCGATAGCACCAATGCCAGCGGTACCACCAGACAGGCCAACCCGATCAGCGCCGCTGCCAGCCCTCCACGTAATGGAAAATCACCGCCAGGCCGGAGCAGTTGGGCCAGCCCGGTCCAAACGCCGGTCACCATGAGCCCAACCACCACCAGGAGCAACACGGGAATCGCCGGCAGCAGTGCGATCCCGATCAGCGCACCGGCCCGCTGCCAGGCGGCGTTCCACGCCGAGGCAAAGGTAGTGGCGCCGGCCCGCTCGATTTCGTCGACGCCAGCCACCAGCCCGCCACGTGCCAAGGTCGCCACGATCCAGAGGATCACTGCGATGAGGACGAGAAAGCCGACCAAAAAGATCACTAGAGTAATTGGAAAACCACCCCAGGCGCCATCAAACTGGGGGCCCGGCGCAAAATCCCCGTTGCCATTCCCCCCTCGCAAGCTAACATTGCCGCCAGCGCCGCCACCGCCGCCAAGACCGGCCAGTACACCCAAGATGATGAGCACCTTGTGTCCCCAAAGCAGCGTCCAGGCGCGCCGCAACACGCTCTCGTAATCCACAATCACCTCCTTGACCGGTTATCTATTGTCAATCGTCTATCACTCAATGAAACACGCCGCGCGCATAGAGCAGCCAGATGCCAGCTCCATAGCCTATCAGGATCAGCAGCGCGTCAACCTCCATAAAGAGGATGCGTCGCTCCTCGCGCGCCAGGTTGCCGATCAGCCCCAGCGTGGTGAGCAGCAGCGCCATCAGCCCCGCCAGGGCAAGGGTGGGGTCGATGACGCCCAGCAGCCGGCCTTCTGTGTAGAAGGAGTCGATCAGACCCAGCGCAAAAATATTGAAGAGGTTGCTGCCAAAGAGGTTGCCAATGGCCAGATCATAGGCGCCCAGCCTCGTCGCGGCAAGGGTCGAAGTCGCCTCGGGCAACGAAGTGACGATGGCAACCAGGGCAATGCCAATAAACCCTGTGCTGACACCAGTAATCTCGGCGATGCCGACTGCACTCCTCACCAGCCACGGCGTTGTCACCAACAGAATGAGCGTGGCGATGGCAAATCCAATGACCGCGGTGCGCAGCCTGGGTGTGCCGGGGGGGATCTCCTCTTCTGTCTCTTCATGGCCAGCCTCTCGGCTGCTGCTCCGGTTGATCAGCCTCATGCCAAAAATGTAAATCAACACCAAAGACAGGCTATCGAGACCCATCCAACCGATCCGCCAGTCGATATCGGCGAGGATGTAGAAGACCGCCAGACCCGTTAGCAGCACGGCCAGGCCGCCGCTGAGCGCATGAACCGTAGCCACACGTCGCAAGATGCGTTTTTGCTGGTGCAGCAGATCGAGCACGGCCAGCAGCAGCATGTTGAACATGCCGCTGCCAAAGATGTCGCCCGCAGTAAGGTTGGGTTCCCCCTGGTCGATAGCATTGACCGCGGTCAACAGTTCGGGCAAAGAGGTCGCCGTTGCAAGCAACAAGGTGCCAATAAACAGCCGGCCAATTCCCGTTCGCAATGCGATTACATCACCATAGGCGGCAAGACGGCTGGCCGACACCACGACAATCAGAGCACAGGCAAAGAAGATCAGCCAGGTCATTCACCATCTCCTGTTGTGAGTTGGCGTTTTTCCAGCCCCTTGGCAAAACCCAACGGCCAGGCGGCAATGACCCCTGTGTTTGGTCCGCTGAGGTCGCCTACAATCTGCTCGGCGGCGGCGAAACAGGCAGCAACTTGCTCTTCCCCAGCTACGGCGGAAAAGAGCGTATAGCTGCTCGTCTCCAGGCTTTCGAGCAGACTTGGCAGGCTACCGACATAGCGAGCGCCGGGCAAGTGTGCCTGGCGCCGGTGAAATCCGCTGCTTTCGATGATCGTGATCCCGCTCACGCCGACTTCGACCCAGGCGGCAAGCACGTCGTCGAGCAGATCGGGGTTGTCGAGCACAAACATGATCATGTGCATGAAGCGCATCCCTCTCTTTACGTTTCAATCCTGACATGATTTAGGTGGCTGAATAGACCACCCGTCGATAACTGGCAGGATAGCAAGATGGCAGAATGGCGCAAGGCCAGCTTCCAATGCGCTGAATATTCTATCATCTTATCACGCTGTCAGTGTGTCACCTTGTCATCTTGTTTTTGTTCACTTTGTTGGTAGTAGGCGGCGCACTCTTCCTCGCGCCCGCGCACGATGCGTTTGCCCTGGAGTGGGCCATAGCGCGCTGTGACAACGGTCCACTGGCCGGCGCCGTTCTGGTCGTCGCGATAGATGACAACCCAGTCGTGCGTCGTCCCCAGCTCGTGGGCGCGCGCCGTGTTGGAAAAGAGTGCGGTGTAGTGCGTACTATCCTGCTCGGTGTGGAGGATGGGCAGCCAGGCCTGCCTGGTGGGATTGAAGCGGCGCGGGGCAATAGTCGGCAGCCGTTTTGCGCGCGCCTTCTCCCGGTACTCGCGATCGACTGCGAGTAGCTCGCTCACAGGCGGCTGGTCGGCTGGGGGCTGGGGGCGTACGCGGTCGGGTGTGCGTGGCCGGTAATGGAGACGGCCGGCAAGCACTTCGCGCACGGCTCGCAGCCGGCCTGCGCCAAAGCCCGGCACTTGAGCCAGCCGCCCGTCGTAGACGGCTGCTTCCAGATCGGGCAGAGAGTCGATGCCCAGTTGTTCGTAGATACGCGCTGCCAGCACCGGGCCGATACCGGGCACTGTCGCCAGTATCTGCTCCGGCGCTGTCTCACCTTGCAGCTGGGAAAGCAGACCGATCTTGCCCGTCTCGACAAGCTGTTCGATCGCCCGCGCCAGCGATACGCCGATCGTGGGCAGCCGCCGGAGTCCTTCAACGCCCTCCGTCTCAAGGATTTCGCGGGCGGGGCGTTTGAGTTCTCGCAACGTGGTCGCCGCCTGGCGATAGGCTCGCACACGGTAGAGATTGGCTTCCTGCGTTTCGAGCAGGTCGGCAATTGTCTCCAGCTTCTCTGCAATGGCATCGTTGGTCCAGACAACGGGCTTGCTGTCTGTGGCATTCATGCGTGATCCCCTTTCAGCGTGGATGAACATCCGCCTGGCGTCTAGGGCCGGCGGAACTCCTTCCGTGACCTCGTCGCTTGCCTGAGGGCTTTCTTGTTCCCATCCCTTGCCCAGTTTGAGGGCGCGTGTCTGTCTGCCGGTAGAAGATGCGGTTTTCAAAGCGACCGGCAGCTACCTTCCTGGCGATCCAGGTCACTGCTACGGCGGTGAAGAGCAGCAACACAGCGACCAGGGGGTTGTTCAGACGCTCCGGCGCGACGATCAATAAGAGACCCAACTGGCCCATCATCGTTCCTGAGAGCAATTTCAAGGCGCGGCCCTCGGCTTCGGTCAGCTTCCGTGCGCCAAGCCGGTGGGCAAAGAGCGCCACAATCGCCAGGAGAGGCAACACGTAAACCAGATTATAGAGCGCCAGGTACCCATAAAAGGCCGATTGCGAGAGCTGGTGGAGCGTCAAGGCACGAGTGTAGATCATGGGAAAGCCCGATGTACAGAGTAACTCGTAACTGTTGGCCGCAAGGGCCAGGAGTACGGTGCTCGCCAACATGACCGGCAGCCGGCCGGCGTTTACCAGCGTCCGCATGCGCTGAAAGAGCCCTGGCTTGGCGCCCTCTGGAATCGTGAGCGAGGGTCCCCGTTTGAACCAGACAAAATCCTTGATGTTGATCAGCGCCATCCCAACCGCCACGAGACCGGCGACCATCGTCACACCCCTGAGTTCACCGGCCCAGAGGAAGACGTTGAGCAACGCCGCCATCAAGAGAAAGTAGAGCAGGCCGGAGAAGAGCACAAAGATGCCGCCGATGAGGAGCATCCGCCTACGGCTGTTGGTATGCACCAACAGGCTCAACAGGAACATCAACACAAAAAAGGCGCACGGATTGAACGCATCCAGCGCAGCTACGATCACCGTGAAGAGCGGCAGAGAAACCCGGGCCAGCGCCACCGTCCCCAGCCAGGGCAACGTCACGGTTGCGGCTTCGGCAGCGGGCGCTACAACCACCTCCCCAGCAGACGATCCTTCGGGCACACCTCCCTGGACAGGCGCACCTTCGGCGGGCTGACCCGCTGTGGAGCGCAGCGCATCGTAATGGGCCTGGGTCTGCACCTGGCAAGCCGACAGCGCCGCCACGAGTTGCGCGCCGGTCGTGTCGGCATGATCATACCCGGCGATCATCTGGCCGCAAAAGACAAAGGCCGGCACAAAGCGCGCCTCTTCGCCCGCCGCTGCCGCCACGCGCTGGTACAGCAACGCGTGGCCGGCATCCGACGAAACCTCCCGCTCTTCGAGCAGGAGCCACGGGTACTGCTCTGGGAGTGCGCTGACAAAGGGATGCGCCTCCAGGCAGTGGGGGCAGTGGACGGACCAGAAGAAATAGAGCCGGATCTGGGCGTTACCGGCCGCGTCCGGTTCATCCCACTTCGGAACGCCCCCGTCGGTCTGCCCATAGACCGGCCTTGCCGCACCAAGCACTGCCAACACCATCATAATGACGGTTGCAACAGATTGCAACTTGAGTTTCGCCTGGTACATAATATTCACCTTGCAAATGCCGGGACGGGTTGCCCACCCTTGACCATACAACAAAAATTCCCAGGGTGAACCGGTCACCCTGGGAGTTCCACACCTGGTCGAAGGGGGAGTCTTGCGGTTGAGGTGCGACGCACTTGTAAAGTGCATCGCACCTGAGGCGGGGTTCGGCAATTGTCAACAGAACTTAGCGTTGTACCAACGGGATAAAGACCTTGTTGGTCTGCTCGCTCTCATCCACTGCGGCGGCGTTAACAGTGGCGTTGCCTGACATAGCCATCGGCTGCCCAGGCTGCTCGGGCCCGACCCGGTAGGGCCGCATCATCTCGTTGTCTTCGTGCTCGACGATGTGGCAGTGCCAGACAAACTGGCCGGGCGTGTTGAACTGGGCCCGGATGCGGGTGACCTGGCCGGGATAGGCAATCACGGTGTCCTTGAAGCCGCTCTCCCACGGCTCAGGGGGTGTGGGGGTAGAGCCAGAGTCAACCTGAACGGTCTTGTTGTCCTCGTCCACGGAGATTGGCAGGCGGTCGACCACCTCGAAGACCACTTCATGCACGTGCATCGGATGGGCGTCGGCGGTGGCGTTGTAGAACTCCCAGACTTCGGTGGCGCCCGTAGCGGGGTTCTCGGTGACCTGGTCCTCCCACTTCAATGCGGTCCAGGTGCCGGCCCCGGTGTTGGGATCGCCGGCAATAGTGCCAAGCCGAGTCTCGGCCGGGGCATCCTCAAAGACCATTGACATCTCTTCAAGTAGCGCCAATGGACGCACAACAGTCGCCGCCGGCAGTGGGGTGATCAGCGGTAGCTGCAGGAACATGGGCGGGGTGGTTGGGTCAGGCGCCAGGGCCGGGACGACGTTGAATGCCATCACCTGCCCGGTGGACCCTGGGTCGGCTGGGTCGAAATCCACGCCCGGAACACCGCCGCCGAAGGGCTCGTCGGGCCCAACATTGCCCAGCACATAGCTCCCAAGCGGCACGGCGGTGAAGTCGACGATCACGTCGGCGCGCTCGGCCGGACCCATGAGCAGCCGGTTTCCATTTACAGCTGTGAGATTCACCGGCGCGGCCAGGAAACCGCCCTCGTTGCCGATCTGCCACACTTCCACGCCAAGAATGTTGCCGAAATCGAGGATCAGGAAGCGCGAATCGCAGCCGTTGAGAAAGCGGAAGCGGTAGCGGCGCTGCTCGACCGTCTGGAAGGGCCAGGTATTGCCGTTGACCATCATCATGTTGCCGAAGAACTCCGGGTTCCAGATGGGCGAGATGTCGGTGTCTGGGATGTATGGCCCTTCAATGCCGTCGAAAAATGCCCGCGTATCGGGATAGAAGAGCGAGCCGTCGGCGTTGAAGGAGCGGTCTTGGATGGCGATGGGGATCTCATAGTAGGTGAGTCCTGCCGGGTCACCGATGGCGGGTGCTGGACCTGGCAGCACGGCCAGCATGCCGGTGCGGCTGTCGAGCACCCTATCGTCTGGGCCGCCACGAATGATATAGAAGCCAGCGGGGCCGGCGTACACGTTGAGCCGCGTCATGCCCAGGGTATGGTCGTGGTACCAGATGGTCGAGGCGCGGTTCGCGTTTGGATACTGGAAGGTGGCAAATCCGGGTCCCCAGGTCTCGCTAAAATTGTTGAGGGCTTTGCTCGCAAAGAAGTGGTACCAGGTGCCCACGGTCGCGTAGTCCGCCGGGATGTTGTTCGCCGCAGGCAGATACCACGCCTCGGCGTAGCCATCACTCTCATCGCCCACGCCCGTAGCGCCGTGGACGTGCGTAACGATGGGCACCGGGCCGGTGTATGGGTCCGGTGTGGCATCAAACATCGGGCGCATGTCGCGTCCGGTCGTACCACCTGGCGGGTTGGCCCAATGCAACGTCGGGTCCACCGGCAGCAGATGGGATAGGTAGTTGCCGTTGGCGTCCACTAGCTCATTGATCCACTTGATGCGAACCGGTCTGTTGTACTTGGCTTCGATGGTGAGCGATGGAGCATTGAAGATGACGGGACCGCCCTGCACGGTCGCCGGATTGGGGCCGTAGCCCCACACAGTCGTGGCAGGAAAGCCGGTAGGCAATATCTGCTGCTGGAACTGCCGCATGGCAATTTCGTAGTAGTCGATGTTCTTGCCGCCTTTGACCTTGACCTTGCCGGCACGTGGCATGGCAGGAGGAATCAGCATGGGGATCTGGTATTTAGGAACAGTCGATGGAGCCAGTGTACCGCCCGGTATCTGGGCGAGGAGACGGGGAACAGAGCCGAATTTGGGAACGCCGTACAGCGCCAACATACCTGCCGCCGTGAGTTTGAAGAAACCTCTCCGCGTAAGCATAGATCACTCCTTTCAACAACGAAATAAGCTGACGATGATCATGCAATGCGCTGCGTTCTGTTGATATTGCGCCAGAAGCGAGGCTTTTTCTCTGGTGTGATCGCTGTAGATTGAGTGACAAAAGTCTCGCTTCTCGCTAGTATGAGATCAGATGTCAACAGGACCTAATAAGCTGCCGAGAAAGAGAGAGCGGAGTATCTCAATTTACCACGATGCGCCCGTGCCGCTTGTTACAATTTACTGATCAAATGATTCGATGATGGTTGGCTGTTGCAGCTGTCTCGATGGCTCGTTGGCTTGCTCATGAGTGTAAGGGGCAGACGCTCGCAAGGCTACAGCAAAATGGAGAGGGTGTATCCTGGTCAGATGCCCAGTTTTCCACCTGGCCAGCGCCGATGAGGATGCTCCGCTACGATGCCCGGGCAGAGACCAGGGGCCGGAGTGCTACGGACAGCAACCTGTTTTCGCACAGCATTGGCCGCAGGGTGTCGCACCACGGTCCCGAGGCCGGGCCGATATAGGGTGTACTGACACATCAGGCTAGGTAGCTCGCCCGAAGTTGCGACACACTTCTCAAAGTGTGTCGCAACTGGACAACATCATCTTCCGCTTTTGGTTCTGGCTTTGCCAGTCAGGATCAAGCGAAGGTGGTGACCAGTGCGCCGGGAGGAGAGGTGCGCCGGCTAGAGCTTGTATCCAATCTGCCGCAGCAACCCCTTGCGCCAGGCAATGCCACTCTCATCTTCGACCCCCAGAGGACGAAAACCGTCGGCCACACCGAGGATGGCGCGGCCCCGGTCGGTATCGGTCACGATCACCTCGGTGGGGTTGGCGGTAGCGCAAAAGATGTGGCAGACTTCCGGCACCTGTTTGACCGCATTGAGTACATGGATGGGATAGAACCCTTCGCCCAAAAAAATGATAAAGCTGTGCCCGGCGCCGATCGCCAGCGCGTTCTTCTGCGCCAGTTCGATCATGGCTTCATCGGTGCCGCTCCAGCGCACCAGACAGGCACCGGACGCTTCGCAAAAGGCCAGGCCAAACTTGATGCCTGGCACCGCAGTCGCCAACGCCTCGTGCAAATCCTCGACCGTCTTGATGAAATGGGTCTGCCCCAAAATGAAGTTGATTGCCTCAGGTTTCTCGATGGTGACGCGTTTCAGATCCATATTGCACCTCCTCTTCCGCTTCAAACACGCTACTCGCTGCAACACACATGTTGGGGGACTGAGTTGGGCACGGGGCCCACCTGGTCTATGGGGCCGGTGCGTTCGTGACAAAATAGTCAGTGGCGCTCTCCTGCATCAGCACCCAGAGGGTGTACAGACCAATAAGGGTGCCAATCGGGAAGTTAATCAGGTTCAATACGCCAACAACAATCGCCAGATAGCGCCCCCACGCCTTCCGCGCCAAGAGCCCAAACCCGGCCACGATCCCAGGCACGGAGAGGATGCCCAGGAGCACACCCACAGCCGTGCCCACAACCCCCAAAACGGCCGTAGCCTGAGGATCACCGGACACGACCCCAATGGCCGAAAGCAACAGAAAGACAAAGATGCCGATCAGCAGAAAGAAGGCGTGGCCCACGATGAAAAGCCAGCCAAGAATGGTGACGTGCTGGGCAAGTTGTTGTTGATCGAGTGCTTTCATCATGATCATCTCCGTGGAAATATGCGACAAAGTTCAAAAATAAAGTATAACAAAAACTCCCAGGCGG
>QEUW01000323.1 GCA_003577005.1 Chloroflexota bacterium | reverse complement strand
CTTGTTTGCGCTCCAAATTAGGAGGCATTGCACGTGGCGTTTTCGTGGCCGTGGGCAACCAAACCAAAGTCGAAGATCCTCTGGCTAGACCTGGGCGACCTGGGCGACCTGGTCAATCCAGCTGGGCCGCATGAGCAGTGGCAAGACCACGGCCTCGGCCTGCTACGCACTATCTTGCACGAGAATGATATCCCCACCGACCTGGCCTCGACCCGGGCCGTCACGTCGTGGGAGCAACTGGCAAAACAGATCAAGGGCTACGACCTGCTGCTCATGAACGTGCGCAGCTACACCTATCCCGTCGCCTTGCGCTCGGCGCAACTCTTCAAGGAGCTCAACCCGCAGGGCCTGGTACTCACCGGCGGGATGCACGCCACCGTTGCGCTGGACGAGATGTTGGCAATCGACGAGTTTGACAAGATCTGCCAGGGACCAGGCGAAAAGGTGATCGTCGAGCTGGTCAAAGACCCTCATGCTTTTCCACGCGTCATCCAGGGGACGGGCGCCCGCTCCATGGCCGAATGGCCGATGATCGACCGGACGCTCTGGCCCAAACCCGCCAGTTGGAAGACCAGGCGTCGCTTCAACTGGCCGCTCGAACCCGAATGTGGCTGGGGCCCTGGCCCCGTGGCGACGATCCTCACCAGCCGCGTCTGCCCGTGGCAGTGTGTCTTTTGCAACGAGAACTCGTATATCCCCAACATGGGGCGCCGCCCGGTCGAGGCGGTGATCGACGAGTTGAACTATCTCGACCGCACCTATGGCGTCGGCTCGGTGGTGATCCACGATTCCATGTTCTTCCAAAACCCCAAGTGGCTGCGCGAGTGGATCGAGAAATACCCGAAGATGGCTCGCAAACGCTGGCCCTACTGGGCCGCCGGTCGCGCCGACACCGTGCGCCAATGGCCCGACCTCTTCGAGGCGCTGGTCAAGGAGACCAACTGGACGACCATCTCCATCGGCTTCGAATCGGGCAGCGACCGTATCCTGCGGCTGCTCAACAAAGAATGCACCGAGGAGGACAACAACTTTGCCATCGACCTGGTCAACCGGCTGGGCGATGAGTTGGAGGCGCAGGGTAAAGAGCCGCCCAAGTTCTGGTCCAACATCATGCTGGGCATCCCCGGGGAGACGCGCGAGGATGCCTTCAAGACGATGCGCATGCTCAAACGCATGAAGCGAGTCTTCCCTTCCATCTCCTTCTATGCACCTTACCCCGGCTCCGCGCTGGGCAACCAGCTCATCGCCGAGGGTAAGAGCCTCATGTCCAAAGACAACTACCACCGCTTCCCCGATGATGAAAAAGTGAAGGGCATCGACTACCAGTTCTATCGCGATCTTCAGGCTGGCAAGTATGAAGATGAGATCAACCGGGGATTGGAGACGGAGCCTGAATATGGGGCAGAGTTGTATCAGGGGACATTGGTGAAGGCGTGATCAATCGGTAATCGGTAACTGGTAATCGGTAATGGGTAATGTATGAGCAGCTTCAATAATCCGCATCGGATGTATTTGTTTGAACTGAAGAATGGGAAGAAGAAGCTGGCCTACGGGCAGTCGCCGGAGGATGCGCTGGATATTTTGCGGATCCGGCTGAACGAGGATGAGATGGCCGAGATTTTGACCGACCGTTTTATCAAGATCGACCAGCGCGAGTTGCAGAAATATGTCGCGGATCTGGGATAGGAAACAAGATGCGGCTGACAGCGGAACAACGGCGCCTGTTGCAAGCTCTGGCCAGCGGCAGCACACTCAAGGTGTACCGCACTGTGGACGGCGCCAAGGTCTACAAGCTCCACGCGCTCGCTATGTCCGTCGTAGAAGAAATTGCGCCGGACGTCGTCGAGCGCCTGCACCGCCAGCGTCTCATCGAAAGCAACATGAAATTTCCGGCGGCAGTCTTTTTGTTGACCGACAAGGGCGCTGCTGAAGTGGCGAGGAACATGGGCGCCGGTACGCTTCCCGTTGGCCCACGCCGGTTTGATTCCCCACTACTCTGATTTGCGCCCTGCTCACCCAGGGTGGGGTGCAGATTGGCAGAATCTCCGCCTCAATACCGCCACGAAGTTTGCAAACGTCATGCCACCCGGCGGCCGCCTGTACCTGTGCATGCTTCTCTGTTGTTGGAATTGTGCGCCAGTTCACCGAGAATATTTAGAAAAATTTTCATAATAATTGACAGAGCGAAATCCCTGTGGTATAGTTTCTGTGAACCACCTCTTTGAGCTAGCTGTCGTGGGAGCAGGGGACGTAAGGAAATCGGCGATGCACGCCGTAAGGAAACAGATTCTCCAGATCTTAAAAGTCAGCGAGGGCGCCACCGTTGCGGAATTGGCCGACCAGTTGAGCATGGCGCCGGTTTCGGTGCGCCATCATCTGGATATTTTGCAAGGGGACAATCTGATCGAGGTGGCCCGCGTTGAACGCAAAGGGGTTGTGGGGCGGCCGCAACAGATTTATGTGTTGACCCCTGAAGCCAGTAGCTATTTTCCCAACAACTTTGCCGCACTGGCCGGGAATCTGGCCCGCCAGCTCAAACAAGTGTTGCCGCCCGACCAGGTGCCGTGCGCCTTTCGAGCGATGGCCCACGAGATCGCCGGTGAGATGGATAGTGCGGCGCTGGCCGATCAACCGCTTGAGGTGCGCCTGGAGCGCGTGGCCCAGTTTTTGAATGAGCGCGGCTATTTGGCCCATTGGGAGGCGGCCGCAGACGATCCAGAGGAAGGCTATCTGCTCCACAAGTGCAATTGTCCCTATGCTGGCGTCTCGACCGAGCATCGCGAACTCTGTCTGATGGACCAGGCATTGGTGGATGAACTCGTCGGCTACCACTGCCAGCGAACCCAATCGATGGTGGATGACGGCCACTGCTGTACCTATCATATTCGCCAGACAGCGCACACTGAAATCCCCCTGGTGGGCGCCTGAACAGGCAAAACTTACAGCCGGAGAAGCCCGTGATCGGCAACATACAGCTTCACCAAACGAAGTACAGCGCAGTGACGATCCCGTCGCTGCCGGTCGAAACAAAGATCGACCCGGTGCATGACAGCTATGGCCGGCGCATCAACTATCTCCGCATCAGCCTCACCGATGCGTGCAATCTGCGCTGTGTCTACTGCATGCCCGAGGATATGCACTTCCGCCCGCGCCACGAGTTGATGAGCGACGAAGAGGTGCTCTTTCTGGTGAAAGTTGGCGCAAGCCTTGGAGTAAACAAGATCCGCCTCACCGGGGGTGAGCCGACCATCCGCCCCAATGTGGTGGAGATCGTGCGCGAGATCGCCCGCACGCCCGGCATCAAAGACATTGCCATGACGACCAATGCCCTCTTGCTACCCAAGCTGGCGCGACCGCTGGCCGACGCCGGGCTCAAGCGGGTCAATATCAGCGTGGATACGCTCGACCCCGAAAAGTTCCGCCGCATCACCCGCTGGGGCAGCCTCGACGAGATCTGGGCGGGCATTCGTGCGGCTGAAGAGGCAGGACTGACGCCCATCAAGCTCAACAGCGTGGTGGTGCGCAACTTCAACGACGGCCAGGATATGGTCGAACTAGCCCGCCTGACGCTGGAGAACGACTGGGAAGTGCGTTTTATCGAGATGATGCCTTTTGGCGAAATCACCGACTTCCAGCAGACCAACGTCGTCACCTACCAAGAGATGCGCCAACGTATCGAGGAAGTCTTTGGCCCGCTGGAGGAAGCAGGCTATGATTTCATCGACCCCAGCCGCCCCTTCCGCATCCCTGGTGCAATGGGGACGTTGGGTTTTATCAGCAGTGTGACCGAACCGTTCTGCCAGGGCTGTGGCCGCGTCCGGCTGACGGCGGATGGCAAATTGCGTCTTTGCCTTTTGCGCGATGATGAGGTAGATTTACTGACGCCGTTGCGCAACGGCGCCAGCTTTGAGGAGATCCGCACACTGATGCGTGACGGCGCCTATCACAAACCGTGGGGACACGGTCTGGCGCAGGGGGTCATCGCCGAGAAGCGGGCGATGAATCAGATCGGTGGATAAAACCGGAGAGATTGAGAAGATTGGCGGTCGGCCTCATAAAAAATCTTCGTTAATCTTCAAAGTCTCTCCGTGGCAGTATACATATCGGTTGATCGTCTTTCGAATTCAAGGAGTCAGTTCACAATGGTTACACTTACACCGGCTGCGGCTGAGAAGCTGGGCGGGATCATGGAGCAGAAGGGCATGAAGGAATCACACGCCCTGCGCGTCTTTGTCAAGGGCGGCGGCTGTGGCGGGATGCAGTACGGCATGACCTTCGACGACAGCCTGCGCGAGGACGACAACGTCTGGGAGCAGCATGGTCTGCGCGTCGTGGTCGATGGCACTAGCATGTTCTATATTGACGGCGCCAACATCGATTACATCGACAACCTGATGGGCGGCGGCTTTCACATCGACAACCCGCAGGCCACCAGTTCCTGTGGTTGCGGCAGCAGCTTCCGCACTGCCAAGTCGCACACCGGCGAAGAGATGCCGGAAAATTGCGGCCATCATTGATCAGTTATCCACAGATTACACAGATTTGCACAGATTCAAAAACCAAAAAAATCTGTATCAATCTGTGTAATTTGTGGATCGATTCTGCTTGACCGAGGGCAGGCGAGGAGGAGAAAGCCTCACCTCGCCCCTTTTTGTTTGCGCACCAACAGGAAAACAAAAATGCCCAATCCCTTTGGCGCACCCGAAATCAGCGTGCAAGAAGTCAACCAAAGGCTTCAGAATGGCGATGAGTTTGTCTGGGTCGATGTGCGCGAGCCGCACGAACTCCAAGTTGCTTACATCGAGGATAAACGTATCGTTGAGTTGCCCATGAGCCTGCTCGCCGCTCAACAACTGGACGCCATTCCCGAAGAACTTGCCGACAAAGAGGCCGCAGTGATCGTCTTCTGCCACAAAGGCGTCCGCAGCGCCCAGGTCACCATGTGGCTTCGCCAACAGGGCTGGGCCAACGTGCTCAACATGGAGGGCGGCATCGACGCCTGGGCCCAGGAGATCGACGAGTCGGTAGGGATGTATTGAGGGGAGGGATTAGGAAGTAGGAACTAAGGAACTAGGGCATTGGCTGCCTAGTTCCTTAGTTCCTACTTCCTAAAGAGACTTCAGTCGCAGACAGATCGCAACGGCAGCGCTAATTTTTATGAAATCTTTTTTACTAATTTGGCCTGTTGTTCAAGCCGTGATAGAATGCGCGGCAACTTCGGAACGAGGATGATGTTGCTATTATTTTAGAAACATCTGTCCTGCTCCGCCTAATCAGCCAAATCCGCGGTCCACTTGACCCGATTCGGAGGGAACTCTCATGCGTGTTGCACTGATCAACCCCCGCTTTCGCCTGCCCATCGACACCCGCACGACGCCGCACCTGGGCCTGGCCTATCTGGCGGCGGTAAGCGAACGCCGCGGCGACGAGGTAGTGATCTTCGACTGCGATGTGGAAAAAGAATCGGTCACTGACTTTGTGCAACGGTTCCAACCGCACATCGTCGGCATCACCGCCAACACGCCACAGGTCAAACAGGCCTGGCGCACGGCCAAGGCGATCAAAGAAGTCCATGATTGCCCGATTGTCCTCGGTGGGCCGCATGTAAGCGTGCTGCCCGAAGAAAGCTGTGAAAAACCCTATGTGGACATCGTAGCGCGGGGTGAGGGCGAAGACACCTGGATCGACATCTGCAACCGCCTGGAAGCCTATCTGGAGGACCAGCCCGAATTCCACACCGATGCGTTTCTGCATCCCGAGAACGAGGTCTTCAAAGAGTGCTTTGGCATCACCTACAAGACCAGCGACGGCCAGATCCACAACCATCCGGATCGCCCGACCATCGCCGATCTGGACAGTCTGCCCTGGCCGGCCTACCATCTCTTCAAGATGGACCGCTACACCAATCTCCAGCCCGCCACCGACCATGTGGATGGGGCGCGCAGCTTTAGCATTATGACCAGCCGGGGTTGCCCCTACCGTTGCACCTTCTGCAGCCAGAGCATTATGCCCATCAAGTGGCGTAGCCGCAGCCCCGAAAATGTGCTGGCCGAGTGGCGTCACCTGGTGGAAGATTTAGGCGCACAGGAGATCGGCGTGCTCGATGATAGCGCCAACATCCGTGTCAAACGGCTCGAAGAAATGGCGAACCTGATCATCGAGAATAACCTGAACCATGTGCCGTGGATCTTTGTCAACGGTATCCGCGCCAACCTGGCCAGCAAGGAGCTGTTGGGGCTGCTCAAAAAGGCTGGCCTCAAGCGCACCGCCTTTGGCGTCGAAACCGGCGACCCCGAGATCATGAAGACTATCGACAAGAAGATCGACATGGACACGATCCGCCAGGCCTTTGCCAACGCCAAGGCAGTCAATCTGGAAACCATTGGCTTCTTTATCATCGGTCTGCCGGGCGAGACGCGCGAATCCATGCAGCGCACGATTGACTTTGCCATCGAACTCGACCCAATGATCGCCAATTTCTCGATGATGACGCCCTACCCCGGTACCAAGGTCTACGAGATCGTCAAGCGACAGGGCCGTTTCCTGATCAACGACTGGGAAGATTATGTCTTCTTCGAGCAGCAGGCGCGCTATGAGATGGGCGAAATGACTGCCGAACTGGTGGAGGAAATGTACCGTAAGGCCTATCGCCAGTTCTATCTGCGCCCGTCGCCGATCATCCGCCGGTTGAAGACCAAGGATTTCTGGCTCAACCTGCCTCGCAACGTCCGCATCGCCCTGAACACATTCTTGCCCAAAAAGGAGAAGACGGGTCTGCGCAAGCAAATGGAGGCCGAAGGCGCGATCTGATTGAGCATGTACGCGATTGAGTACACAAGAGAAGCAGAACTTGACCTGCTTTCCTTTCGCAAGCGTGACCAGCAGATCATCGTGACCGCTATAGCGCATCAACTTCACTTTGAGCCGCTGGTCGTCACGACCAATCGCTTTCGCCGCAACCCGCCGGATATTGCGTCTTGGGAGTTACGTGTTGGCCTCTTTCGTGTCTATTACGAGGTAGATGAACAGGTTCGGATCGTCACGATCAAACGTCACGATCAAACGTATTGGAGAAAAACCGAACAACGAAATCTACTTTCGTGGTAGAAGGAGTGGTCGCTCATGATTATTACGTACCGTGTGTTTCAAGAGGAAAACGGCCAATTTACCATCCGCGAAGTCTTTTACGAGCGTGACGGTCAAATGATCACCTATAGCGCGTCACCGGTTACACCAATTGGTGGATCGCTGAGCGAACTGACGCAAGAACTGGCGTGGATGGTCGAAGCTCTGGCCGCGCCCGTCTTGACCCTTACTGAAGCCGACGCCGAGATCGCAAGACAACCCTCCCAACCAAAACAAACGGGACCCAACGTCTCACACGAGGAACTGGTCGCCAAACTGGGCCTTACGCTTGAGAATGAACCAGATGCCGAAGCCGTGCTGAGCGTCAACGCTGGAGACTGAACGAATATGCGCGTCATCCTTGCCAGCCCCGAAGCTAAAGTCTGGAGCTCCCGCAAGCACATCCCGCTGGGGTTGGGCTACCTGGCTGCGGTCTTGCGCGAGGGCGGCCACGATGTGATCATCTACGACGCCGCCATCGAGGATGTGGAGGTCGAATACTATATCGACCAGGCTGCGGCGCAGGGCAAACCCTACCATCTTATCGGCATCACCGCCACTACACCGCTCATCGGCGACGCTTGGGAGATGGCGCAGTTGGCCAAGCGGCGCGGGCTGATCACCGTGCTGGGTGGGCCGCATCTGACTATCATGCCCTTTGAGTCGTTCCAGCCGCCGCATGACCAGTATGTCGATTATGCCTTCAAGGGCGAGGCGGAGTACAGCTTTTTGGAACTGGTTAATACACTGGAAGCCGGGCGCGAGCCGGAGATCATTCCTGGCATCCATTTCAAGCGCGGCGGCGAACTGCTCTCCAGCGTCGAAAGCCCCATGATTCCCGACCTGGATACGCTGCCCTTCCCTGCCCACGACCTTTTCAAGATCGACCGCTACACCAATCTCCAGCCGCTCACCGATGGGTTGGACCCACACGCCCGCAGCTTTACGATCTTGACCAGCCGCGGCTGTCCCTACAAATGCACCTTCTGCTCCAAACCTGTCACCGGCGATACCTGGCGGGCCCGCTCGGTGGAAAGCGTGGTGCAGGAGTGGAAATGGCTGGTCAAAGGCTTGGGCGCTACCGAGATCGGCGTCACCGACGACATCTGGAATCTCAAGCTCCCGCGCGCCAAAGAACTCTGCCGCCGCCTGATCGAAGAGGGTCTCAACACTGTGCCCTGGGTGACGGTGCATGGCATGAAGGTCAACCACACCGACCTGGAGCTCTTCCAGTTGATGAAGGCGGCGGGTTGTCTGCGCGTGGGCTTTGGCGTCGAAAACGGCGATGACCACATGCTGCGCAACGTGATCCGCAAGGGCCAGACCGTGGACATGGTCCGCGAAGCCTTTGCCAATGCCAAAGCGGCCGGGTTGCAGACCATGGGCTTCTTTATCTTTGGTATGCCCGGCGATACTGAAGAGACGATGGAAAAGACGATCCAACTGGCGTTGGAGCTCGACCCCAAGCTGGCGCATTTCATGCTGGCTGCACCCTTCCCCGGTACGGTCATGTATGACCAGATCGTCGAGGGTGGCGAGGTCTTCGCCGACAACTGGACCGACTTTGCCATCCAGGATCACAAGGCGCGCTTCACCATGCATCGACCCTGAGATGGTGGTGAAGAAATGGCATGAGGCACACCGCCGTTTCTATCTCTATCGTCCCAAGCGGGTGCTCGAAAAGGCGCTGATGAAGGACAACTGGCTTAACCTACCTCAAACCCTGGCGCATTACAAGCGCTTCTTCCTGGGCAACAAGAATGAGGTGCCCCAAGAAAAGCTAAATCAAGCTAAGGTGGCGGCTTGAGTCGCCGCAACGAATCGCATGATCGTCAAAGCCTGTCTGTCTCCAGAGAAGACAGGCTTTATTTTTACGGGGATGCTCTTTCTATGAGGACCTGTGGAGGCCCTACGATGATCTACGCCATCCACGAACACGAACTCAAGCCGGATGCCGATGCGGCGGCGTATGAGCGGGATGTGGCGGACGCCCTGACGCGGATGAAAGTCTCTGGTTTGCTGCACGCTCATCACCTAAAAGGGGTGCGTGGCGAACGCAGTGGCAAGTATGCTGTGCTCTGGGTTTTTGCCAATGAAGCCGCCCTCGAAGCAAACTTTGGCACGCCCGATAACCGC
>QEUW01000322.1 GCA_003577005.1 Chloroflexota bacterium | reverse complement strand
GTCACGTGAAGGAGTGATTCCATGAGCCAAACAACCCTGGCTGGTATGCGTATCGACGCCACGCCGCCGAGACGTTCCTGGCACGTTATGCTGCGCGATCTACTGGGTCGTGATTGGGCGGCGGCCTATGTATTCGTCTTGCCGACCATCTTGCTGATGGGTGGCCTGATCGCCTACCCGCTGTTGCGGGCGGTCTATATCAGCTTTACCAACACGGTTTCGCTGCAGACAGGGCCTTTTGTGGGCTTGCGGAATTATGAAAATGTCTGGGCAGACCGCAATTTTTTGGCTGCGGTCTGGATCACCACCCGCTACACCTTCTGGTCGGTGCTGCTCAAGTTCATCTTTGGGTTGACCGCAGCCATCCTGTTGCATCGGCTCAAGCGCTTCGGCGGTATCTTGACCGCAGCGATCCTGTTGCCGTGGATTGTGCCGTCGGTGGTGGCGGCGATTGCCTGGAAGGGCTTGCTTGACCCGGTCTATGGGGGCGTCAACCAGTTCCTGATTCAGACTGGAATGGTCGAAAAGGGGTTTCCGTGGTTGGGCAGCCCCAACACGGCGCTGGCGTCTCTGGTAATGGTCAATATCTGGGGTGGCATCCCCTTCTTTACCATCAATCTACTCGCCGGTCTCAAGGCTATCGACAAAGAATATTACGAAGCCGCGATCATCGACGGGGCGAGCGCCTGGCGTTGTTTCTTGCATGTCACGCTGCCAAGCTTGCGCTATGTGATCATCGTCGCGACCCTATTATCCACGATTTGGACCTTTAACAGTTTTGACATGATATGGCGCCGATCTTGTTGATCTTCATCTTTGCGCTGGGCCGCCACATGTCGTCCGGTAGCCGTCAGGAAGAGGTCACGGCAGAAGAAATGGCGACGCCGCAGGCCAAGGTGGGGGCGATCATCACCTGGCCAGTGCGCATGGTGATCAAGGGGCTGGTGGCGCTCTTCTTTCTCGTCAATGATGGGGTGGAACGTCTATTTGAGGTGATTGGGGCGGCCTGGCAGAAGACCTTTGTCGGCACTTCCGCTGCCAGCCAGCGTTCAGCCCGCCGGATTGGCCGTACAGTCACCGCTTCGCTGGCCGGGCTCGTTTTGCTGGTCTTTATTCTGTTTGAGCTGATCCCATTCTACTGGATCCTCATCACGGCGTTTAAGGGTACCAGCCAGATCGTAGCCTTTGACTCGGTCTTCTGGCCCTCACCGTGGACCACCGACCAGTTTGAGACCCTTTTTGGCCCCACGCGTCGTTTCTCGCTCTGGTATCAGAACACAGTGCTGGTTTCGGTCGTGAGCACCGTCATTTCGGTCCTGGTGGCGGCAATGGGTGGTTATGGGCTGACGCGGTTGCGCTGGCGCGGGTCGAACATCTTTGGCAGCAGCGTCTTGATCGCTTACCTGATGCCGCCGATCATGATGTTCATCCCGATCTACCAGATCTTTACCGCGCTCAAGCTGACCAACAGCCTCACCGGTCTGATGGTCGCCTACCCGGTCTTTGGCCTACCCTTTGTCACCTGGTTGATGATGGGCTACTATGCATCGATCCCCAAAGAGATGGAAGAGGCGGCGCTCATCGACGGCTGCAACCACTTCCAGGCCTTCTGGCGAGTGATCCTGCCGCTGGTGATGCCAGCGCTGATGGCGGCCAGCATGTTTGCCATTACGCTGGCGTGGAAAGAGTTTATCTTCGCCTACATCTTCCTCTCCAAGGACCGGCTCTACACGCTGACCATCGGTATGGCGCAGATGATTGTGGGTGATGTGCTGCCGTGGGGTGAGCTTTCGGCGGCAGCGCTGCTGATGTCGATCCCGGTGGCGGTCCTCTACATCGTCGGCCAACGCTTTATGGTGGCCGGCCTGACAGCCGGTGCGGTGAAAGGCTGAGGAATTGTCAATGGTGAATTGTCAATAGTCAATTGTTAAGGGGTTGCGGCAACAGAGCCAGCCCCTTAACAATTGACTATTGACTCCGCAGGCGGCTGGTCATCGCATTCTGCTGCGAGGCCGGACCCATTCGGCGCAAAATTCACGGTTCGCTCCAAAAATCTGTATTCTGTTTCTGCTCCGCCATCAACGGCCAACATCCCCGATGAAGGTTCTATCTGAAAGCGCGAGCCCCTTTACGGTAAGCATTCGTGTTTTTATAGTTTTCCGTGTTGTCGGTCACTTCCTCGCTTCCTCTCTCCGGTGTAGCACTGTTTTTTGATGGTGTTGTCTGTATCCTCTGCTATCGTAGATTTTTCTGTTCACTGGCTGTTGTCGTAGTTGGAATCACCTGCGAACTTCCGTAGCCTGTTCAGTCTTATCGCGTTGTCAAAGGAGGAACCAGATGCAAGCTCCCAAGCTTTCTCGGCGTCAGTTTCTGCGGATGAGTGGTGGCGTCTTTACGGTCACCCTGTTGGCCGGCTGTGTGGCGCCAGTCCCCAGCGGTGGTGCTGCCGCCCCTGGCGAAGCCGCTGCCGGCATCACCGTGGCAGATGATTACCCACTGTGGGTGATCGTCGTGCAAGATTTCCACCCCGATTACAACACCTTTATCCGCGCCAACATTGAAAACTTTGCCCGAGAGAAGGGTTGGCCGATGGAGTTGGCCGACATGGCCGGCTTTGTCGCCGGCGCCGCCGAACTGCAAAAGATCGCCGCGGCTGTGGCGGCGGATGATGCGCCCGATGTGGTCATGCACAACATTTCTGTCGTGCAGATGAAGGCATTGGGGACGTTGGAACCGGTGACCGATATCGTGGAGGAACTGGTCGCTCAATATGGTGCAGTGGCGCCACTGATGCACAAGCAGACCTACGTGGAAGATGGCTACTATGCCGTGCCCTTCCACGGGCGCGCTGGCGGTGGCTATGCACGAGGCGACATCTTCGAAGCTAAAGGTATCGACATCAGTTCCATTCGCCTCTACGATGACTTGCGCGAAGCCTGTCTCGAAGTCTCTGACCCCGGCAATGAATTCTGGGGCTGGGGCATGACGATCAACCGCTCCGGTGATGGCAATACGCTCGTTGAACGTGCGATCATCGGGCACGGCGCCACGTGGACCGATGAGACGGGCCAGTATGTCACCATCGATACACCGGAAACGATTGACGCCATCAACTGGCTGGTGGAAACCTACACCGACCCTAAGTGGCAGACCATGCTACCGCCAGGAATCCTGAGTTGGACCGATCCCTCCAACAATGAGGCCTACCTGGCGAGCAAGATTGCCTACACCCAGAATGCCGGCACGGTTCTGGCCAAAGCCTATTTTGACAACAACCCGATAGCTGAACCCACCGTCTTCCACCCCATGTGCGGCGGCCCCAAGGTCCAGGAATTCAACGGCCAGGGCAGCCAAAACTTCCTGCTGATCAAGGGGGGCAAAAATCCTGAAGCCGGGCGTGAATTGATCAAAAGCTTCTTCACCGAGGAAGCCATGAACGCCGTCTTTGAGAACGCACGCACCTACGCCATCCCAGCCTATGAAAGCATGTGGGATTGGCCGATGATCAAGGATACGCCGCAGAGCATTGCGGTCAAACCTTCGGCGCTCGATCCGTCTGGCTACAATGGTCTGGCCTGGCCGGGCCCCAATACACCGCAAATGGCTGCCGTGGTCACCAACAATCTTCACTCCGATATGGTTGCCGCCGTGGTCAACGGCCAGTCCACCGCCGAAGAGGCTGTGAAACAGGCCTACGAACAGTCGGTTCAGATCTTCAAGGAGTTTGGCGCACCGGGCGAGCGGTAAAGCGACGAAGTTGTATTGCCGTAGATGACGAAAGTAAACCGTGATGCGTGATTCGTACATTGCGCATCACGGTTTTGCTTTACGGTTACGGCGAACGAAGAACCATTGTCGCAATTCACAATTCACAATTGACAATTACCTAGCTCCTCAACCACATTCCAGTCGCTTAGGGTCTCCACGGGTGGCAGGTCGTCGCCGTCCTCCCACATCGTCGAGAAGCCCCAGAGGGTTGCATCACCGATCCAAAATTCGGCTGGGGTAAACGTCATGTTGGAGTGGGGCGGCTGCTCGCGCCGTAAAGCTCGATACTCGGCCTCCCAACCAAAGACTGCGCCCTGCCAATCGATGTTCTGGTTGTGAAGTGCTTGCGCAAATTCTCGCACCGCATCCAGGTCGGGAATGAACATAGGAACAACGGGCTGAAACTCCTGGTCAATCGTAACTTTGACCCTAGTTATCGTCCCTTTTATCTTTCTCACGGTTCCAGACCCTGAGGATTTCGTCATCCAGTTCTAAAAATATCTGCACGGGCACTCAGATGCGCTTGCCCATCGGCATGGTAGCTGCTGCGCACCAGCGGGCCGCTTTCGACCCACTTGAAGCCCCGCTTTTCGCCCTCTTCCTTGAGCTGGGCAAACTCATCCGGGTGGACATAGCGTTCGATGGGCAGGTGGAAGCGGCTGGGCTGGAGGTACTGGCCCAGGGTGAGGATTTCCACATCATGCGCCCGCATGTCGTCCATCACCTGTAGAATCTCGTCGCGCGTCTCCCCCAAACCCAACATGATGCCAGACTTGGTCAACGCTAGCAGGTCCATCTGTTTGGCACGCTTGAGCAGTTCCATGCTGCGCAAATATTTGGCCTGCGGGCGGACAGTCTTGTAGAGCCGGGGCACGGTTTCGGTATTGTGGTTGAGGATCTCGGGCTTAGCGTCCATCACGGTCTGGAGCGCGGCCCAGTCGCCCTTGAAGTCGGGGATCAGCACCTCGACCGTGCAGCCGGGAACCAGTTGGCGAATCCAGTAGAGGCTTTCGGCAAAGACCCAGGCCCCGCCATCGGGCTGTTCGTCGCGGTTGACGCTGGTGAGGACGGCGTGATGCAGCCCCATCGCCTGCACGCTTTCGGCTACACGGCGCGGCTCGTCCGGGTCGAGCACACCGGGGCGACCGGTCTTAATCTTGCAGAAGCCACAACTGCGCGTACAGGTGTCGCCCATCAACAGAAAAGTCGCCGTACCCCGCCCCCAGCATTCGCCGATATTGGGGCACATGGCTTCTTCGCAGACAGTGTGCAGATGCTTGCCGCGGAAAAGCCCGCGCAATTCCTGGTATTTGGGGCTATCGGGGGATTTGACGCGCAGCCATTCGGGCCGGCGGCCGCGGGTGAGTTGGCCGACATCGCTCCCATTAGAAGCAGGAGTCGGTGTTGGCTCAAGGGTAATTGTACCAAATGGAGTCTCTTGCGTAATTTGTGCCTGGCTCATGACCGCAAATCCGAGATCATCCGCTGAATCACCTGCTCAAGTTTGTTTATGTGGTCTGTACAGACGGCATAGATGACTTCGGCATCTACATCGAAATAATGATGGCTAATGACGTCACGCATCCCTTTGACCTTCTGCCACTCCATCTCTGGGTATTGCGCCAGCAACGATTGAGCGGTGACTTTGTCTAGATTCTTTAGGCTTTCACCGATGCAATCAACTGCATATAGATTGCATCCAACTTTTCCATCCCTTCGTCGGACAGCAAGAAATCATCGGCTGAGCGAATTGGGCGGAAACGCTTCTGGATAGTTTGTACCGACCAGCGAATCTGATGCAAGATCTCAAGCACCAGTTCTGGATCATACATAGATGGCTTCTTGCTCGATTTTGCGCTTTAGAAATGGATTCATTTTTGCGCGATAGCGGACGAGGTCAACGGGGCGATGGAATATTCGTTCTAGATCCTGCTTGATACCAACCAGCATCAGCAGATCAGGTTCCACCAATTCTACAACGACGTCAATATCGCTAGCATCGGTGAATTGATTTCGTGCAACCGAACCAAAAATACCAATCCGGCGAATCTTGTATTCATCGTGCGTGCTGTGTTGAAACTGCAACAATGCTTGAAGTATTTCGTTTCTTGTCATCGGTGGACCAAGTCTGTTCCTGTTCGGCAGAACCTATGATTTCTTGATGGTCAAGTGTTATCTACACTCTACGCTTATCGTACCACAAGTGGCGACCAACCGATGTGATCAAACGTCTGATTTCCTTACACAAACTCATCCCCAGCGCGTTCGCTGATCGACCGGCCAGTCTTGCCTGGCTTGGGGTGGACGGGCGCTTTCCCGCGGCCACGACGCCGTCTCCTGATATTGTCTGGGTGGGCGATCTCCGTCTGGCTGATGACTGGATAAGCGGCAAAGATGGCGACATCCTCGGACTGGTGGCTGAAATAGAGCCGGTCTCGGCGCAGGGTGCGAGCAAAGTCATCGAAACCGAGGGCAGCCACCACCTCGTCAGGTCGGCCAGTGGCGCCGGCGCGCTGCTGGACACGCAAAAAGATGCGATGCTGCTCCTGGCTGGCGTCGTAGCCTTCGTAGCGCAGTTCAAAGACCAACGGGCGCAGGTTGTAGATATATTTCTCGCCCTTGCGTTCGCGCTCACGCCAGATTGTGGGCGTCTGCAAAAAGCGTTCGATCCGCTCCTCGATCAGACTCGGCGCGATCTCGCCCGGCTCGGCATAGAGCAAGATGGTGTAATCGGCCCCAATGAGCAGATTTTGCAGCGCCTCGGTCTTGAGCGGCACTTCCTCGACGGCGTGAACGGCAACGCCCGGTGGGAGCTTGGCGCCGATACGGTCGACCACTTCGGGCAGGGGCAAGGGTGGGCTCAGGGTGATGTCCACAAACTCCTGCATCCCGGTGATGCCCACGCCCAGCGGCGAGGCAAACTGGATCTGCGGCTGGGGTGAAAAACCCTGGCTGTAGAGCAGCGGCAGGTCGGCGCGGCGCAACGTCCGCTCCCAGAGGCGAAACTCGTCCTGGTGCGAGATAAACTTGATCGACTCGCCTTTCTCGTAGGTGATCCGCACTCGCTGGCGGGCGGGGGTCGTTTCTTCGTTCATACTATGTCAGGTGACTGTCACCTTTCCAGCTAATTCGTCCGATACTCGGCCACCCGTTTGCTGACGGTGCCCAGGCGTCGTTGTGGCACCCGCTCGCTAAACTGGCCTACCTTATCGGGCGACATTTCCTCGTTAAAGTAGAGCGGGATCGGGGTGATGTCCACTGGCTGGCGTTCCTTACCGCGACCCAGGGGGGGGCACTCCCACGCCTCATCCGGGGCGACGCGGCGCTGCTCTTTGAAATAGCCCAGGATGCCGCAGCTAAAGCAGTGTTCGCGGCAATCATCCACCACGCCGCCCTGGTAGGTGTGGATATACTCCTGTACCAGGAATTCTTTCTTCAACCCGGCGGAAATGTGTTCCCACGGCAGCACCTCGTCGAGCGGTCGTTCGCGGCGGGCGTACCATTCCATGTCAAGGCCGCATTCGGCGAACGCCTGTTGCCAGGCCGTAAAGTTGAACCACTCGCCCCACCCTTCCAGTTTGGCGCCCAATTCCCAAGCCCGTTGGACCACATCGCTCAGCCGGCGGTCGCCGCGGGTCAAGAAGGCTTCCACCAGCGTCTCCTCCGGGTCATTCCAGGTGAAGTGGATACCCGGCCCGCGCAGCTCACGCTGGAGCAGGTCGATCTGGGCGTTGATCACCGCATCCGCCTCCATGGGCACCCACTGGAACGGCGTGTGGGGTTTGGGGACAAGCGTGCTCACGCCGATGCGGACGTTGGCCTTAGGGCCAAGCACCCGCCGTCCCACCGCAAGCACTTCCTTCGACAGGTCGGCAATCGCCTGTACGTCGACCAGGCTTTGCGTGGGGTGGCCGATCATAAAGTACATCTTGATCGTGGTCCAGCCGCGTTTGTAGACCTCCTCGGCGGTGCGCAGCAGATCTTCCGAGGCAATCGGTTTGTTGATGACATCGCGCAGCCGGTCGGTGGCAGCCTCAGGCGCAAAGGTAAAGCCGGAGCGGCGGCGGCCCTGCTCCAACAACTCCATCAGGTCCACGCTAAAGCTCTCGATACGCAGGCTGGGCAGGCCAATGCTCAATTTCTTGGCCCCATGCCGCGCCATCGTGAGCCGCACCAACTCCTCGACATAAGTGTAGTCACTGCTGCTCAGGCTGAGGAAGCTCACCTCCTCAAAGCCACAGTGCGCCACCATCTCGTCCACAGCCTGAAGCACCTCCGCCACCGGGCGCTCGCGCACGGGGCGGAAGATCATACCGGCCTGGCAGAAGCGGCAGCCTCGTGTGCAGCCGCGCATGATCTCAATCGCCGCCCGGTTATGGACGGTGTTGATAAACGGCACAATAAATCTTGTCACCGGCGGCGGCAACACGGTCACCACCCGCTTGAGCACCTCGGCTGGGGCCTCCAGGTGGTTCGGCGTGACGGCTGCAATCGACCCATCGGCGGCATAGCTCACGTCGTAGAAAGCCGGCACGTAAACACCGGGGATCTTGACGAGATGCTCCCAGAGGCGGCGGCGCTGAGATTGGGGGGTGCAGATTGGGGAGTGGAGAGTGGAGAGTGGAAATTCTGTGCCACTCTCTGACCTCAAATCTCTCATCTCTAGTCTCCACGCCTCGTACGCGTCGATTACCTCAAAAATCACCTCTTCGCCCTCGCCGATGATCATGGCATCGAAGAATGCGCTCATGGGTTCCGGGTTGTAGCAGCCGGAGCCGCCAGCGATGACTAAAGGGTGGGCGGCGCTGCGGTCGGCGGCGCGCAGTGGGATGCCGGCCAGGTCGAGCATAGTAAGGACATTGGTATAGAGCTGCTCGTAGGGCAGGCTAAAGCCGATGATGTCAAAATCCAACAGACGATGGCGCGTCTCTAATCCGTAGAGCGGAATACCATCCCGGCGCATGATGGTCTCGAAGTCGGGCCAGGGACAATAGACTCGTTCGGCCAATAGGTCGGGGCGCTGGTTGATCAGGTCATAGAGCACCATCAAACCTAGATTACTGCCGCCCAGTTCGTAAATATCGGGAAAGGCGAGTGCGACTTTGGCGCGGATGGCAGGGTCAGCCCACTCCTTGACAATTGTGTTTAGTTCACCACCGGTGTAGCGCGCGGGCTGACTGACCTTGTGGAGCACTCGGTCAAGGGCGCGTGTGATCTGTTTTGGGGTTTGCAACATCATGCTGCTCTTTCCTTCGCATCTTCCAGACGCAAACGCCCGGGCGGGACTCGAACCCGCAGCCTAGAACGGAGAACGCAGAACATCGAACGCACAAGCAGTCTATAGGTGGGGGATATGTCCGCGTGTAGCGTGTAATTATACCACACGGATGGATCGCGGAAAAGCGAAGCTATTCACGAGGGTGCATCCAGGATTGGCGCGAGAATTTGGCGGCACCCGCATTCCGGGAAAGGGCCGGCGAGGCTCTGATCATGCAAACTGGCGCCGACCCTTTCCCGGAATGCGAGTTCTGGAACCTTAACCGCCTTGCCCCAATTTCGGACGCACCCTTTTACGAAAAGCCTCGCTTCTCCGCAGCATGTAAAGTGAGCGCAAGGTGAAGAAGTCGTGAGAAAGTCTTCTCAGGGGCAGGCTACAGCCGGCGAACTATACAGGTATGACCAATGGGCCACCGCTGTCTGCGTCTTTTGTCGGATGCTTGTATGCTCTTCCAGGCGCATAATGACATGTGCGCCTCTGCTGTAGGGCGCAGAATGTATATGAGAATGTCAACTTTGAAGCAAAGCGAGGTGTCATCTATGTATCAGCAAATTACACTCATCGGCAATATTGGCAAGGACCCGGAGATGCGCTACACACCGTCCGGGCACGCGTTTACCAATCTACAACTAGCGGTCAGCCGCCGGTGGACCCGTGAAGATGGTCAAATGCAAGAGAAGACCAACTGGTT
>QEUW01000321.1 GCA_003577005.1 Chloroflexota bacterium | reverse complement strand
CACGTGCGAACTCCGCACGTGTCATAATTTCTTTGGTCGAGTCCTAGAAAACGATCACATTCCGGAGCGCCTCACCCCGCTCCATGGCGGCAATGGCCTCGTTGATCTCTGCCAATGGGTAGCGCCGCGAGATCAATTGGTCGAGTTTGAGGCGACCATATTGATACAATTCGACCAATTGGGGAACCTGGACACTCAAGCGAGTTGACCCCATGGAACTGCTGAGGATGCGCTGTTCCCGCCAAACGGCTTGCGCCAAAAGCAGGGGATGGGTGGCCTTATCGTCAGGGATACCCACCAGGACGAGGGTGCCACCGCGCCGGATCAAGGTGATAGCCTGGGCCACGGCCACTGGACTCCCAACGGTCACAAAGGCGTAGTCTACACCGCGCCCACCGGTCAAGCGCTGGACAATAGCAGCGGGTTCTGTCTCGTTTGCAACGTTGATGGTATGCGTTGCCCCAAAATCGCAGGCGGCCTGCAGCTTGTGATCGAGCAGATCAAGCGCAATAATGGGCTGGGCCCCCGACAATACAGCGCCCTGGATCGCATTAAGCCCTACACCGCCAACGCCCACGATGGCGACGCTTTCACCCGTGCCAACCCTGGCCGTATTGACCACGGCTCCCAGCCCTGTGATGACGCCACACGCCAGCAACGATGCGCTATCCAGTGGGATCTCTTTGGGGATCGGCACGAGTTGAGATTGGTCGACGACGACGTACTCGGCAAAAGCTGCTGTTTTGATCGACTGATAGATCGGTTCGCCCTGCTTGTTGTGAAGGCGCGTCTCTGTCTGTAGCGCAAAGGTGCCTTCACACAAGTGGGTATCCCCTTTGCTACAGTAGTAACAGCGCCCGCACGAGCGCAACAAAGAGATAACCACGTGATCGCCGACCTTCACGCCGGATACACCTGGGCCGAGCTCTTCCACCACGCCGGATGCTTCGTGACCCGCTACCAGCGGCAGTGCGGCTGACCAATCGCCGCGGATCTGATGCACGTCGCTGTGGCAGATGGCGCAGGCAGCCACGCGCACTTTTACCTCACCCATCTTGGGTGGGTCGATGTCGATCTCTTCGATAACCAACGGTTGATCATAGGCATAACAGACAGCAGCTTTCATAGTTCCCCCTTTGGTTGTTGTGCGAGCGACTGTTTACGCCCACTTGCTAAACCCTAACTCGTTGGGATGCACCAGCGCCGGGTGGTCGGGCCGGGCGCGCACACCCAAGACGATGACACCGCTGTTTTGCGGGGTGAGGATCCCCTGGTAGAGTAGCGCGCCATTTTCCTCCCCGACCCGCTCCATCGGGACGACTTGCGGCGCTACCAGTTGGCCGCCGCTATCCTGGACACCGGCCACCACCTCGACGGCCACTGCGTCGGCTGGCAGGCCGTTGAGCCAGAGACGGGCCTGCACCAGCACTGGCTCGCCCACGTCGGTCTGGGTGGCGCCTTGCACCTGGCCTTCGATATGGAGCGAACCCCAGCGCCGGCGCATACGCGCCTTCCAGCTTGCCAACTCGCGCGCAACCGCATGCTTGTCAGCGGCAGCACGCGCTCCGGTGGCCGCGGCGGGCGCATAGTAGCGTCTGGTGTATTCCTCGACCATGCGCTGCATGCTAAACTGTGGAGCACAGGTGATAATAGCCGCTTTCATTTTTGCCACCCAGCCGTGGGGCACATCCCCATCAGCGCGGTCAAAGAAGAGCGGAATGATCTCCTCTTCTAACGTCTGGTACAGGTCGAGCGCATCGGCTTCGTCCTGGGTTGCTTCGTCCTTGTACTCACGCTCTTCGCCGATCGACCAGCCGTTTTCGCCGTTGAACCCCTCGACCCACCAGCCATCGAGGACACTAAAATTGGGGATACCGCAGAGCGCAGCCTTTTGACCGCTGGTGCCGCTCGCCTCGTGCGGGCGGCGTGGATTGTTCAACCAGACATCCACACCGGCGACCAAATGGCGGGCGATATTCATATCATAGTTTTCGACAAAGACGATCTTACCGGCATAGTCGGGTTGCTGGCTCAACTGGAAGATCCGCTGAATCAACGCTTTGCCGGGCTCATCGGCCGGATGCGCCTTGCCGCTAAAGATGATCTGAACCGGTCGTTCTGGGTCATTGAGGAGACGCTTGAGCCGCTCCTCGTCATGAAAGATCAAGATCGCACGCTTATAAGTGGCAAAGCGACGGGCAAAACCAAGGGTGAGCGCACGTGGGTTGAGCGAATGTGCCGCAGCCGCCAGCCGCCGCGGCCCTTCGCCGTGACGCACCAGTTGTGTTTGTAGCCGCTGGCGCACAAAATCGATCAACTGCGCCTTACGCTTTTGATGCACCGCCCACAACTCGGCGTCGGGTATATCGGCAATCCCGGCCCAGACAGCCGGGTCATCCACCGTTTCTTGCCAGTTGGGGGGCAGATAGCGGTCAAAAAGCGTCTCCAGTTGTGGCGCCAGCCAGGTCTTGGTGTGGACGCCATTGGTGATATGGCCGATAGGCGTCTGCGCCGCCGGCACATCGGGCCAGAGAAAATTCCACATGGCGCGGCTCACTTCGCCGTGGAGTTTGCTGACGCCGTTGGCGTAGCCACTGAGCCGCAATGCCAGCACGGTCATGCTGTATTGTGGACCCCAGGGAAGCTCCTCGCGAGCAAAGTCGATAAACCGTTCGCGATCGATGCCGAGTTGGCCCCAATATTGCCAGAAAAACTTCTCGACCAGGTTGAAATCGAAGGTGTCATTGCCGGCGGGCACAGGCGTATGCGTCGTAAAGAGCGTATTGGCGCGCACGGCCTCGACCGCTTCGTCAAAGCGCAGCCCGGCGTTCTGCACCAGTTCGCGCACTCGCTCCAGGCCGAGAAAGGCGCTGTGTCCTTCGTTCATGTGCCAGGCCGCCGGGTCATATCCCAGGGCGTGCACCGCCCGCACCCCGCCGATGCCCAACACGATCTCCTGGCTGATGCGCATCTCGCGGTCGCCACCGTAGAGCCGGGCGCTCAATTCGCGATCCTGCGGTGCGTTGCGCGGCACATCGGTATCCATCAGATAGATGGGGATGCGCCCCACTTGAATGCGCCAAATCTTGGCGTAGACGGTACGGCCCGGCAGATCCACCTGGATGAACAGTTCGTTGCCCTCGGTGTCGTACGCGGGGGTAGCGGGTACCTCGGCAAAGTCGATCTTTTCATATTCGGCTTGTTGGCGTCCCTCGGCGTCGATGCGTTGGGTGAAGTAGCCTTGGGGATAGAGAAAGCCAATACCGATAAAGGGTAGGTTGAGGTCGCTGGCGCTTTTGCAGTGGTCACCGCTCAACACGCCCAGACCGCCACTGTAAATGGGCAATGCCTCGTGCAGCCCAAATTCGGCGCTGAAGTAAGCGATGACCCGGCCCTCCTCTCTGGTCAAGGTTGAGGAAGCGGCCATCTCTCTGTCCCACCAGGTGTTACCCTGAGGGTTCATGTAGGTGTCAAAGGCGGCCATCACCGCTTCGTAGGCAGCAATAAAATCGGGGTCAGCGGCTGCATGGTTGAGCTTCACTTGCTGGACATTGCGCAGAAACTTGACTGGGTTGTGATTGGTTGCTTCCCACAGCACCGGGTCGAGACGGGCGAAGAGATCCTGCGCCTCGTATTCCCAACTCCACCACAGGTTATAGGAGAGCTCAGGCAAACGGCTGAGAGCGGGGGGAATCTTGGGGAAGACGGAGATACGGACGATAAGGTTCATAAGGCGTCAGGCTCCTTGGTAGAATAAGAGCGATCGGAAATGATGAGAAAAAGCGGAGCACACAGGAGGATGCAAACGGTTGCATCACCCTACCCATATTCTACCCAAAGAATCCGAAAGCAGCCAAAATATCAAACACGGATGAGCCTGGATTCGCAGGGAACAGGGATTTGAATGGGGACAACACAACCCTATCACACGCAGACGTTACTCGCCCCAATTCAAATCCCTATCATCAGCCCTACGGGGCCGGCACAAAGTCTAACATCCGTCCGTCCGGATCAAACCAGCCACAGGTGCAGCCGGTGCGGTCCTCGTCGGGCAAAGGATCGGCCGGCATGTCGGCGTTGATCAACGGCAAGTAGAGCCGCGCCTCACCACCAGGGGGGACAGTCGCCGGGAGAGTCGCCTGTGCGGCCCTTGTCTGGCTGCTCGCCAAAAGGGACTTCCACGCCGGGCCGGTCTGGCGCAGCGGAATGCGGTCGAGGCCAGGGTTGATGCGGTCGATACGTAGGTAGTGGATCGTCATTTGCATTTCTGCCTCATAGATCTGCCGGAGCAGATCATTGGAGCAGGTTCCGCTGCGCATACAAGGGTGGTAGGCGACGCCAGCCGGCACAAAGTATTCGAGCGAGGCCAGGTAGCCGGGCTCGGTAAAGGTAGGCAAGAATTCGGTTCCCGACGATTGGTCCGCATCGCGTGGCTGCCAGTAGAGCGGGATCGCCGCCGAGACAACGTGATCGACCGACATGTTGAGGCTGTTCTTGCGCCCGATCCGGTAGGTGCCACTGCCGGGCAACTGCAAGTTGAGCTCGACCGGCTCATTCACATACGGGTGAACAGGGGTGGGCGGAAAAGTTACCAGAGCAAACTCGGCGCCGTCGGGAATGGTCAAGTCGAATTTGTCGTGGCGGTTGCCATAGTTGCGCTGCATCTGGTTGGCTAACCCGCCGATTTCCCCCGTCGCGCCAGGCCCAATATACGAGTGGAAAGTGAAGGTTTCGCTGCCCAACATCTGGATGGCGATATACTTGGGTGTCTCCACCTGGATGGTCGCGGTGAGGTTGCTGCGGTACCCACGGAAGACAATGGCACAGCCACGGTTGACCGGAAATGGGATCTCGCCCTCTGCCGTCAGTTGAACGCCGGTTGTATCCCCTTCTGGATAGCGAAAGTCGTCGGGGTCGTTAATCGGATAGATCCGGCCGCCGGGTGCAAAACGCTGCAGCCAGGCCTCGGATGTAATCTCTGAGCCGTTTTCATAGACTCGCATGGTGCCTGTCGGCGAGACGATCGGCCAACTATCGGTGAGGGCTGGCTGGCCCAGACAGCCGACCAGCGTGTGAGCACTGTCGCCGGCGCCGCCATAGCGGGGAGTCACGCGCACATTGACGGTTACGCGGTTGCCCGATCGTTCACCAGAAACATATTGCAACATGCCGGTGTTGGAATACATAATGATGGCATCACGCAACACATCTTCGGGGACTTCTCCGATCATGTCGATGATGCTGACGCCGTGCGGCTCCATCCACTCTACTTGTGCCGCAGCACTGTCATCGGCATAGCTCGGCACCCCTGCCGGAAGGGCCGCGACCACGGCGACGACCATCACCAGATAAAAGACCGAGAGACGACGGCGCATCCTCTGCATCTTGCGACACTCCTTTCAAACAAAGAACAATCGAGGGGGAAAGCAGCAAAAGCAGAACGCTATTGTATTCAAAAGGGGGGCTGGCGTCCATCCTGGCTACCGCTGAAAGCACATCTAAAATTTGGGTGAGGACGCAGGTCGTTCGGAAAGCCTGTCTCTTTTGTGGGACGCATCTCACGTAGCCCAGTAGATCGCTGCGTGCGTTGCACCTGGAGAGACAGCAGGTAGGCTCAGGTGCATCGCACCGGCGGCGAGTGCGCTCTGCAACTCGTTCCTAACCCATTTCGATGCGTGATTACGATTTTCTGCAACATGAAATAGCCCTGCCTGGATCGCTTGGGAGATTGCGCAGTGGCCTCACTTGTAGTAAGCTTCTAGTCGTCAATTTCAATAGAAGGTACGCAGTTGGATTCATTCTCCAGAGGTGCAACGCACTTTTCAAGTGCACCGCACCTTAGCAACTGCGTACCTTCTATTCAAGAAACTAACCCAAATCGCATAACATCCATGGCAAATTCAAACGATCCAGGCAGACCCCCGGCGCGACATGATCCCTTTGCCGCGCTCCGTATTCCCAACTATCGCTTCTTTTTGATTGGCTGGTTCATTGCCCTGATCGGCACCCGTATCCAGAGCGTCGCCATTGGCTGGGAGATGTACGAGCGCACCGGCGAGGCGCTGGCGCTAGGGCTGGTAGGGCTGGCGCAGGCGTTGCCCACCATGTTGCTGGCGCTGCCTGCCGGCTACCTGGCCGACCGTTTTCACCGGCCCAGGCTGGTCATGCTGAGCCTGGCAGCGATGACCATGACCTCGCTGGCGCTGGCGGTGCTCTCCTACCGGCAAGGCTCGGTCAGTTGGATGTACTTCTTTCTCTTTCTGGACGCCACCGCGGTGATCTTGGGGCGGCCGGCGCGCTCGGCGCTGTTGCCGCAATTGGTGCCCAACCATGTCTTCCCCAATGCCGTCACCTGGAACACCAGCCTGATGCAGATCTCCGGTGTGGTGGGGCCGGCGATCGGCGGCTTTGTCATCTACTGGAGCGTCCCGCTGGCTTATGTGTTGGCAGCGGCCAGTTCGCTCATCTATATTTCCATGCTCGCCCGGCTCCATCTGGAACACGGTGAGTTGCGGGCGCCGGCTGGCTCGGCGATGCAGAACCTGCTGGCCGGCATTCACTTTGTACGGCGGACGCGCATCATCCTGGCGATGATCACGCTCGATATGTTTGGTGTGCTGCTGGGGGGTGCGGTCTATCTGCTGCCCATCTATGCAGTGGACATCCTCGACGTGGGTGCGGCGGGGTTTGGCTGGCTACGGGCGGCGCCGGCTCTGGGCGCCATGTGCATGGCCTTCTCCCTGATCTTTCTGCCGCCCATGAGGCGGGCAGGGTGGAGTCTGTTGCTCAACGTGGCGGGTTTTGGCGTAGCGACCATCGTCTTTGGCTTCTCGACCTCGTTCTGGTTGTCGTTTGCCATGCTCTTTCTTACCGGCGCTTTTGACAATGTGAGTATGGTTATTCGCCAGACCTTGCAGCAGTTGTTGACACCCAATTACATGCGCGGGCGTGTCTCGGCGGTGTCGGCGGTCTTTGTCAGCGCTTCGAATGAACTGGGCGGGCTGGAATCGGGCGTGGTGGCGCACTGGTTTGGGCCGGTCTTCTCGGCCGTCAGCGGCGGGGTCGGAACACTGATCGTGGTTGCCCTCACCGGCTGGCTGGCGCCCGAACTGCGCAACCTGGGTCCCATGCACGAAGCAAAACCGGTGGAGCCGGAGGAACAGGAAGCCAAAGAGGCGGCAGGCCGCGCCGTGCCCGGCGCAATCGGCGTGCGCAGATCTTGACAGCCGGAGTGAAATCTTTAGCACACCGCTTGAACAGGGGGCTCCACGCTGGTGCGATACACCTGCAAGGTGGTGGCGCCTCAGGAATGCCCGGCGGCCCAGGTGCATCGCACGCTGCGCGTGCAACGCACCGACCCTTTTCAAACAGCCTCTTACCCGCATTCCGGGAAAAGGCCGCGCCAGTTTGCATGACCCATGCTTCGCTGGTTCTTTCCCGGAATGCTCGTATGGAAGACCGGAGCTTCCGGCAATCGCTGTTCGACCCTAGCATCCCGCGTGCTTTAGCCGTGAGAGTACGTCAAAAATCAATTTCGTATTCTGCTAGGGGCGTATAAAAACCCGTCCCATACAGATCACGTTCACCAGGCCCGCCGGCGCTTTGCTCTCTTTGGATGGCAATTTTGTAGCCAAAAAAGCGCTCATCCACTTCAAAATTGACGATTCGATCAGGTGACAGATGAAAATAAGCTGCCACCTTTTCTCTGGTCAAAGAACCAGAATCGCGCACCTTCCGAAAAAGGTCTTCATCTTCAAAGAAAATATCGCAGCAAACAACATTGATGCCGGCATTCTTCGACTGGATATCATTCACTAGACTGCCTAATGTAACCATCACTATCCACCTGTCAATGAACCAGCTCATACGTGACCGGGAAATGGACAGCAGCATCCTCTACCGATGCATACTCGATGATGTGATTCATGGTCCACCGGTACGCCATGCCGTAATAGCTGGATTCTTCATTGCGCAACTGAACTCGCCCGGCAGACCCCCGCTCGCTCAAAATCGGTGTGAAGAGAAGCAACCTGCCGGCCAGCTTGGCAATCTCCATTGCCAACGCTTTGTCGGCTGACACGACCTCGATCATCAGCCCGACTTCATGAGCCTGGGCCTTTTTGCGTGGCTCCATTTCACCCAAGATCCCATTGAGCCCGTACTTCGCAAAGTAGATTTCGTACTCCGCGTCTTGATAAAAGTCCTTGATCTGCTGGGTGGTGTAGGCGAGGATTTCGTCCAAATTCTTGATAAAAGACTGGGAGCGGATGCCTACCAGATACTCGGCTTTATGTCCCACATAACCGGCTCCCTCCAGTTTCACATTGTAGCCCTGGCTTGGTTCGAAGCGTGACCCCCAGGCCTCGGCGGTCTTTTCATCCACCTGTCTGGCTTCCATCCCGCCGATGTGAATGAAGCCGCCTGCGACCGCCTCTCCCCCGAAAGTACTTCGCTCATAGCCTGCATGTTTGCGCAGAGAAACCGGCGTTACCTGTTGATCCTCATGAATGGCAGTCACCGCGATCTTGTCCTCGTAGATCGTGCCAATCACCGAGTGGTTGACCAGTTTGGGGTAGGCGACAAAAGAACCACATTCCAGCACCTTGCCCCAGAAATAGGCCAGGTCAGGGCTATAGCCATGATGCATGGCAAAGGCGGCAAACGGACAACAATCGCTTGTGCGCGATGTGATCACGACATCAGGATTTTCGGCCAGGCATCTCATAATGGGTTCAGCGCCCATCACCGGCACAAATCTGGCCGTTTTTTCAATGTCCCTCAACTGCAGCGGTTTGTAGCCATCCAGCCCGCGAATGATGGCCCCGGAGCCGAGAATCTCTCTCAAGTAGTCGGGGGTCATATCGTGCTTGACCAGGCCCATTTTGATGGGGCCCAGGTTGTGCTTAGCCACCAGATCCCGAACGATCTGGGCATATTGATCGACCCCTTCGTTCGTTCCGGTATCACTGGCTGA
>QEUW01000320.1 GCA_003577005.1 Chloroflexota bacterium | reverse complement strand
ATTCTACCAGTTAGCCAATCAGGAGCCGGAGGCGCTCTGGCTGTACGGTGGCATACGCATCGTCAATGAGCGGGCCGAGTCGCTGGCGGAACTGAATTCGGGCCTCAGCGGATACTGTGTCGCCCAGGTAATGGGAGGGGCATGGGCGCCGTTACAGGCGTCCTTAATCCGGGCGGATGCCTTTGGCCTGAGCGGCGGATTTAGTCCTTTGGTTTGCGGCACGGAGGACGAAGATCTGTGCAGGCGGATCGCCTATCAGGGCCGCTTTGCCAACACCCCGACCACCGTTGCGTGTTTGTATCGAGGCCAACTGTGGACGACCTCCACCAATTATCTGCGCGCGCCCGAGGACACCAAGTACTCACGTAACTTGGTTCTCGCCATGCCCAACGCGTTTCGACGGCTATGGGCCTCTGCGGATTCCAGTTACTGGTATGGGCGCATCGTGCGCGTCTATCTGAGCGCCATCTCCTGGAATCTACAGCATAAGCGGCTGTTTGCGGCGCTCAGCAGAGCCTTCTATGCCGCTGCCGCTTTGTGGCTTTCCATTCCGTACTTCTCCTCCCCACAGTATTGGCAGGGGATCAAGGCGCATCATGCGCCAGGCGCCCTTCATTTCGTCATGCAGGACTACGAACGGCGTCAGTCCCCGGTTCATCGGGTGTGAGGTTGGGTGCAGGGGGTTCAGGAAAAGACCATGGGCCAGCAAACACGAAGCCAGCAGACTCAAAACCACCGAGCACTGATCGTTATTCCGGCCTATAACGAAGAAAAAACCATTGCCAGCGTGATCTACGGGCTGCGCCAGTTTGCGCCTGAGTTCGACCGCGTTGTGGTCAACGACGGCGCCAGCGATGGTACGGGGGAGATTCTCGCCACGCTCGGCGAGACACAATTGCGTTTGCCCTGCAATGTAGGCTATGGCTATGCCGTGCAGACCGGGCTGAAATACGCGCTGCAACATGGCTATGAGTTGGTGGTGACCTTTGATGCGGATGGGCAGCACCGGCCCGAAGATGTACGCGGCGTAGTCCAGGCCCTGGTCGACAACAACGCCGATATGGTCATCGGTTCGCGCTATTCGCATGGCCGTCGCTACAGCGGCCCCAGCGAGCGCAAGTGGGGCCAGCTTCTGTTTTCGCACCTGGCGCGCCTGCTGATCGGCCAACGTATCTATGACACAACCTCCGGCCTCAAAGCCATGCGCGCCCCAGTCTGCCGGGTAATCATCAACAGCACGTTTATGGACTTTCATCTAGAGACCATCGTCCGGCTGAGTATGGCCGGCTACAAGATGGTGGAGTATCCAATTACGGTTCAAGAACGGACCCATGGCCGGTCTATGCACTCTTACCTCAGCGTTGTGGCTTACCCGTCGCAAACGCTTCTGCTCACCCTGGTTGCTACGATGGACGCTCTGCTGGCGCGGAGGCAGAAATGAGTACACAAGGGATTCTCCTGCTGGACTTGATCGGGGTCTTGTTCATCCTCCTAGCCCTGAACCTGGTACGCATGCGCCGCTTATATGTGGTATACGGCGTGGTTTGGCTGTTGGCGGCCCTGATCATGATGACCATCATCTCGATCCCGCCGCTGCTCGCCCTCGTGACGATATCGGTGGGCGCAACGTTTCCCGCCTCGGCCATGACGCTCCTGGCCTTTGTTCTGGTCTTCGGCATGTTGATCATCTTTAGCGTGCAGATCTCGACGATCAACGCGCGGCAGATCGAGCTTGCCCAATCCATTGCACTCAAGGAACATGCAACCGAGGAACCAGCGGCATCGAATCCTATGCAAGAGACCTCAAGGGATCCAAAGTGATTGATCCGGTCGAGCTCCTACCCCAAAAAATAGTCGTCGTGGCGCCGCACATGGACGATGAGCTGCTGGCGTGCGGGGGGGTGATGGCGAGATTGCCGCAAAAGGAAGAGATTCACATCATCTATGCCACGGACGGGATGAAATCTCCATCCCCCATCTTGCCCCAGGATCGAATTACACCTGATCTGGGCTTGGTGCGTCGGAAAGAATCCGTGGCGGCGATGGGCATGTTGGGTGTTCCAAGTGAAAATCTCCACTTTCTGAACTTGCCGGAAGCTGCGCTTCAAAAACATGCTGCGGCCTTGCGACGTGCGCTTCTGGAGCATATCGAATCGCTCGACCCTGCTCACATCTTGATGCCGTTCCGCTTTGATCGTCACCCTGACCACCTGGCCGTGAACCATGTCCTGACGGCGGCTCACCGACAAGGGCGCATTCAGGCTCAGATGATCGAATACTTTGTCTATACCCGCTGGCGTCTTTTACCGGGCAGAGATGTGCGCCGCTATGTCCGGCGACCTTATTTACTGGCGGTGGATACACGCAGCGTAGCCGCCCAGAAGCGCAGGGCCTTGGATTGCTTTCAAAGCCAAACGACCCTCTTTTATCCGTGGCAGACTCGCCCGATCCTGACACCCCAACTTCTGGACGATGTGAGCCAAACGCCAGAATACTTTCTGCCGTATGATGCCTCGCTGCCGGGTGCGTCTGTGTTTGCGGACATGGTCTTTTGGATTCGATTCGTTCATCGCCTAGAACCCCGGTTGCAGAGATGGAAGTATCTGTTCGGAGCGTCCTTGCAGAGAAGGCTGCGCAGAGAATGGTACACGGACAGCCGGCGCTGAACCGGCCCATACGAGTTGTCATGTTTGGCAGCGGCCCTGTCCTCACCCACGACGCACGCCAGTTCCTTTGCCGTCTGGAAGCGCATCCGGAGATCGACTTATTGGCGGCCTTTTGTCAGGCAGAGTCTCAGACCCTCGCCGCTGTGGCAAAAGACCTGTGGAGACGCCGCGGTCTGCTGGCAGCGCCGTTACTGGTTGCCTGGTTTGTGAATGAGACCAGCCGTTTCTTGTCCAACCCACGCGCCGAGCTGGCGATGACCAGGAGCCTGGACCGCATGTCGGCGCGCATTCACTTTGTACCAGACATTCATGCCCCATGTGTCCGAGAGCAGATCAGCGCGCTCGCACCGGATCTTGGCCTGATCTATGGCAGCCCCATCTTGAAGCCCTGCCTGTTTGAACTGCCAACGTGCGGCACATTGGGCATTCATCACGGCAAGGTGCCGCGCTATCGTGGCAACAAGACAACCTTTTGGGCGATGTACAACGGCGAAAAGGTCGCCGGCGTGACCATCCAAAAGGTCAACGCCGGGCTTGACACGGGTCTCATCGTCAAAGAGGGCGAAGTGACGATTGGTCATCGCTCGCAGCGGGCCGTGTGGCAGGAGCTAGAGCAGTTGGGGCTTGCCCTCTACATTCAAGCCATTCTTGAGGTAAAAAATGGGACGGCTGTCTATCGGCCACAAGAAGGGCTTAAAGGGAAGCTCTATAAGAATCCGTCGTTGCGCGATCTGCTGGCCTTCTGGGGCAGGCAGATCCAGCGAGGCTTACGGTCTGAGAGCAAAGCGTGACCGACCCTTCAGCGCCGTCGCCATGACCAAGCAGAAAATCTGCATCTTTACCGAAACCTACTATCCTGTCGTCGGCGGGGGGGAAACACAGGCGCGGTTGCTGGCCGAACACTTGGTCGCCCATGGCTCCTCTGTCATCATCCTCACCCGCCGCTCGGATTCGTCTCTCAAGAAGATTGAACGTTTCGGCGGTATCACGGTCTATCGGCTGCCGCCGGTTGGACGTGGACAACTGCGCAAATGGGGCTTGATCTTCTCCAGCCTGCCCCTGCTGATCAAGCTGCGACACCACTATGATCTGATATTTGTTTCAGGCTTTCGGATCATTGGGGTGGCCGCGGTGCTGGCCGGCATGATGCTTCACAAAGCGGTGGTGCTCAAGGCCGACAGCCGGGGGGAGATGTCCGGCAAGTTCTTTACGGATGGGCTGGCAAAGTTCCGGCTCTCGCCTGCCTCCTTTCCGTTTTCATGGTTTCTCTGGGCGCGAAATCGCATTCTCAAACGGGCAGATGCCTTCGCGTCGATCACGCCGGAACAGACGGCGGAACTCATCGCCGCAGGGGTGGATACTGGTGCGATCCGGGTGATCCCCAACAGTGTAGACATCAGCCGTTTTCACCCTGTGGACGAACAGCAGAAGTCCGCGCTGCGCGCCAAGTTGGGGCTGCCGCACTCCGGCAAGATTGTGATCTACACCGGCAGGCTCGTCTCTTACAAAGGATTGCCGCTCTTGCTGCGGGTGTGGCACGCGATTCAGCGCAAACATCCATGTTCGACGCTCGTTTTGGCGGGGGCAGGCGGGCTAGATATTCACAATTGCGAGGCTGATTTGAGAGCCTATGTGAGTGCCAACAACCTAGAGAATGCCGTCTGCTTGGTAGGCAGTGTTCAAAATGTACAGGAATATCTACAGGCATCGGATGTGTTTGTGCTCCCCACCGAAGAGGATGCCTTTCCCTCGTCGTTAATTGAAGCAATGGCCTGTCGTTTGGCCGTCGTGACTACACCGGTGGGCGCCATCGAGACGATCGTCGCCGACAAGCAAAGCGGGCTGATGGTGCGGCCAGGTGATTTTCAGCAGCTCTATGATGCGCTAGACACCCTGCTTACGGACACCAAACTCATCGCGCACTTGGGCCGAGCAGGCTGGCAGGCTGTCCAGGACCGCTATTCGGCAGAGATGGTAACGCGGGCATACGAGCAGTTGTTTTGTCAGATTGCTCGTTCCACCGGCGCAGTGCCAGGTCAAGTTAACGACGATTCGAATGGCGCAGGCCCCAGGAAGTCATGAAAGCCTAAAGGCTAAGATGCTCAAGAGCGCGCAACGGGTGGCTTTGGGTGACAAAAGGTTGCTCTGGCTGCGCAACAGCTTTCGTCTGCTGGCCGTCGTGATGGCCGGGCTGCACACCTGGGCAGCCGCCATCAGCCAATCGATGAACCCGGACGGAGTTGCGTATCTTGATATCGGCGATGCCTATTTTCGCCGTGATTGGGAAGCCGCGATCAGTACGGTGTGGAGCCCATTGTACTCCTGGCTCCTCGGCGCGGCGCTATGGCTGTTTCGTCCGCCGATGCCGTGGGAGTTTCCCACGGTGCATCTCGTCAATTTCGTGATCTTCCTAGCGACATTATGCGCCTTCGAGTTCATGTGGGGCCAACTCGCTGGGACGCAGCAAGCCGGCACGGTTTCCCCAACTAGACAGATCCCATGGCCTCCATGGGCGTGGTGGTCGATCGGCTATCTGTTATTTACCTGGGCGTCCTTGTGCCTGATCCAGATATGGTCGGTGACGCCAGACATGTTGATGGCAGCCCTGGTCTTCGCAGCCGCCGGCCTGGTGGCGCGCATCCGCGCCGGCCATGATCAATGGTACAGCTTTGCCCTATTGGGTTGTGCGCTTGGGCTAGGTTATCTGAATAAAGCGATCATGTTCCCTGTCTCGCTGCTCTTTATGGCAGCGGCATTGATGGCCGTGAGCGATGGTCGCCGGGCGCTGCGGGGAACTGGGTTGGCCCTGTTGTTTTCGCTGTTGATTGGCGGGCCTTTTGTATTGCTGATCACGAGCGCAAAAGGTCACTTCACCTATGGCGAGGCGGGCAAGTTCACCTATGTGCGCCATGTCAATGGGGTGATCTATCCGCATTGGCAGGGTGAACCGGCGGGGGACGGTGTACCGGTACACCCATCGCGGCAGATCTTCGAGAACCCTCCGATCTATGAATTTGCCACGCCGATTGGCGGCACATATCCCATCGCCTACGATCAGGCCTACTGGTATGAAGGGGTCGTTGTTCGCTTTGACCTGGTCAATCAGGTCAGGCAACTCATTTCCAGTGGACTCTATTACGCCGATCTATTTGTCTACCGGCAAGCAGCCATTTTGTTCAGCCTGAGCTTGATCTACGCTTTGCGCAAGTGGGGATCGTTTTCACCCCGCAGGGGAGGCCGCGCCGCCCTGCTTTCGGCGGTCGGGGTATTGGCGCTGCTGCTGTATGCGCCCATTCTGGTCGCCGGTCGCTATGTAGGCGTGTTTGTGGTGCTTTTCTGGAGCGATCTGTTGGCCCAAGCGCGTCTGCCAGACTCCCCCGTCGGGAGACGCATGATCACCACCTTAAGTCTTCTCATCGTCACATTCCTTGGCTTCAACATTCTTCTGTTCAACATCCAGGGGCTTGGCGATCTGGCAAGGGGCGGTGAGCAGCCGCCTGCCGGGGCAGCGGTGGCTGGGCCTCCGGCCCGACCGGTGGCGGTGGCCGGGGAGCTATGGCGCATGGGTATTGAACCTGGAGACCCTGTCGCCGTGATCGGCTATGGGTTTGATGCCTTCTGGGCCAGACTAGCGCGCGCGAAGATCGTGGCCGAGATGTTGGAATGGCAAGCGACCCCTTTCTGGTTGGGTGATTCCGCCTTTCAGCAGGCGGTCTTGACGGCTTTTGCGTCGACCGGCGCCCGGGCTGTGGTGGCAGAAAACGTACCGGCGTATGCCAAGCTGCCCGGCTGGCGCCGGGTTGGCGATTCCAGCTATTACATCTATCTACTGGATTAACGCGCAATGCACACGACACCGGCTGGCGCAACCACCTGTTCAGATTCGATGATCCGGAATCTCGGCACGCCCGCCGGCGCAAAACCGGTGCTGGCCGACATCACGGTTGTCATCCCGACGTTAGGGCGACCGCTCCTGGAATCCTGCCTGCGCTGGCTGGCAGACGGCACGCATTGGCCGAGCCGCGTCATCGTCGTGGATCAGGGGCGCAGATCAGAGGTGGCAGCCTGGCTGGAGAAGCTGCAGGAGTTCGGTCTAGATGCGCTGTATCTCCCTTCCAGCCAGACCGGCCGATCAGCCGGTATCAACCGCGGTCTGGAACAGGTACAGACGCGATTTGTGGCGATCACCGACGACGATTGCTTCGTGGCTGCCGGCTGGTTGGCGAAGATGGCAAATAGCCTGCGGCGCGATCCGGATCGCATCGTCACAGGCCGTGTGGAACTGGCCGGTAATGGCGAAGTCGACTTCTCGACCGTTACCGCGCGCCGGCCTAAGCTATTTACGCGCCCGCAGTTGAAGGTCTTCCCCTTGATCGGCGGCAACGTCGGCATGGACATGGCGCTGGTGCAAAAAATCGGCCTCTTTGACGAACATCCCTGTCTGGCCTCTGCCGAAGATAGCGACTATGGGTATCGCGCCCTGCGGCTGGGTATCCCCATCGCGTACGATCCCGACGTAGTGGTTTTCCATTACCATTGGCGAGATGCCAGGCAACGCGCAGCCCGTTATGCGGACTATGCACGCAGCCAGGGCGGCTTCTATGGCGCCCATCTCCGCCACGGCGATACATTCATTTTGATGCAGACGGCTCTGGCCTTAGTGCGCAGCCCTGTGCGCTGGCTGCGCGGCCTCGCTACGGGCGATGCAGAGTTGGCGGCAAACGGCCATGCCCATACGGTCAACCTTCTGCCGGGGATCATTGCGGGTTGGCGGCGCAAAGAGCCGGCTTGAAATGCGAACTCTCCATTGGCGTCTAGCCCATCGGCTGCGCCCGGCCCGGCGTATTCTCCTGCGCCATCTCTACCGCGACAATAACCGGCAGTTGGCGGACAGCATTCTGGTCGCCGGCACAGCGCGCAGCGGCACGACCTGGTTGGGAGACCTCTTGGCAGGGGCAGAAGGCCGCGTCCTCTTTGAGCCTTTTCATGCCGGCAAGATCGCTGCCCTACAGGGGTTGAGCTATTTTCCGTATCTGCGTCCGGATGAGGAGAATCCACAGTTGACGGCGTACTGCCGCCAGGTGTTTACTGGCGTCATTCGCCACCCTTGGGTGGATCGGGAAATCGCCAACCTTCGACCTAGGTTTCGCGTGATCAAGGAGATCCGGGCGAATCTCTTTTTAAAGTGGCTGCACAATCAGTTTCCGCAAGTACCGCAGTTGCTGATCGTGCGCCACCCTTGTGCCGTTGTGCTGTCACGCCTGCAGCTCCGCTGGGCCACCGGCAGTGATCTTGCTTCGTTCCTCGATCAGCCGCCCTTGATTGAAGACCATCTGGCTCCGTACCTAGATATCTTCCATCAGACGCATACCGATGTGGAAAAACATGCGATGATCTGGTGTATCAGCCACTTAGTGCCATTCCGCCAGTTTCGTCCGGGGGAACTGAACATCGTCTTCTATGAGAATTTGTGCCTGCAGCCGCACCCGGAGCTAGCGCAGATCGAGCAGGTGGTCAAACGCCGGTTTCCCCCGGGCGCATTCACCTCTCTCTCCAAACCCTCTGCCACCACAACAGCGTCTAGCGCCATCCTGACCGGTGATAACCAGGTGGCGCGCTGGCGAAACAGCTTGTCGGCCTCCGAAATCCGGCAGATTCTTGATATCGTTGCCGCCTTCGGACTCGATCACCTGTACGGAGATGGCCTCCTGCCCAAAGGTGCGTCTACAGTTGAGCCTACAGGGCACGCGCAGGTTGAGCGTGCTTAGGCAAAGGGCATGATCCATTTGGTAGAGCCGCCTAGAGTTCGCCGCGTTGGCAGGGGAAAGGCCGCGTCGTGACGCAAAAACGGTGGATGGTTGTGCTCGGCACAGCAGTTAGCCTGATCCTGCTGGTTGTTATACTGGTCAAGCTAGACTGGCCCACATTCCGGGATGCGATACAGCGGGTCTCCTGGCCTTGGCTTGTCCTCGCCGGGGCAGTGACGGTTGGTGGGACACTGCTGCGCGCGCTGCGCTGGACGCTGATCGCAGGCGCGCCGGCCGGCCAGTTTCGTTTCTTTTGCCATGCCACCAACCTAGGCTATTTAGGCAGTGCTGTCCTGCCTGCCCGTGCCGGTGAGGCGCTGCGTATGGTCTCGATCTCACGCACCGCTGACCTGCCCATGTCCCAGGCCGTGACCAGCGCAGTGCTCGATCGGTTGGCGGATCTCGCCATGCTCGCCATCGCCATGTTCATCGTGGCAGCAACGCACGGGACAGACATGCTCAGTTGGGAAGTCTCACTGGGCATTTTCACTTTGATCGGCGTCTCACTGGCCGCGCTCCTGATGTTTCTGCACAAGGGCAGAGGCTACCAACCGCTTGTCGACGCGTTCTCACAGAAGCTGCCTGCGGTCGTAGGTTCACGGTTGCC
>QEUW01000319.1 GCA_003577005.1 Chloroflexota bacterium | reverse complement strand
TCCTCATTTGGGTTCAGAGCATGACCACCCCGCCGGCTACATTCAGCGTGACGCCGGTGAGCCAGTGCAAGCTGTCAAAAACGAGAAAGAACATAGCCAGCGGGGCATCTACTTCAGAGTGTTGGCTTGAAGACCATCGCCCACACCGTAGAGAGCAAGAGCAGCAAGTTGGCCAGGTTGAGGAACCATAACCGGCTCTGGAGGGCGCCCAGGCGCATCGTGTCTGGGCCGGAGCTGGCGATGAGCTGAGCCATCTCCCCATAGGTGCGGCGGATGAAAGTCGAGCCAAGAAGGATGGAACCAAAGACCCCGGCAAACCCCCAAGTGATCCACAAGCTTTCAAAGGGAAACCCCACCGTAAGAGCCGTCGCAATGCCGGCAACCAACGTGGTGATGGCCGCCGGGCCCAACACTGCCTGACCGTAAAACCCGGCCTGGCGCGCCAGTGCGAGCAGGGCGCCCTGGTCCTGTTCGCGGGCCAGCCGGGCATTGAGCACCGTGATGGCAATCGCACCACCGACCCAGATGATCGCGGCTGTCACGTGGATGAATTTGAGAAGTGCATACATGGAGAACATGTGTGGTGCTCCTCGAAATCAGGCGTTAACAATTGACAATTGTCAATTGTTAACGTGTCTACGGCTAAGCATCCAACCGAACCTAGACGTTCGTCCAAGACGTATTCTGCGGCTTGTTTTCCTCCGCCCCGGCTGAACCGGCGGCTGGCTGTGATTCCTGACCGGGTTGGGCGGATGGGCCGGGACCCTCCTGCCACGGGCCGTGATGGTGCCAGTATCTTCCCTGCGGCCCACCATGCATGCGCCAGCGCCAGAAACCCAGGAATTTGAAGAAGACCAGCAGCAGGAATGCAAAGAAGAAGAATCTGAAAAACCCGCCGATAAACCAGCCCGGATGCCAGCCGTAGCCATAGCGGTGGGCAAGATACGGGTTCAGCGTTTTCCCCCCTTCGCCGCCGCTCGCCAACAGGCCAAACAGAAATCCTTCGTTCCACCCCGCCTGACGGATCACCCCGGCGATGGCGCCAAAGAGCAAGATGCCTACGACGGCGGCTACGGCCAGGCCGACAGCCGTCTGCCGGTCCAGATTTTTGAAGCGTTCGAACATTGTTACCTCCTGTGTATAGGACAGCGCCTGCTGCCCGACTTTGCTGACTCCAGCGAGTTGTGTGCTTGTTCGCTGTGTACACGCTCAGTATCCGGTAGCCTTGTGAAAAAAATGTGAAGAGATCGAGGAAGGGTGGTGAAAATTGACAAGTTCGACTTGGCGTATCGCCACACTCATGTTACTATCGGTTTTCGATATTGAGATTCGTAAACAAAGATGATCCGAGACTTTTTTCTGGGCTTTATCAAAATTCATATTCTCCATCACGCTGAACAGGAGCCTGTCTACGGCCTGGCCTTGATCGAAGAATTGCGCCGCCACGGCTACGAACTCAGCCCCGGCACGCTCTACCCGATCCTGCACCAGTTGGAGGCGCAGGGCTATCTGGTGGCCGAGGAAAAGGTTGTACAGGGTAAAGTGCGCAAGTATTATAGGATTACACCAGGGGGCAGCCAGGCATTGGCCGAAGCCCGGCCAAAAATCCACGAACTGGTCGATGAGGTGTTGGAAGGGTACGATCCGGCGGATCGTTCAACTCCCAACCTGACGAAGCCAAAAGGGGAGCCGTCATCATGACAACCGAATACATATCACCAACCGAACTGCACCAACAACTGCAAGCGACAGAGCCGCCAACGGTCATCGACGTGCGCGGGGACGAGGAGTATGCCGCCGGCCATATCCCCGGTGCGCTGCACATCCCCGGTGATGAGCTGGAGCAACACCTGGCGGAAATTCCACAAGACCGGCCTGTGGTGCCCTATTGAAACATGCGCCATCGCGGCAACTCGCGCAGCGAGCGGGCCGCGGCGCTGCTCCGTGAGAGCGGCTATGATGCCAAAGCATTGGAAGGCGGTTTTCCAGCCTGGCAGGCGGCAGGCTATCCAGTCGAAAAGGGCAAGAGATGAGCGCACAAACAACGCCAACTGTGTTGAAGCGGGAACTAGGGCTGTGGGGCGCCATCATGATGGGGATGGGCTCCATCGTGGGGACAGGCGTCTTTGTGAGCATCGGCATTGCCGCAGGGATCGCCGGGCCAGCGATCATTTTGGCGGTGGTGGTGGCGGCATTGGTAGCAGCCTGCAACGGCTTGAGCAGCGCACAACTGGCGGCCAGCCATGCTGTCAGCGGTGGCACCTACGAGTACGGCTACCGCTATTTGACGCCCTGGCTGGGCTTCACCGCCGGGTGGATGTTTCTGCTGGCCAAGTCGGCCTCGGCGGCCACGGCGGCGCTGGGTTTTGCCGGTTATCTGCTCAACGCCTTTGGTGGGAATGGGCAGACGCTGCTGGTCACCATTGCCCTGGTTGCCGTGGTGGTGCTGACCGGAGTGGTCTTGAGTGGCATCCGGCGCTCGAATTTCACCAACATTGTGATCGTGTCGGTGACCTTGGGCTCCTTGCTCTTCTTTGTGCTGGCCGGTCTGCCGGAGGTCTTTGGCACCGGGGGGACGAACTTTACGCCATTCTTCCAGAGCCCGGCAGAGAACGGGGGCAACCCCTGGCAGGCGCTGCTGCACGCGAGCGCGCTCATGTTTGTGGCCTACACCGGCTACGGTCGCATCGCCACCATGGGCGAGGAAGTACACGAGCCGCGCCGGATCATCCCGCGCGCCATTATCATCACGATGGGGCTGACCATGCTGCTCTACACTGCGGTGGCGGTCGTGGGGATTGGGGCGGTCGGCGCCACTACGCTGAGCGAGGCAGCCACCCAGCAGGCAGCGCCGCTGGTGGCTGCCTCGCTCAGCTTTGCCATCCCCGGCAGCGCGCAAATTCTTGCCATCGGTGCGATCACGGCGATGTTGGGTGTCTTGCTCAACCTGCTCCTGGGCCTCTCGCGCGTCTTGCTGGCCATGGGACGGCGCGGCGATATGCCGGGCGCCGTTGCGCGCTTGAATGTAGCGGGCACCACCCCTACGGTTGCGGTCATTGTCGTTGGCGTCGCCATTGCCGGGCTGGCGCTCATCGGCAACGTGCGCACCACTTGGTCGTTTAGCGCCTTCACCGTGTTGATCTACTATGCACTGACCAACCTGGCCGCGCTCCGCCTGCCGCCGGAAGAGCGGCTCTACCCCCGTTGGATCGCCTGGACTGGACTGGCAGCCTGTCTCTTCCTGGCGTTCTGGGTCGATTGGCAGATCTGGCTGGTCGGGCTGGGCCTGATCATTGTAGGGCTGCTCTGGCATCTGGCAGCGCAGCGGCTGGCGAGGGGGTGAAGGGGCAATGTGGTATAATTCAGGTGTGTTGCGTTGCACGAAGGAGTAGGTTATGAGTATTGTAGAACAAATCGACCAGGAGTGGGTCCAGCCCCTGCCGCTTGAGCAACAAGTGGAGTTGGTGGCAGCGATCACAAAGCGACTCACTGCTATCCTTAAAGAAGCACCAACAACAGGACCCGAGCCTCGTCAAACGCTGGGGGAGTCCGGCGGAGCTGAAGCTGCAGAATTTACAGACGAAGCCGTCGAACGGGAAAGAGCGGCATATATTGCGCTACATCCCATGTTGCTGGAGAAATATCCAGGCGAGCACGTAGCCATTTATGGTGGGGCATTGATCGACCACGATATCGATGGCGTTGCACTCAGTCAACGCATCTATGCACGCTTTCCTGATGAGTTTGTTTGGATCGCACCGGTGCAAGAGCATCCACTTGAAGAATGGGTTGTTCGTTCACCGCGTTTTGAATCAGTGGCAGGCTAACTATGTACACCTATGAGTACGATGCCGCCTACTTCCCAGCACTTCCAATCGTCGAAGTAGAGGTGACGCCGTTCGGCCAAGACCACGAGCCAAGCCAGTTGGTCGCCATGATCGACTCCGGCTCGGATGGAACGCTGATCCCGTTGCCAGTGCTGCGTCAAATGAAGGCGCGCAAAACTGGCCAGATTACCATGCGCAGCATTACCGGCGCTCGCAGTATTGTGGATGTATACGAAGTAACGATGCGTTTGGGATCTCACTTGTTCCCCAAGGTGCGTGTTGCCGCCGACCGGCACAACAGCACGAGCATTTTGGGGCGAGATGTGTTGAACCAAATCATTGTCACACTAAACGGATTGGCATCCACAACTGAAATCCACGAGTAACGCTTATCTAAAGGCCAAGGTGGCTCAGCATATTGAACACAGACACATGCTACACCGCCACCGGCCTCCCTCCTTCCGCCGCCGAGCGGAACATGGCGTCGATCAGCTCGACCGAGCGCGCTGCCACCTCCCCCGGCGAGTCGTTAGACCCCTTACCCTGGATCAGTTCAACAAAACGCACCGGCGGCGTATCGCAGTCGTAGGCGCCGGCATTGGTAGGAATCTTCAGGTCGAGGATGCGCCCATCGTGGCGGCGGAGTTCTACCCGCTCGCGCTCCACATCGAGCAGCAGCACCCCTTCATCGCCAAAGATGCGGAGGTCCACCTGGAATTTGGAGCCATCGGGCAATGTGGCCGCCCCGGAGACGGTTCCGAGCGCGCCATTGGTAAAGGTGACCGAGGCGGCGTTGTAGAGATCGACCTCGGCATTGGGGCGGGTCATGCGGCAGGCCACCTCTTGGGTGCGCAAGCCTGTCAACCAGAACATCAGCGCCGACGAGTGCGTGACCTGGCCGTGGGCGTAGCCGCCGCCCTGCTCTGGCGCCTGCCACGTGCGCGGATCGGGAGCGGCGATGGTAGGGGATTGCTCAGAGGGTGGTTCCCCGGCGCCGGCAAAGAGGCTCTTGGTGGGTGAGGCCATGTGGCAGAGCACGTATTCGATGTTGCCGGCCACGCCATCGTCCATGAGCCGTTTGGCTTCCTGCACAAAGGGCTTGTAGTGCCAGCCATAGGGCACGAGGATGTGGAGATTCTTCTCCTGCGCCAGGTTGACCAGCTCCCAGGCCTGGCTGGCGTTGAGCGTCATCGGTTTTTCGACCATGACATGGCAGCCGGCCTCCAGCGCGGCTTTGGCGTGTTCGTAATGCAGGTGATGGGGCGAAGTGACAACTACACCGTCAAGCTCTTGCGCCAACAGTTCGCGGTAATCCTCCGAGGCAAACGCAAAGCCAAAATTCTCCTTCACCGTCTGCAACATCGTCTGGCCCAGGCGGCAGACGCCGGCCAACTCTACATCCGGCTGTTTTGCCAGAATGGGCATATGGTTCCACGTGGCCCACCAGCCGGCGCCGATAAAGCCGAGGCGTACTTTTTTGCTCATGGTTGCTTTCTCACAATCTTATCAACGGAGTGATAACGTATTGGGTAGGATGATATCCGGCGTGTTGAGCACAGGGTGCGCCTGCAACAGCGACCGGATTTCGCTCAGATGCTGGTCGGTCAAGACATATGGATTTTTGCGGGCTGCTTCCTGTGATAACGTCGTCCCTTGCTGAGAATCCTTATCCAACCCGGCGACGATGTCGTGCAGATTCGCTGTTGGCAGCCCACAATAGGCAAAGACGGACGCCAGCATCTCTGCCGGCGCAGTTCTTAGATCCTCATAACGCAAGGCGCACATAGGAACGCCACGCTCGTGCAGTTCAAGATAGCGCTGCATCAGGGAAAGCCACAAGGGAGCAAGAAAGCGACTGACCAGCGAGACAGTATCCGCTGCTGGGGTGTAGGCTTGCATCAAGGGCATCCATTGGGGAAACTGCTGAGAGAAGGCGGTCAGGGTTGCCGCCATCTGCGGGTCCAAAAGCCGGAAGGCGCTTGCACTGGAGCGCGCCCAACTCTCGGCGTTGCGGTACATAAAGACGGTTTTCGCCTGCGGGAATTGGTCGTACAACAGGTGGCTGAGTTCAATCGCCATCGCGCGAAATTTGATTGCCCACCACTGTGGTCGCTGCTTTGCGGGCATTGGTTTGCAGAGCAAAAGGGTAAGGGCGCGGATGAGCCTGCTGATTTCAGGATCATAGCCACCATTGGGATTGCGTAGACCAACCAGCACGGTGTAAACATCAGGTTCCGACAGGCTGATCACCGCAGGCGCTTGATTGAGAACCTGGCTAAACAACGTGGAACCACAGCGCCCCGTCGAGTAGATAAAGATCAGATTTTCACCACGGTTATCGATCGTGCCGGTAAGGTCGTCCAAAAGGTCATAGGGGGCGACAAAGAGCCGCAGCGCGTGTTCGTACTGCCACTGGTAGACAAACGGCGCCTGGGATAGATCGACTTCCGGCGGCGTCTCGACAAAGATGGCGCGGCGATTGGCATGGTCGAGCGAGTAAAGAGTGATGGTCGGTTCGTCCATCAAAATGGAGGGGGCGATGCTTCCCGCCGGTGAGGTTTCAAAATCAGCCAGGCTCACAGGCCAAATAGGATTATTACGAATCTTACGTTCGATCTGTAACACCTGGATGCTCATAATTCCTCTAAGAGATTAAGAGATAGGATTCAACCAGGTTTTGAAGATCACGGGCTTTATCGATCAACTCTGCGCTCTCAAGTGCATTAATAGACAGGAGAGGCGGCAACTGGGCATACAGCTCCGGCAGCCCCAGCCATTCCACCACCTGCTGGCGGATCCACTTGTTATAGGCCAATGGATAGGTGCGCCGGCTGATAAAGATCGCCTGCAAAAACTCCTGAAATGCCTTATAGAGCCGGTCGAAGGCCTGAAAATAGAGCGTGCGCCCGATATAAAACGGAATATGATCGAGGTCATACAGACAGGCATTGCGCACCATAGACAAACGCTCGGCGCGGAGATCATCTGCATAGTAGGGAAGCCAGCGCGCCTTGAGTTGCGCAAGAGTGGCTCCGCCTTGCCACAAGGGGTGGCTATAGGCGAGAAGATTGCCAATTTCAAGCTCAAAACTGTCCGGCCCGCCGCCATCATCCCAGGTATGAGCGACAAACTGCCCGTCAACCAGGTCGAGATGGATGTTCGTGAAGCGGCCGGCCTGTTGCAACTGTAGCAGGCCGGTGTCGGTAGAGCGGTATCTCTGCCACTGCTGTTCCAGTTCTATCCGATCGGCATGGGACATGGCCGGTGAGACGAGCACAGCCATGTCGAGGTCGCTGTCGGGCGTGGCTTGTCCACGCGCAATCGAATTGACCACCAAGATAGCCTCGACCTGGGGTTGCCCCACAAAAAAGTGGCAGATAGTTTCAGCGGCGCGCTCATGCACCACAGTAGGATAAACAATGCTCATGGCTGGTGCTGCAATCGATAGGCCAACAGCCCATCTTGCCGGCCCGTTGCCAACACACCATACTGCACCAGCCGCTCCAGGTGGCCGGCCAGCGGATGCACGAGATAGATGCCGGCGCTTGTGGGCCATTCACCTAGGCTGGTGTTGAGTGTGTCGATGATGGTGCGCATGGTGCGGGGTTCGCCATCAGCCAACAGGCCCAGCAAGGCATCATCCACCCGATCCACATAAGCGCGGCTCTCGGCCAGGAAGGCATCGATCTCGGCGCCGCGATAGATCGGGTAATGGCACGTGAGCATGAGGTCGGCCTTCATACCGGCGAAGCGCTGCATGGTCGCCACGTAGCTGTCCACATAGCGATAGGTGGGCGGGAAGGCCGGTTTGCCGTTCTTGAAGAGCACGGCGTTGTAGAGCGTGGCGTCGCAGATGACCAGTGTGCGGCTGCGTGGGTCCCAGACGGTCAGGTGGCCGCGGCTGTGGCCGGGAGTATGGAGCACTTCCACCTGCCAATCGGCGCCCAGGCGGACGGTCTCGCCGCCGCTGAACGTCACATCCACCGGGATGTGGCGCGAGTTTTCACGGATATATTGCTTGCTCTTATCGGTCTCGTCGATGGCGTGGTCGGCGGCGAACTCGCCGTAGCGGTCGCGGATCAGCACCTCGACATCCTCGATCATGGGCTGGTCGAGCGCATGGCAGAGGAAGAGAGCCTGCGGCGCAATCTCTTTCATCGACGCATTGCCGGCGCTGTGGTCGAAATCGGCGTGGCTGGTGAGCACATAGCGCACCTTGTTCGGCGACAGGCCGATCTGGTCCAGATAGGGAAGGATGTAGTCGCGCGGCATGTTGTCCATGCCTGTGTCGATGAGAAGGGCAGATTCGTTCCCCACCAGCAGGTGAAGAGCCACAAAGCGCTCGCCTAGCGGCGCTTCGATACGGTGGATACCGGGTGCGACTTGCATGGCAAATTCTTCCTTTCTGCGGACCGGCTTCCGTTTTCCCAACCATTCGGGTGCGTCCAGGATTAGGGGCGAGAATTTGGCGACCCTAGCATTCCGCGCCCAGGGGGCGCCCGGGGCCGGCGAGAGGTTGGTGATGCAAAGTGGCGCCGGCCTTTTCGGCGATCAAGACATTTGCTTTGTTCAAGGAGAATTCGCGCCACCCTTATCTGGTCATCAAAAAGATCAAGGGTACAGATGACTTCTGGGAGGGGCGAATTGATCGATCCTACCGATTTACATTTCAGTATCTGGACAATCCAACATTTGACCCTGAACGTGATGATGAGCGGAAAAAGACGATCTGCCTGTTTCGTAACATTGGACGCCATGAGATTGCTACAACTGCTGCTCATCCGCTCAATCCGCTCCGGGAATCCGTTGACAGATGTTCAACCGCCGAACGTGATGCTGTACCCATCTTCCTTCACTGCGCGTGCAAAGAAATCCTCATCCAACCATAGCCCAAAACCGGGCACATTCGGCACGTGGACAAACCCATCGCCGACGGCATAGGCCGATGTATCGATACCCGGCACAGCCGCCTCATCCCATTCGGTAAAAGCGAACTGTTCGACAGCCGCAGCCAGATGGCAGGCAGCATAATTGCCATAAAAGCCACCGTAATGATGCGGCGCCGAACGAGCGCCCCAGCCGTCAAGTTGCTTTCCGAGCGCCAGCCAGGGCGTAAAGCCATAGCTAAAGATGTCGTACTGAATGACATCGACAATGCCTGCCTGTGCCCAATCGAGCAGACGCGGCGACGCATAGCCTTCGCCATCGGCGATGAGCACGCCAAGGTCGTTGGCCTGCATCCAGTTGCGCAGGTCCTCGTAGAGTACATTGTCTTCGTGAAAAGC
>QEUW01000318.1 GCA_003577005.1 Chloroflexota bacterium | reverse complement strand
GCGCGGGTGGTGTAGAAATTGGGGTCGCCCTGTTTGAGCCAGATCTCCGGGCTATCCGTGTTGGGATTGAACTTGCGGTCGGCGGTGGTGCCGTCTTTGTCATCGCCGCGGTGGACGATGAAATTGACATCCTGGCTCGAATCTTGCAGCTTGATCCAGGCGAAGCGACCGTAGTCATCCTCACCCAGGAAGGGCTTGGGGTCGTCCCAGTCGGTCACTTCGGCTGGGTCAATGGCCTCGCCCCAGAGGTGCAGGCCCCAGAAGTCGTTGAAATTGTCGCTAGTGTGGTCACCGTAGTCGCCGTCGCTGCGCTGGTAGTGGATGACGGCGTAGTCGTAGGCGGTGGCAGGGGGCGGGCGCTCGCCGCGCACCGGCATCACGCCGGTGACTTTGGCCCCGCGCAGGTTCCCGTTCAGGTCGTTGACGATGGCGAGGATGTCGATGGACGTATCGTCAGGAAGATTACCGGCATCGTAAAAGACGCGGTAGGGGGCGTTGTCGTCCACGCCGATGACCGTATACTCATCTGACCCGGCGATGCGCACGGCAAAGGCGACTTCGACAAAGTGGCCGCCACTCACATCGGCGCGGATCTCCAGCCGGTCGGGCACGCTGTTGCCGTCGATGTTTTGTGTGCCGAGTGTCACGACCTGGTCATTGGTGAGATTGCTGATCGAGACAGCGGGTGCGGTCTCGCTGGCGGAAATCGGTTCGCTCGCCTTATAGATGACAAACCCGGCCGGCGGCACGCTCACAGGCAGCGTACCGTTGGTGTCGGTCGTCAGGCTGGCCGCGGCATCTCCCTCTGCGTAAATCAGGTCAAACTGGACACCGGCAGGATAGAAGGTGGGCACAGGGGCGTTCTGGGCTTCGTTGGCGTTGTTGACGGCGACCAGGTATTCGACCTTCTCGTCACGATTGATGCGGCTGAAGGCGTAGATGCCGGCCGCGCCCGTGCTGTAACGGTGGATCTGGGCGCCATTGTGGAGCGCCGGGTGATCCTTACGCAAAGTAGCGTACGCCTGGAGCGCAGTGTAAAGTGGATGCCCCTGGTCGAAGTTGGCGTCGGCCGTGGTGGCGTCGGTGCCGATGAGGTTGTCGTCATTGTACGAGGCCACTTGGCTGGGCATCATGTCCTGGCGGGCGTCCTTGTCATCGCCGTCGCCGGTAAAGCCCTGTTCGTCACCGTAGTAGACCACGGGCACGCCGCGGGCAAAGTACATAAGGGCATGGGCCAATTTGCTGCGCGCCAGCATCTCCTCGTCGGGCAGGCTGCTGGCGTTGTCGGCGTTCAAGAAGTGGCCAAAGCGACCGCGATCGTGGTTGCCGATAAAGGTGGGCAGCGCATAGACATTGCTGTCGGCGTCGGTGAAGAAGTCATCGTCGGCAAAGAGGTTGCGCATCCCGTCCGACGCACCCCGTTGGGAGACATAGCTGCGCACCTGCTCCTGAAAACGAAAATCGAGCACGGCGGGCATAGTGGCGCCGGTGCCGGTGGTGTAGAAGCTGAGCAGATGCGGGTTGCCGCTAAAGACCTCGCCAAAGATAAAGAAATCGGGTCGGCCCTCGGCCGCGGCATGTTCGAGGATTGCGGGGGTGAACTGCTGCCAGAATTCGGCGTTGACATGCTTGACCGTATCGACGCGGAAGCCGTCGATGGCAAAGTTGCTGATCCAGAACTTGTAGATATCGGTCAGCCCCTCCACCACGTGCGGGTGCTCGGTGAAGAGGTCGTCGAGTCCGAAGAAGTCGCCGTAGAGCGAGTTTTCACCGGTGAAGGTAGAGTTGCCCCGGTTGTGATAGTAGATGGGGTTGTTGAGCCAGGCCGGCACCTTGACCGTCTCGTCACCAGGGTTGTCGAAGACCGGCGTGTAGGGGAAGCTGGTTTCGGCGTCCAGCGCGGGGAAGGTGCCGCCGCCTACGTAGTCGCGGTCGTCGAAGATGTTGCCGTCTGCGTCGCGATAGGGGAAATCCGTCTTGTTGCGATAGCTATACTGGCCTTCCTGATATTGGATGATGTCGGCGGTGTGGTTGGTGATGATGTCAAAGAAGACCTTGATGCCGCGGGCGTGGGCGGCGTCGATGACCGCCTGGAGTTCCTCGTTGGTGCCAAAGTGGGGGTCGATCTGCGTAAAATCGGTGATCCAGTAGCCGTGATAGCCAGCGGAGATGTCGCTGCCGCTGCCCTGGACGGGCCGGTTCTTGAACATGGGAGTCATCCAGATGGCGGTGACGCCCAGTTCCTCCAGATAGTCCATCTTGCCCAACAGACCGGCCAGATCGCCGCCATGATAGAAACCCTTGTCGGTGGGGTCAAAACCGGTGACCAGTCGATCCCCTGTCAATCCACCCTCATCGTTGCTGGGGTCGCCGTTGTCGAAACGGTCGGGCATGACAAAGTAGAAGACGGCCTCCTGGATGGGGTGGCGCGCCGGCTCGGCGACGATGGCGGCCAGGTCTTCGTCGATCACGGTGGGCGTGCTGATAGTGAGGATGTGGCTGGAGCCGTCATAGCTGAACGGGATGGGGTCGCCGTCGTTTGCTACGCTAAAGGGAATGTTCGGGCCGTTTGGCTCGCCGCCGGCGCCGTAGTTGACATCCCAACTCTCGTTGAGCGCTACTTTGGCCTCGTAGTCGCCCACCGGCAATTCTGTCGTCGTGAAAGTGTAGATGCCATCGCCGTCCGGGTCCTGTAGCCAGGAGCGCAGACAGTCGGGCTGCCAGTCGCCGGGGCAGCCCAGTTCGGACTGGAAGCTGCCGGGCGCAACGGCGATGACGGCGTTGCGGTTGCTCGTGATCCAGTGCGTCTTGTGGTCGTAGTAGAATTTGACTGGCCCGGCCTCGCTCGGGTCGAGCGCGATATTGGGACCATCGCGCTGAGCGTTGGCGCCGTAGTTCTCATCCCACGAGCCGTTGAGCGCCACCTTATATTCCCAGTTGCCGGCGGGCAGATCGAACACGACCTGCCAGACATCGTCGGCCACGTCAAAGGCGAGCGCAGTGAGTTCGCAGTCGGGTTGCCAGTCGCCGGGGCAGCCTAGTTCGCTCTGGAAGTTGCCGGCAAGTGTAACATTGGAGGGCGCCGGGGTATGGTCTGCCAACGCCGGTTGCGGCACAAAGGGAGAGCCAATTGCAACAACCAACAACGCCAGGATCGTCAACAGGTGAAGCCAACAGGGGGAGCGGTGGATGCTGATCCTCATCGCGATCTCCTTGCATTCTATTCAATTGTAACGCCGCACGACACAAAACAGAGGCGGAAGCCATTCTCGATGCAATCGGTTGCACGACCTCATCCACGCAGTTTATCTATATTTGCGCCCAACTGTCAAATTGGGAAGGGTGTAATCCAGTGATGAAATTGGTCACGGGCTGTATCCACTTGTTGTCACCCGATCTATTCCTTGATCGAGACTCAGTAGCTACACTCGACCAGAATCAGGTGTCGTGCTGCCTGTGCAGGCGCCAGGTAGCACAGGACCAATAGCTCCCCAACAAATGTGTGTTGCGATTTGTAGGAGCAAAGCCCGATGAAAGGAGCATTCAGTTTCGTCTGTACGACCGTACTCACCTTGATCCTCAGCGCCCGACCGGTCACTGCGTCTTCCTTCTCGACTAAACCTCAGGCCACCACGCCTGCTATACCGATAACGGCTCACCAAACGTCAGAAGGGGCACCTCAGGTTGATCAACCGGAAAAGACGGACCGTCTCTACCACGATCCGGGTGGGCTATTTAGCGTACCGGTGCCTAGCCACTGGACAGCGACAGTGATGGGCGACTATGTCACGCTGTCCAGCCCAGAGCGCAAGATCAACATCCATCTTGTGACTATGCCCAGACAGCATGTGAAAGCGGCGATCGCGCAAGCATGGAAGCTTGTCGAACCGGATTTTTCACTCCAGCCGGAGCAGGTGAGCGAAGTTCCTTCTCTAAACGATCTTGAGCAGATCCTCTCAATCACCTATGATACAGGAGATCACCGTGAGGAGATTGTGATGGGTCTTGGCCAGTTATATCGGGACATCGTCTACGTGGGGCTGCTCCGGGCTGACCTGATGGCGTTTCAGCAGCGCGCCGCACAGGTCCGGGTGATCCAGTCTGGATTCACCATTCATGCGATGGTCGATCCTGATCTGACCGGGGTAGAGCCACTGGCGGTGGATGAGCAGATCACGGCGGAGCTAGAGCGATACATCGTCGATGCCATGGATCGTTTCAAAATTCCAGGTGTGGCTGTGGCGATCGTGCAAGATAATCAACTCGTCTATGCCAAAGGCTTTGGTGTCCGTCATCTGGGGCATGATGAGCCGGTGACGCCTGAGACCTTGATGCTGATCGGCTCGACATCCAAGACGATGACCACCATGATGATGGCTAGTATGGTGGATGAGGGCTTGATGACATGGGACACTCCTGTCACCGATGTTTTGCCGACATTTGCCCTGGCCGAGCCGGAGATCACGCGGCGGCTCACCGTGCGCGACCTGGTCTGCTCTTGTACGGGTGTTCCGCAGCGCGACTTCGAGCTGTTCTTCTTGGGACACCAACTGAACGCCGAGGATGTAATCGATTCTCTCAGGGACTATCCACTGTTTACTGATCCTGGCGAGACCTTTCAATATAGCAATCAGATGGTTGCGGCCGGCGGCTACGTGGCTGCAGTTGCTGCGAGCGGCAACAATCACCATCTCTACGACCACTATGTGAGCGAAATGCAGCAGCGCGTCTTTGGTCCCATCGGGATGGAAAGTACAACCTTCTCATTTGCAGAAATCGAGACTAGCGCTAATCATGCGCATCCACATAGCATCAATCTGGCGTTGATCCCCAGTGCGCTGCCACTCCAGGTCGAGCAGATCGTCACACCGGTTGCGCCGGCAGGCGGCGTCTGGTCAAACGTCCTCGATCTGGCGCTCTATCTGATCACTGAACTACAGGGGGGCATTGCATCGAACGGCGTCCGGGTCGTCTCTGCCGAGGAACTGGCCGAGACCTGGAAACCCCATGTGGCCGTCTCGGCGAAGGCGAGCTACGGTCTCGGCTGGTTTGTGGACCAATACAAGGGCCAGCCTATGCTCCACCATGCAGGGAATACGGTCGGCTTCACGTCAGAGTTGGCCTTTTTGCCAGAGGCAAAGCTGGGTATCAGCGTGCTGACCAATGTACATGGCGCCAACTTTTTTACAGAAGCCATCCGTTTTCGCCTGTTGGAGCTGGTTTTTCAACAGGCGCACCAGTACGACTCGTATGCAACTTACCGGTATGAGATGCTCCGCCAGCAGTTGGCCGACCCAGATAAAGTGATCCGCAAAGTAGATTCAGCGCAGGTTGCACCTTACCAGGGCTATTACAGCAATGAGATCTTAGGGGCAATCGAGATCCGGCTCTGGGGCGACACGTTGCTTTTGAAAGCCGGCACTGCTGTCGGCGATGTGCGATTGCGATTGAACAAAGCAGGTGAGGCGGATCAATACGTCGTCTTCAACCCGCCGATGGTGGGCCTACCCGTTCGGCTGGAAGTAAACGAGCACGGGGACTCCATCATCATTTTGGGAATGGGCGTCAACGAATATCGTTTTGAGCGTCTCCGGTGGGCGACCGATGATTCAGTGTTTTATAACCGGTCTGCAATGTTGTTGGATTGACCCGGTACAGCATGATATAAGTTCTTCCAGCGGTGCGGCAGGGGTCTGGCTGGCAAGGTTACGCCGTAACCAAAGAGGGTGATAGATGAGGGGTGCGCACGCTTACATACGTACCCCTCTAGCGCCGTCGTCTGTTAGCGCACCTCCGGTCCATTTATGAACGGCAGATAGATCATTGCGGGAGGTGCTCCCTCTAGCGTAGCCAAGAGCTGGACATCATCGATCCAGGCGCGGCTGGGACGTGGGGCGCTCATCTGCACGCAGAGTTCGAGTGATACGGTCTGGCCGCGTGCGGCGTGTACCTGGCTCTCCGGTAGCGTTAGTGTCTGCCCAGACCAGTCCAATGCGCCGGTGCGGGCAAGATCCCATTCGTGTAACAGATAGGGCGGGTCGGCGGTGGCTGTGTTCCATAGCCCAACGTAGAAGCGGTCATAGCCGGGATTCACCTCGCTCGTCTCCAGCTTGAGCCAGAACTCAAGGCGCATCCCGGTCGTTTCTGCCGGGATAGCCACCAACTGAGTTACACAATCCTCAGCGCGCTCTCGCTCCCCCATGCGGACGGCCCAACTGCCCGCGTGCCGGATTTCGTCATCAAGCACCGGTGCGCCCAGCGCCTGCCAGTGCATGAAATCTTCCTCTTCAAACCCCGAATTGTGTATCAGCGGCACCGTTTGTGCTAGATGGCCCGCCCATATAATGTCGCCGAGCGCGACCCATAGCGCGCCAACGAGCACAGCCATCATCAAGCGCTGCCAGTTGTCGGTGCGTGTCCAGATATCGAATCCCATTCAGAGCCTCCTTCAACCATTGGTAAACTGTGCTCGGCCAAGCCCCGCGACCCTGCTCTAGAATGCTGGCAGGCGCCGCAGGAAAAGTGCTATCCTATCCTCCATGCCATACTCGGCTGCAACCGATCAAGATTAAAGCGCAAGATAGCTCCGGCATGGTGGCACAGAGTGACACAAGTAGATGTACAGATGAGTGTGTAGGGGCGTTACTCATAAAAGTCTGGCTGACTTGCCACCCCAAAGGGCACAAGGAATATAGAGGAAATCTGTTTGCAACCTTTCTGTCGCCTGTCGCTATAATACAAACAGGAATCACACAGTTTCCTGGGAACGCTGCGCCGAAAGGGTTCCTGCTTGCCGGTAGCCATCAGGATGGCGGCGCTTCCAACTAGGTAACTCTAACCGAAAATGTTTACGATTGGACTCAAGGAAGGTATGGCTGGAGCAATGGACGCATATGAAGAGTCGATCCTGGCTGAGCGCCGCCGTCGTGAAGAGATGTTGCTCGAAGACCGGAGTTGGCTAACCCTGGCGGGTCTCTACTGGTTACAACCAGGGGAAAATCGCTTTGGGCAGTCGCCGGAAAACGATATCGTGCTACCGGGTGACGAGACACCCGCTCGCGCCGGCTCCTTTTATCTTGAGGATGAGCAGACGACACTGGCCGTAGCGCCGGGCGTATCGATCACCCACAACGGCCAGACTGTCACCCACCTGGTGATGAAACCCGACAGCACTGGCGAGCCCGACTTTATCGAGTTGGGCGACCTGACGATGGTGCTCCTCCAGCGCGGGCAACGCTTTGGCATCCGTCTGTGGGACAAGGCCAGCCCGGTGCGCCAGGCGTTTACCCGGTTGCGTTGGTATCCCATCCACCCAGAGTACCGGATCACGGCGCAGTTCGTAGCTTATGACCCGCCGCGTCTGTTGCCAATTGCAGATGTGCTTGGTGATGAAACGTTGCGCCCTTCTCCCGGCTACGTACACTTTATCTGGCAGGGGCAAGAGTGCCGGTTGGAAGCCGAAGCCCGCGGCGACAGGCTCTTTTTCAACTTCCGCGACCTTACCAACGATGATACCACCTATGGGGCTGGACGCTTTCTCTATGCAGAGCCGCCGGCTGGGGGAATTGCCATCCTCGACTTCAACCTGGCAACAAACCCCTATTGCGCCTACACCGATTACGCCACCTGTCCGCTGCCGCCCGCGCAGAACCGGCTGCCCGTGCGTATCGAGGCCGGCGAGATGCGCTTCCCCGCGGCAGGAGAAATTTGAACGATTGCACGAATGGACGGCCTGAAGTATACTCCAGCTATGGCGCACTCCGTTCGTTTCCGCTGGCCGCAACTTGATGTCGCAGTGCAGGTGGGGTTGCTGGATGATCACAATCCAGAGTTGACCTATGCGCTCTGGCAGCAGCTACCCTTGTTGAGCACCCAGAGCCACGCCATGGTGGCCGGCCAACAGATCTACGCCCCCACCCGGTTGAGCCTGGCCGACCCCGACCGCGCCTACACCGAGCCGATGAACGAGCAGCAACCGGGGCGGGTCAATTTCGAGCCATACTTCCAGTATCTTGCGCTCAACTACGGCCCCATGAGCGAACCCGTGCCGGCCTGGCCCATCGGTCAAGTCGCACCGGATGACGTGGCCAAGCTGCCTGTGCTCGGCCAACAGGTGTGGGCCGCTTTTCAGGCCGGGCGGACCGACCTGCTCCTCGTCGTCGAGCGTGTGGACGAGCCACCGACGCCGCTAGACCTGGCGCAACTGGCAGCGCCACATCGGGCGGCTGTCGAACTACCGCTCACAATGGCCTGGCCGGACTTGTTGCGTTACATCGAAGCAGAAACCGGCGCCATCTGGGTCAATGAGCCGGAGGATGTGCTGGCCTTGCGACTGGGCGTTCAGACCAGTGATGCGGGTGTCTACGGACAATACTTTTCGCCCTGGGTGATGGTGACCGGGCTGGTGCGCAGCCTGGCCATTGTGGACCTGGCGGCCCTGGTGCGGCTGGCCGGAGACCCAACCTTTACTGTGGCCCATCTGCAACGGTTGGTTCACGAGATGCTGGCGGTCATGCTGGGGGTGGTCGGCTACTTTGGTCTGCCGCAACTGGGGGCGACCCTGGCCGCGGTCGACCGCACCATTGACCAGATCGAGGTTCACCACGATTTTGACCGCTTTATCCGCGCCCTGCATACCTATGTCAACCGCTACAATCTCTGGCTCTACCAGACCTTCCCGTGGCGACTAGGTGGGCTTTTTCCCAAAACCAAGGGGATGGATGCGCAGACGGTCCTCGATCTGTTGTCGCGTCCCCCGTATCACCATGAAGAAGTTGTTTGAAAAGGCTGATGATGGGAGTGGTGCGTTGCACACGTAGTGTGCGATGCACCTGATGTTCTCGGGCAACACGGAGGTGCATCGCTCCTTTCAGGAGCAACGCACCGGTCTAGCTCCCATTTTCCAACCATCTTCCGACAGTTTCAACAGCACCCTTGAGGTTCGCATGGCATCTTCATTCAGTGCCCCGTTTCAAGCCAACAATGCCTTCTTTTACTAGATCATCGGCGCTACGGTGGTTGCGGATTACGGATTCGCCAAAATCGTACAGCTTGCGCAATCGTCATTCCTCACGCTGGTGGATGCAACCAAGGGCATGCACAGCGCCGAAGAACCCAAGACGGTCACGCTGGCGCTGGTGAGCGAGGAGGTCGAAGCGTGGTACGAGTATTTGACCCAACAGGGGGTGACCATCCACCGAGCGTTAGAGATCACGCCCGGCCAGGCGCACGATGGATTTGTAGTGGTGGACCCAGAGGGCTATTTTTTGGAGTTCGAGCGTTTTAACACCCACCCTGAAAACGCCCAACTGATGCCCCGGCTGGCGAGGCTTTCGCCGACTTACCCAACCCACGGCGCAACACCGCGACCGGCACAATTGGGCATCACCGCCACGGTTCTCTGGCTCTACTACCAGGACATCGAGGCGATCTCCCGTTTCTATACAACGGCGTTGGGACTTGA
>QEUW01000317.1 GCA_003577005.1 Chloroflexota bacterium | reverse complement strand
TTATCTGTGTTCTAAAAATTAGCAATGCGAAAGATACAAATTTTGAGGACTCACCCTGGCTTGGTAGTCAGGCCGAAAATCACATGTTAGGTAAACAAATCGGAATCGACCTGGGGACGGTCAATGTCCTCGTTTATGTGCGTGGGCGCGGCATCGTGATGCACGAGCCGTCGGTGGTGGCGATCCGCACGCGCGATAACACGATGGTGGCTGTCGGCCACGAGGCATACGATATGCTAGGCCGTACCCCCGAAAGCATCGAGGTGACGCGCCCCATCCGCGACGGCGTCATTGCCGATTTTGTGGTGACGGAAGGGATGTTGCGCTATTTTATCCAGGCTGTGGTGGGCAGCGTCAACCCATTGATTAGCGGCCTCTTCAAACCGAGGGTCATGATCAGCACCCCGCGCGGCGTCACCAGCGTGGAAGAGCGCGCCGTCCACGACGCCGCCATGCAGGCGGGGGCCGGGGCGGCCTATCTGATCCCTGAACCCCTGGCCGCGGCCTACGGCGCCGGGTTGCCCATCGGTACACCTACCGGCAATATGGTGCTCGACCTGGGCGGCGGCACCACCGAGTGCGCCGTAGTCTCGATGTACGACATCGTAGTCTGGAGCAGCGTGCGCGTCGGCGGTAACCGCTTCGACGAGGCCATCGTCAACTATGTGCGCAAAAAATACAACCTGCTCATCGGCGAACAGACCGCCGAGGAGATCAAGATCGCCATCGGCAGCGCGCTCCCTATGGAGGACGAGCGGCGCATGGAAGTGCGTGGCCGCGACCAGGTGACCGGCTTGCCCAAGATCATCCAGATCAACAGCAGCGAAGTCACCGAAGCCATCGCCGAGCCGCTCCAGGCCGTGGTCAGCACCGTCCGCTCGACGCTGGAGAAGACGCCGCCCGAACTGGCCGCCGATATTATTGATCGAGGGATGGTGCTCACCGGCGGCGGCGCCCAGTTGCGCAACATCGCCCAATTGCTCACGCAAGAGACGGGTGTACCCTGTTATGTGGCCGAAAATCCGATTGCATGTGTGGCTCTAGGCGCAGGGCGAGCCCTCGAAAATTACGAAATTATGCGGCGCAGCTTGCCGTTGGTGCCCTGAACAAGGCGAATTTTTGCCCACGGCTTTTGAGGGATTTGGCTGAGGAGCGCCTTTACCCCTTTGCAAACTATGAGTGCGGGAAGCAGTGCCAATACGAGCGATGGGCACAAGAGAGCAACAAGTCACTGCACTTATTACAAAAATGTCAAGTATTGTGTTTTCAATTTTGACTGTATGTGAAAGATACATTACAATCTGATTAGAATTCAATTAACACAGGGGTTCCCCCGTTTTCTCGTAACAACGTAGATTTGTAGTTGAGGCATTGCCTCTTTTTGGGCGGCCCTGCGTTTTGCTGGAATTATCTGCGCTTTTTATGGCGCAATCGCTTTGTTTTGTCGTTCTGGTGTTGTGCTGCACTCATAAGGATTTTCTGTGCAACGTCAAGTCATTCGTTCCAACAGCGCGCCTGCGGCCATTGGTCCGTATTCGCAGGCTATCCGTGCTGGCCAATTCATTTTTGCCTCCGGCCAGCTCGGTCTCGATCCCAATACAGGTAAGTTACAGGACGGTGTCGAAGCACAAACTCGCCAGGCGCTGGCGAACATCACAGCCGTGTTAGCGGCAGCCGGCTCGAGCACCGATAAAATTGTGAAAACCACCCTCTTCCTGGCCAATATGGCAGATTTCGCCACGGTCAATGCGATCTATGGCGAATACTTTGCCCACGAACCACCGGCGCGCAGTACGGTGCAGGTGGCTGCGCTGCCCCTAGGTGGATTGGTGGAGATCGAAGTCGTTGCCCTGGCGGATTGACGCGCTTGCACTACCCTGTTCCCTGGTTGGCTGCCTATCCACTGCATAGGCAGGCTATGCGGCTGCGCGCTGTTCCGTCCGTGCTGGTGGCATGGTCGGGCCGCAAGAGACCGGAGACGTTTTTGTGTTTCATCGCAATTTTTGCGATAGGTAAATTTTTGTGTGGAGGATGTGATTTGTCTTATGACGATGATTCAAGCACCGATGGATGTTCAGGACCACCCCATGGCTCTGCTGCTGAGCGAGATCGACGATATGCTCCAGGAGCCAAAGTCCGGCGATATTCGTACGGGCGTGATCGTGGACAAGCGGCCCAACGAGTTGCTGATCGACATCGGCTTTAAGTCCGAGGGGATCGTCAGTGGTCGCGAACTCGAGCGCGTCGCAGATGACTTTTCGTCGTTGGAGATCGGCGACCAGTTGCCGGTTTTCATCCTGCGCGAAGATAAGGATGGCAACCTACAACTGAGCATCAGCCGTGCGCTGGCCGAGCAGGATTGGGAACGCGCCGAAGAGCTGATGGAGTCCCAGGCTATCTTTGATGGCGCAGTAGAGAGCTACAACCGGGGTGGCGTGATCGTCAAGGTGGGCCAGGTACGCGGGTTTGTCCCGGCCAGCCAGCTCAGTTCACCAGGGAGTGCTGTCAATGGCGATGACGAGGCGGCGATGGAAGAGCGCTGGGCGCCGCTGGTTGGGCAGGAGCTCAAGCTCAAGGTCATCGACATCGACCGCAAGCGCAACCGTCTCATCCTCTCTGAACGTCTGGCCATGCGCGAATGGCGCCGCCAACAGAAAGAGCAATTGCTCGAATCGCTCAAAGAGGGAGATGTCTACGAAGGCGTCATCAGCAGCATTGCCGACTTTGGCGCTTTTGTCGATCTGGGTGGGGCCGATGGTCTGATCCACCTGAGCGAGCTGAGCTGGAACCGCGTCACCCACCCCAGCGAAGTGGTGGCCGTGGGCGACACGGTGAAGGTGCAGATTCTGAGCGTGGACATGGACCGGCGGCGCATTGGTCTGAGCCTGCGCCGCCTGACGCCACAGCCGTGGGAGGTGATCGATGAAGTGTACGAGGTAGGCCAGATCGTGCGCGGTCGCATCACTAAGCTGGTCAACTTTGGCGCCTTTGCCCGGTTGGACAGCGATGGCATCGAGGGGCTGATCCACATCAGTGAACTTTCCGACCGGCGCGTGACCCATCCAAAAGAGGTGGTGAACGAGGGCGAGGAGTACGACCTGCGCATCATCCGCATCGATACCGACAAGCGCCGCATGGGGCTGAGCCTGAAACAGGCACTGCCGCAAGAGCCGGAAATCGACTGGCAGATCGCACCCAGCGATGAGGTCGAGACGGAAACTGTGGCCGCCGACTAGCGTTTGTCTAAAAGGGCTACTCCCGTGCGCACAACGCATGGGGTAGCCCTTTCAGCCATCACCCGTTAGCGCCGATTTGACCACCTGCTGAAGCGTTGGATACTCTTGCAGCACCTTGAGGCTGCAAAAGACAAGATGGCCCTCGCCGTACGTTTTTGCAATGGCAAGCTCAGCAGCGAGGCGTTCCGCCGTCCGCACCTGGTGCGGCATGTGAAACATGCCAATAAACGGGACAAACCGGTTGTTGGCAAGATCCTCCAACTGCTTCATCTCCTGCGCCTCAAACGCTACACGCGCCAGGCTCCAGTGTGGCTTATAAAACCACGAAATCGTCTGGCTGCAATAATCGAGCCTCAAGCGCCAGGCATAATACGGGTTGGAGCGAAAGGGCGGCCAGACATGGTTGGTCACGATGGCCGCAGGCTTGACTGCTTTGGCATGGTTGTAGAGCAGTTGGGAAATCTTCACCAGACTTTCTTCGGACATGCGCGCCAGCAAATCTGCTTTCGAATCACCTGAATTGGCCGCCAATTGCCCCTGGCGCATAGCCTCACAGAGCGAGCAAAAACAGGCATAGTGGTTGCGGAAGCCAAAACCATCAAAGGCTACCCCATCTGCCACAGCCAGCGCCTGGCTGACACGCTCCTTTAGTTCGGTCTGCGCAACTGGTTGCTCGAAACAGAATATCTCCGCCGGCTGGATGAGGGGAAACCAGTGGTGTGCCTGTACAGTGTACTCTTCCCAGTCGAGGCTCCTTGTCGCGGCGAGGATCGCCTCCTCGGCCGGCAACAGTCGCTGGCAACACGCCGGGTGCTGGCTGGCGAAATCGCTCGTTACGTTGGGTGTGATGATCGCACAGACTTTCACACCGCAGCCGTGCGCCTGCTCCATCATCACCGGTGTGGGGTCATGGATGATCAGGGTGTCGAATCCAAGTTCGTAGGTGAACGTGACAAGCGCACGCTGTTCGGCTTCGGTTGTGCGTGGCAGATGCCAGTCCCAGGCTGCTTTCATCGTTTCCTTTCCTTTTACATACTCGCTGTCAACGGGGCCCGAAGGGTGCCCCGGGAACAGGTTTAACGGGTTTGTTCAGACAATCCATTCTGCAGCCATAACTACCCGACCCAAATTACAGAGCGAATTCAATCCGTTCAATCAGCTCCCAAAATCCGTTGACAGCCTGCCCTTACGCCAGCGACAGATTGGCGAACACATCGAGCGATAGGTCCGCCGGCAGACCGGGTTGTTGTTGCCAGCGGTAGAAGGCCGCTGCGCCGATCATGGCCGCATTGTCGGTGCAGAGGGCCAATGGCGGGATATGGAGCGGCAGGTTGCGCTCGGCAAAGGTACGTTCGGCCAGGGTGCGCAACGTTGCATTGGCGCTCACGCCGCCGCAGATGCACACCTGTTGTGCGCCAAAGCTCGCCGCCGCATCCGCCGTTTTGACGACGAGCACTTCAGCGACAGCCTGCTGAAAAGACGCCGCAATGTCTGCGGCCAATGTCCCATCGGCCAGCGATTCGCCTGCCTGCTCGCGCTGGCGGAGCAAGTTGACAACCGCCGTCTTTAGCCCCGAAAAACTAAAATTGAAGCGGTGCTCCTCGCTCTGCATCACCGGCCGGGGCAGGGCAAAACGCGTCGGGTCACCCGTCTGTGCCGCCCGCTGGATGGCCGGCCCACCCGGGAAGCCTAACTTGAGCAACCGCGCCACTTTGTCAAATGCTTCGCCCGCTGCATCATCGAGCGTGCCGCCCAGCCGCTGATAGGTGCAGTGCCCTGTCATGAGGATCAGCTCGGTGTGCCCGCCAGAGACGATCAAAATGAGCGCAGGAAAGCGATCCTCGACCGGTGCCGGCTTTCCAGGCACCTCGACCCAGTTGCTGTAAACGTGCCCCTCCAGATGATTCACCGGCAGCAGAGGCAGGCCGCTGGCGAAAGTCAACCCCTTCGCTGCATTGACACCTACGAGCAGGCTGCCGACCAGGCCGGGGCCGTGAGTGACGGCGATGGCGTCCACATCGCGCACATGCGCTACACCCGCCGTGGCCAGCGCCTCTTCGATCACCGGCTGGATCGCCAATACATGCTGGCGGCTCGCTACTTCGGGGAAGATGCCTCCAAAGCGGCTGTGCAGTTCGATCTGCGTGGCGACAATATTGCTCAGGGCGCGCCGCCCATCTTGCACCACGGCGGCGGCAGTTTCATCACAACTGGTTTCGATGGCTAAAATGGTGGTCATCGTTTCTTTCCGCGGCCGACCCAGACCAGCACCGCCAATGCCAGCAAACCCAGCACGATCAGCGCCACGATCTTCTGGGTTTGGCCGTTGAGTAGCAACGTGATAGCCCCGAAAGCCGCACAAAATCCCCAATATCCGATTACAATCGTCTGCTCACGGACGCCGAGGTCAGCTAGCCGCAAGTGCAGGTGGTCGCGGCCACCCTGTCCCGGCGAGACGCCTCGTCGCCAGCGGTCGAAGATTAGCCAGGCTACATCCAGCGCAGGCAGCCCTAACACCAGCATCACCGTGGCCACACGCGCCCCCCCCATGATCCCCAGGGCAGCGACGGCAAAGCCCAAAAGGTAGCTGCCACTGCTGCCCATGAAGATGCGCGCGGGCGCAAAATTATAGGGTAGAAAACCCAATGTTGCCCCCAACAGCGCCAGCGGCAGCAACGCCACGCTGAGCTGAGGCGGCTCGGCGACAAAGATCATGTGGAGCGCCAACACGGCGCACATAATCGCCGTCACCCCGGCCACCAATCCGCTGAGGCCATCAAGCCAGTTGACCGTATTCATCATCCCCATAAACCAGAAGATGGTGAGTGGCCAGACGATCCACCAGGGGAAGCCGTCGGGTCCAAAGAGCAGACCATCGCCAAATGGGTCGTTGACGTGCTTGATAAAAATCAGCCCGGCAATGGCAATGAGGGCCGCCACAAATTGCACCAGGTATTGCGGGCCGCTGGACAACTCGTACCGGTCGTCGATAAAACCGGCAACCACACAGAAGAGGCTGCCGGCGAGCAGCGCGGCCAGCCGCCGCATCTCGTTTGGATCGTTGCGCGGGGGCAACCAGGTGAGCCACTCCGCGGGCAAGGTGTAGGGCGCAACCAGCAAGAATGCTACCGGCAAAAAGAAGCCAAGAAAGAGCGCAATACCACCGGTACGGGGGATCACCCCCTGATGCCGCCGCCTACCCCCGGGTTGGTCGACAATCCCCAATCGACTCCCCACCCACGCCGCTAGCGGAACCGTGGTATAGGCCAGCAAAGCCGAAAGGACCAGGGCGAGAAAAAAGATCATACCCTAAAATTCTATCCTACTCTATCCCTTTCTGTCATATCTGTGTGGATGCTTGCCTGCTTCATCGTCCGCTATTTTGTTGCTACGACCTATATCCATTGATAGACTATGATCAGGAGACACCATGAAACAAAACGGCTTTCACAAGCTCTATATCGAGGAACTGAAAGACCTCTACAGCGCCGAAACCCAGTTAACCAAAGCGCTGCCCAAGATGGCCAAGGCTGCCTCGTCGGACGAACTGCGACAGGCGATCGAGCAACACCTGAAAGAGACAGAAGGGCATGTGCAACGTCTGGAGCAAATCTTCGAGAAACTGGAACGAAGCCCGCGCGGTAAACGATGCAAAGGAATGGCCGGGCTGATTGAAGAGGGTAGCGAATTGCTCAAAGAGAAAGGCGAGATGGAGGCCGAAGTCCTCGATGCCGGGTTGATCGCAGCGGCGCAGCGGGTCGAACACTATGAGATCGCTGCTTACGGCACGGCGCGCACCTTTGCGCAACGGCTGGGTCAACAGGAGGTAGCAAAGTTGCTCCAACAAACGTTGGATGAAGAATACGCCGCTGATCGGAAACTCACTGCGATTGCCGAAGGGGGCGTCAACCAAGAGGCGCAGGCCCAATCGTCGGCATAGCAAACATCCTAATGCAGGTTTGACAGAGAGGTTTGCCATACACCTTCCTGGAAGCTCACAGCTTCCAGGAAGATTTGCAGCAATTACTCCTGCACCAACCCAACGAATTTAGAAGGACGCCAGGAAGGGGTGGCGACGCACTCCACGGCCCGACCACGGTTAAGTGTTGCGTTACCCAGGAAGGCACCTTTCTTCTTTGCCCACCTCATACCTGTCCGAATAATTTTCTGCCGCGCGGTTTACACGTGAATGTAAGAACCGGACATATCCGCCCAATCCGCGGTCTATTTCCGTCAAATTTGGATTTGCTGCGCCCCGCCGCCCCCCTTGCGCATCCCGTCGCAAAACCCTATAATACAACATCAAGAACCCTTCCTCATATTGCCGTTCCCAGGAGCCCCCACCATGCCCGGCGCACCCATCTTCATCTCCCACGCCACTGCGGACGATGCCTTTGTGCGCGGCCTGCGCCTGGCCCTCGAAGGGCTGGGCCACCCCGTCTGGGTCGATTCACGCAACCTGCGCGGGGGCGATGAACTCGACGCCGAGATCGAGGCCGCCATCCGCACCGCGTCCGGCTTTGTCGCCGTGCTCAGCCCGCAGACGGTGAACTCACCCTGGGTCAAGCGCGAGCTCGACCTGGCCCTGGCGACCCAGGCTGAACGGGGGCCGGTGTACCGCCTGTTGCCCCTGCTGTTGCCGGGCATCAAGCCCGCGTCCCTGGGGATGTGGTTCAGCCGCGAGCCGGTGGCCGTGCCCGTGGAGCTGGCGCCGGGCAAACTGGCCGAAGCGCTGCCCGCCATCCTGGCCGGGCTGGGTCTGCGCCTCCCTGAAGACAAAGAGACGCTGGCCGCAGTGACGCCCCAGCCCGTGGACGAGTTGATCCTGGAGTTGCGCGACCCGACCTTTGCCAGGCGCAAGGGCGTGCGCCGCCCCAAGGCCGAGGCGACCCTGGTTTTCCGGCCCGCCGACCCCGGCCAGCGCGCCATCGAGAGCAAACGTTACACCGTCCAGGCGCCGCTCGGCCCCATCGAGATGGAGGAGATGCGCTGGTATCTGGAGGACTATTATGTGTGGCCGGTGGGGGTCTTCCAGGAGCGGGCCGAGCGCACCGAAGCGGCGCTGCCCGGCTGGGGGCACGATCTCTACCGGGCCGCGCTGGGCGCGGACGCGGCGCAAGAGGCGCTCAACGCCTGGCGACAGGCCAGGGATGGCCACGCCCGTCGCTTCTCGGTCTGGGTGGACAGCGACCCGCCCGAGGGGGCCAGCAAGAAGCGCCGTGCCGAGGCCGCCGAAGCCGCCAGCGAATGGCTGGCGCTGCCCTGGGAGCTGCTCCACGACGACGGCGGCTATCTCATGCACGGGGCCAGGGCTGCGCACGTGCGCCGGCGTCTGCCCAACCGCCGCCAACAACCCGTGCGCCTGGCCCAACTCCCCATCCGCATCCTGCTGGCCAGCCCCCGGCCCGAAGCGGACGAGAACGGCAACCCGGTGCCCTACATCGACCACCGCGCCAGCGCGCTGCCGCTGGTGGCGGCGGTGGAAAAGCTGGGCGACCTGGCCCGCGTCACCGTGCTCACCCCGCCTACCCTGCCGGCGCTGGCAACGGAGCTGGCGCGGGCCGCACGGGCAGGCGAACCCTACGATGTGGTCCATTTCGACGGCCACGGCGTCTATGACCGGCAGGTGGGGCTGGGCGCGCTGCTCTTCGAACACCCCGGCGACGCCGGCAAACTCGACGGGCGGCACATGGACCTGGTCCACGCCGAGACCCTGGCCGCCATCCTGCGCGACCACGGCATCCCGCTGGTCTTTTTGGAAGCGTGCCAGACGGCCCAGACCGCCACCGACCCGCTGGCCTCGGTGGCGGCGCGGCTGCTGTGACCACCGCACAGCGCTTTGTCGAGGCCTTTTACCAGGCGCTGGCTCAGGGCCAGCGCGCGGGCGAGGCCATGCTGGCCGGGCAGCGGGCGCTAGCCGTCGACCCCGACCGCGGCGCTATCCTCGGGGCGGGGCGGCTGCGGCTGCGCGACTGGTTCGTGCCCGTGCTCTACCAGGAGGAGGCCGACCCGCCCCTCTTTGGCCTGTTGCCGGGGCAGGCGGCGGAGCAGTTGCAGGCGCAGCAACGGCAAGTGGCCCTGGGTGACCTGCCCGCCGCACCCGCGCACCGCTTTGTGGGCCGCAGCCGCGAGTTGTTGCGGCTGGAGCGGCTGCTGGCGCAGCGCCCCTACGCCGTGGTGCGGGGGACGGGCGGCGCCGGCAAGACCACCCTGGCCGTGGAGCTGGCGCGCTGGCTGGCGCGCAGCGGTCGCTGCCGCCGCGTCGCCTTCGCCAGCCTGGAAACCATCCACGACGACCGCGGCCTGCTCGACAGCCTGGGCCGCCAGCTCGTCCCCGGCGCCTATTCCGTGGCCGAACACCCCGACCGCGACCGCGCCCTCCAACCCGTCGACCGCGCCCTACGC
>QEUW01000316.1 GCA_003577005.1 Chloroflexota bacterium | reverse complement strand
GCCTTGCTGGGGCGCTCATCGGGGCAACCGTTGTATCTGCCGCTGGTAGCGCGGTAGAACTGGTGTATCGAAATAGACCACGGATTGGCGTGGATTTCACTCTTAGAACCTGTTTGAAAAGTGGGGTGACAACCGGTGCGATGCACCCGCAGGGTGCGTTGCACCTTTCAATGAAGCCAACCTCCCAGGTGCATCGCACGCTTTGCGTGCAACGCACCAAGGCGACAATTCCCCTTTTCAAACAGCTTCTTAAAGAATCCGCGCCAGTCCCTGGTCGTTATGTTTCAGACCGGCTGAAAACTCTGCGACCGGGTTGTCTCCGCCAGGAACCGGGTAACGTGTGGCAGCACCAGGTCGCTGCGCAGAAACGTCTGAAAGTGGTTGAGACCGGGCAGCGAGCAGAACCGGGCGTTGGGCAATTCGCGGCTGCATTGTTCCACCAGATAGTGAATCGGGTCGGCGTCGCCGGCAAAGAGCAGACAGGGCATCGTCATCGACGGCAGGTGAGCCGAAACATCGGGCCGGTCGTTCGCCACAGCCGCGCGGATGGCCGGCAGGTCATTGGCCAGGATACGGTCGACGTCGGAGGGGTAGGGGCTGGACAGCTTCTGAAAAAGTTCGCCAAAAGCGCCGATGCCGTTGTCGAGCACCTGGCGAAAGAACGCAAAGCTTTGACCGTAGGGCTGTGCGCCGCCGAGGATCAGCGAGGCAACCCGTTCGGGCGCATGGATCGCTAGACCAAAGCCCAGCCAGGCGCCCATAGAGTAGCCAAAGTAGTGGGCCCGCTCCACCGCAAGATCGTCGAGCACGGCGGTGATGTCGGCGGCCCGCGGCTTGAGGTCGTAGGCTTCCGGCGCATGGGGTTTGTCGCTTTTGCCGTGGCCGCGACCGTCGATCAAGATCAATTGGTAGTGACCACGCAGCGCCTCGACATAGCCATATTCATACCAACAGGCGAGGCTTTCGCCCAGCGGATGGTGGAGCACGAGCGGCGGCCCTTCGCCCTCCACTTGATAATAGGTTTGAATCCCGTTGTTGATTGCGTAGGGCATCGTCTTTTTCCTTTCTTGATCTGGTTCTTCAGTGAGGAGTGAGGAGTAAATCACTTGTCACTCCTCACTCCTCACTCATCAGCGCAGCCGGTGCTGCCGGAAGAAATCCCACATCGCCGCGGTGGCGTCGATCACATCGCTGGGCTCGCCAAAGCGCTCTTTGCCGATATCGATGGGCGAACCGGGCCACTGGTGTCCCATTGCGTCGATACGGTAGATCCGCACCTCGTCGCCACGGTCACACCCCACATAGCGGACTTCCGTGAGCCTGGTCGAGATGGGCTTTTCCTGCGCCTCCACGCGACAGCCGTTCTGAGCGGCCCAGCCAGCGAGCGCATCTTCCACACCCGTCTGCCAGTAATCCGGCCCACCTCCCTCGTAGGGATTGATTGGGTCAGCAGTGCCGTGAAAGGTCACAACCGGAACCGAATCCTGGCAAGGGGCGGGGAAGCGAAGGCCACCCACCGGCGCGATGGCGGCAATGCGGTCCGGCAGATCGCAGGCGAGCTGGGAGACCATGCGCCCCCCACCCGAAAAGCCCGTCGCATAGACCCGCCCTGGCTGGATGCAGAGCAGTGTATCGACCCGGTCGATGACATCGCTGATAAACTGCACGTCATCTTGTTTGGCCGGATCGACCGGAACGTTCCAGAAGCCATCGACACCCGCCGGCGCAACCACCGCAAAACCCTCGGCCTCGGCCAGGGCAGCCAGTTGGCTGATGGCCAGTTCCTGTTCTGGGAAGCTGGTGGAGCCGTGCAGATCTAGCACGACAGGAATCCGCTGGCGCCCGTTGTAGCTGGCGGGTGTGTGCAGCAGAAAGCGCCGCTCCAGCCCGCCCGATTCGATATAATATTCAGCGTCCCCTGCGGCATGAGGCTTGTTGCAGACGCCGTAGAGTATCTGCTCGATAAACCCAAGCCACTGTACAAATTGGCTCTCTCCGGCCACCGGTGCGGGTGTTTGAGCTGCAGCCGTGCCCGGCATAATCAGAAACAGAGCGAGTAACAGGGTGCATATTTTTCGCACGGTCATCAGAATCTCCTTTCTCAATTGGAACTGAACAGCCTGGCGCCAGTATAGGCGGCGGGCCGTGTCGGTCTCGTCTGGCTGGCCGTCGAAGGGCGCGTCTAATTTCTCGTCTCAACGTCTACCGGCTCCGCAAGAGATGCGGTATACTGGCAGGCTGGAGACTGTGCCCTGCCACGAGGAATTGGAGGGAAGCCCATGGCTCAGCTCAAGCTGGCGCTCTTGGGGGCGCCGCTGATCACTGTCGGGGAGATGCCGGTGAAAACCGAATCACGCCGGGCGCTCGCTGTGCTGATCTATCTGGCCGTCGCGCCGGGGCCGCAGAGCCGTGACACCTTAGCCACGCTCTTTTGGCCGGATCAGGATCAATCCAGGGCGCGCAGCAGCCTTCGTCATGTGCTCTGGCTGTTGAAAAAAGCGGGGGTTGCAGATTGGCTTACACTCGAACGCGAGACGGTAGGGCTGCGGACGGGATACTGGCTGGATGTGGCACAGTTCCGGGCCCAGATTGCCGCCGGGGAGCTGGCCGCGGCCGTAGCGCTCTACCGGGATGAGTTTCTCGCCGGTTTTACCCTGCGCGATAGCCCAGACTTTGACGAGTGGCAATTTCGACAGGCCGAAGAGCTGCGCCAACTCCTGGCCGGAGCCCTGGCGCAACTGGTGGATCACTGCCACGAACGGGCGGAATACGACGCCGCGCTCAACTACGGTCGCCGCTGGCTTGCCCTCGACCCCCTGCAGGAAGCGGTCCACCGCCGCCTGATGGAACTTTACGCCTGGTCCGGCCAGTATGGAGCGGCGCTGCGCCAGTATGAGGAGTGTGTCCGCATCCTGGCCGAGGAGTTGGGTGCGCCGCCGGAAGACGAGACGCAGGCGCTCTTTGAGGTCATCCGCACCCGGCGCCTGCTGCCCCCGTCCACGGCAGCGCCAATCGCGGGACAATCAAGTAAACTGGGCGTGTTCACGCCGGACACCCCCACACCCTCACGGGCGCCGGTGGCTCATCATCTTCCCAAAGCGCCCACGCCGTTCATCGGCCGTACGCAGGAGCTAGCCGAACTGGCGCGGCTCCTGGCTGATCCGTATGTGCGCTTAATCACCATTCTTGGGCCAGGAGGGATAGGCAAGACGCGGTTGGCGGTGGCGGTGGCCGAACAACCGTTCACACAGACTTGCTTCCCTAACGGGGTCTATTGGGCGCCGCTGGCATCCATCAGCACGGAAGAACAACTGGTACCTGCTATTGCCGAGGCCGTTGCCATTTCCCTGGAGACCGAGGAACACCCGCCACGTTCGGCAGAACAGCAGCTGTTCGATTACTTGCGCCAGAAGCGACTGCTCTTGATCCTGGACAACTGTGAGCATCTGCTCCCCGGCATCGAATGGGTCGCAAAGTTGCTCCAGGCGGCACCCAATGTACAGATCCTTGCCACCTCACGCGAGCGCTTGCGTTTACATGAGGAGCAGTTGTATCCCCTTCAAGGGCTGGATTACCCCGCTGGCGAGATGGCCGGAACTGGTATGGCGGGGAGTGACTTTACGATGCATCCGGCATTTGACCTGTTCGTGCAGAGCGCCCGGCGCGTCCGGCCGAACTACTCGCTCTCTGCTGGCGACTGGCGCCATCTGGCCCGTATCTGCCAACTGGTCGAGGGGATGCCGCTTGGCCTGGAGCTGGCCGCTGCCTGGGTGGGCCTGTTGCCTGTGGCAAAGATTGCCACCGAAATCCAGACCAGCCTGGACCTGCTAGAGACGGATATGCGCAACATTCCGCCGCGCCAGCGCAGTATCCGGGCTGTCTTTGATGCCTCGTGGCTACGGCTGGGGGAGGCGGAACAGACGATCTTGATGGCGCTCTCGGTGTTCCGTGGCGGCTATAGCCGAGAGGCCGCCGCAGCAGTGGCTGGCGCATCGGTGCGGCAGTTGGTCAAGCTGTCCGACCAGTCGCTTATCCAGTATGACCCGGTGCGGGATCGCTACCAGATCCACGAGCTTTTGCGCCAGTATGCGGCGGAAAGACTTGCCCAGCACGCCAGGTACGAAACCATCGTGCGCGAGCGGCACAGCGCCCACTACTGTGCCTGGCTACAAGAACGTGCGGTGGAGCTAAAGGGCGCGCACCAACAAGCCGTGTTGGCGACACTGGAAGTCGAGGGCGAGAACGCGCAGATCGCCTGGCAGTGGGCCGTCGGGCAGCGCCAGTTGGCACAGATCGATCAAGGGATGGATAGCCTTGGCCACTTCTTTGAATGGCAGGGGCGCGCTCAGAACGGTTACGCCATTTTTGCCGGTGCCGCAGAGCAGTTGATGCGACCGGCGCCACAGGTGGCGGAAGCACAGCGGCTACTGGCCAAAGCGCTAGGCTGGCAGGCGGTCTTTGCCCATTTCCTGGGCCAGGTGACCACAGCCCAGCAGTTGTTGCAGCAGAGCCTGGAGCTGTTGCAGAGCCCCGTACTTGCCAGCCAGGATACGCGCGCCGAACAGGCGTTTGTCTACAGACAACTGGGCGCCCTCGCGGTGATGGCCGGTCGCGAGGCTGCCTGGTCTCTGTACGAGCGGAGCCTCACCCTCAGCCGGGCGCTGGGTTCCGATTGGGAAATCAGCGAGGTACTGGCCCGGTTGGGGCGTTTGGCCCACGTGCTGGCTGATTTTGCCCAGGCGAGAGCATTGCTGGAAGAGAGCCTGGCCATCAAGCAACGGCTGGGTGAGCCAAGGGGCATTGCCAGGGTGCTTGGCCTTCTCAGCCAGACCGCCGTCGAACAGGCGCAGCTCGACCAGGCCGAAGCCTTGGCGCGCCAGAGCAACGCCATCTATCAAGAACTGGGGGATCGCAACAGTGTTGTAGAAGGACAACGCCAACTTGCTGTCATTCTGTTGTGGCAGGGAAAGCATGCCGGGGCGCACCACCTGCTCGAGCAGACCCTGGCACAGAGCCGGGAACTGGGCCACCGGGCGTTGATTGCCGAAGTCCGCTGCCTGTTTGCCTTGGCGCTGTCGGTGCTGGGTCAGCATGAAGCGGCGCAGGAGGAGGCGAAAATCGGGGTGGCGCAGGCGCGCAAGATCGATGATCGCAATCTGGTCGCCTGGTCGCTTTGGGTCATGGGATGGGTGATGGTTGGGGTGCAGGCGTACGCCGCAGCGGAGCTAGCCTTGCGCGAGAGCGTTGCCATCTACCGCCAGATGTTCCGTGAGACCGACGAACCGCGCCACCTGGGGTGGGTGCTCTCTCTGCTCGCTTACGTGAGCTGGCGGCTCGGCAACCAGGCACAGGCACTAGAACTGATAAGGGAAGTCTTGCCCATGTCCCTCCGCCTGCGAGACTTCCTCCCATTGCTCACCGCCATGCCGGTGACGGCCCTCATGTTGGCCGCCCATGGTCAAAAGGTGCGGGCAGTAGAACTGTATGCGCTCGTGTGGCGCTATCCGCTCATTGCCAACGCCCATGGCTGGCCGGCAGAGGTTGGACAAGAGCTGGCAACCCTGGCTGATGAGCTGCCAGACGCGGTGGCAGCGGCCGCGACCATACGAGGCCAGTCGCTGGATTTGTGGCAGACAGCAGCGGCGCTCCTGGAAGAATTGTCGCTCGGGCAGCTTCAAGAGTAAGTGTCGATGCAGAAGTTTTCCACCGGGGGCGAGGTGTGCATAAATATTCCGTAGCGTTCTGACCTGCGCCTCTTGCGTCGCCAACATGGAGAAGGTGTTCGTGGGGATGAGGATGGCATCGAACTGCCGGTCATAGTGAAACGATTCGAGATCCTGGACGGAGATGCGGCTGTCGATCGCCGCCACACCCTGAGCCGCAGCCTTTTTCTCAAGTGTGGCCAGCATAGACGAAGAAATGTCAAAACCGTAGATGTCGTGACCTGCCGCAAGCAGTGACAACAAAATGATGCCTGTCCCGCAGGCGCATTCGAGCACCGGACCGCTCACATCCCGTAGGCTGTTCTGATAGAAACGCTGGTTGTCAGCAACCACGTGTGGCAGCCCCGCCTCCATCATCTGGTCGTAGATGTAGCCCCACCATTTGCTTTCGTAGTTTGGCTCTGTCACATGAGTCTCCAGTCAATGGGCAACTAGACACAACTTCGCCTCACGACACTCGTTACGGCGGACAGGCGGTCGGTGAACCAAGCGACCGGCACGGCACTCTTAAGATAGCCCCTTCTCCTGGTTTGCTGAAGGCGCCGTTCACAGTAAGATAGAGATCGCCCGCAGGTGAAAAGAGCAGCGCGGTGGGATAGTTGAGCCGCTCCAGCACAACCGTTGCCGCACCGTTGTGCTCGATCCGCAACAATCGACCACTGTTGGGTGTATAGGCAGGTTGCGCCGGCGTCCCACCATCGCTAAATTCGAGAACATACAAGGTGCCTGCCGCGTCAAAGCCTAGGTCAACTGGCAAGGTCAACCCGGTCACGACGGGGGTCAGTTCGCCGGCGGAATCGGCTGCCCAGATGGCGCCCTTGCCCGGCCCCAGCGGCAGTTCACTAAAGAGCGCCAGCTGGAGCCGGCCATCGGGGCCAAACGCCAGCCCGGTCAGCGGCGGCATCTGCGGCAGCTCGGCGAAGACGCGGGCAGCGCCGTCAAGCGTCACCTCCAGTACCCGGCCCGACGCCCCATCGCTGATATAGATTGCCTGCTCGTCTGGCGCCACAGTCATGGCGTAGGGGTTGGAGGCGTGGCTGCCCCCGGCGCCTATGAGTGAGTCCACCGGTGTGATCGATTCGATGAAGCGCAGGACGTTGACCACGACCTGTGGTGACCCATTCGGGGTGATGCGCAACACCGTGCGCGACAGTTCGTCATCATACCCCTCGCCGGTCAGGATATAGATTGCACTGCCAAGCACAAGGACATCGGTTGCCCCAATGTCGCCGGCTGTCACATAATTGGTAAAGGGCAGCCCCTCTAGCACTGGGGTGATCTGGCCATCTGGGGCGATGCGCACTATGCGGCTGCTCCAGTTGATGATGGGGCTGACCGAGCGATCATCCTGGGGATCGACTGCGCCCGCCTCGGTCACATAGAGGTTGCCGGCATCGTCAAAGGCCATCCCGCGTGGCTGGTTCAGGCCGCGGGCGAATAATTCACCCTTCCCCCCACATGCGGCCAGGAACATAACAGTCGCCAGCACTCCGGTGAGCACCCACAGCAGATTGACGCTGCCGTCGCCTGGTGCTGGCGCGATCTTATCTCTCCATGCTATTACAGGCGAGGGCCAGGCAAAGCGGCCATCAGATGGATTGTCAGGAAAATTGGCGTCTGCAAAGGGGGCTGGTCTGGACGTGATCCGCAGTGATTCTTTGTACATCATTCGACTGACTGCTGGCCGTAGGTTGCCTGTAGATGCGCCTGCCAGCCGGCCTCGGCCTCGGCAACCGAGACATCAAAGACGACCGGAAGAAGGGTGCGCCAGCTTTCGTGCCGGCCCAAACTTCCGACCAGTTCCGGCAAACGCTCCTGGCCAAAGGTAAAGACGATATATTCGATAAACGTAGCCAGCGCAATCGTCTCGCCCGGATGTTTTTCTGGGTAGGTCCTGCCATGCGCATCCACTTCTTCATCGAGAAACACCGGCGCCCAGAGGCGTGGTAGACGCCTCAGCGGGGTTTGGGCGTACCTTGAATCAGGCTGCCATTTGGATTGGTCTAGATTGGTGCAGACCAGGGGGATCTGAAGCGCTGCCGGGTAAGGTAACCAGAGCGCGTGTTCAGCACAGAGCGCGGGGTAGCGGGCAGGGAGGATCGGCGCCTGTCCAGGAGGTGCGCCCGGCAGGTCGAAATAGAGCCAGCGAACGATGTCCACGCGCCAGGCTGCCAGCGGCAAATCTGTGTTCCACAGTTGCCACAGGCGCAGGGCGTCAAACACATGGCGACGCGAGGAGTGGGCAGTGTGGTAGATGGCCGCCTGCGCGATAACGTGGTCGACCAACGCAAGCGCCATCGACTGCGCCAGGAGCATATCCGCTGCCAGTTGGGCGCCCTCATAAAGCGAGGGCGAGCGCACGATGAACTGTCCCTCTTCTGCCAACTGATAGGCCGTCGGCCCTGACGGTTGCCCTTCGCTGACCACGAAAACAAGTTTACGCTCATCCCATGCCAAGGGTAGGCCGAAGTTTTCTTGCAGAGTAGAATAGAATACCTCGATCTCAGGCGCTGCCCTGGTGACCGCCCGTGCATCTCGGTGACGGAAATGGATGATAAAAGAGGTTGTTTCGAGCCGGCGCGGCGGCCCCCAGAAAGCAGCATCGAGCGCAGTACGTAGAGCGCCTGTGCTCACGTCTTGATACGTGTGGTGCGCCTGCTCCGGGTGGCTGGTCATCCGCACGACCTCCTGGCTGGAGGAGGCTTCCGTGCGTTGAAGTGGCAGCGAGCGCTCGCCGGGTGTGGGGGGCGGTGTGGCAACGGCGGGGCGGGCAGCACCGGGATGCGCTATTGTTTGTTGGCTCTCAGTCGAGACGATAGGCGCGGTTGGCGTCAGGGCTGCATCACTTGTTGTGCGCTGCCACCACCAACCGCCGGCACCCGCCAGTATCAAGAAGAAGACAAGCAACAGTGCGAGACGTCGGCGGTTGTACACGGTAGGGCCGACCGGCTTCGCACCGGCTGCGGCCTGGGCGCGCAGCCTCTCCCATTCGGCGTCATCCTGTGCAATATGCCATTCGACAAGGGGCGGTTGGCGGCGCATAGCGATCTCTGGGAGAACTACGCAACGACCACACAATGGGAACACGTAGTAGCAGGTAGGAACTTATTATCGCGCCAACTGACCGTCTGCGCAATTCACCTGCAACCGGTGCTATTGTTGAGCGCCCACGGCTGTCATCCACCATTGATATTCGCGCTCGTCTCTGCCCCACTGGCTCTTGATGTAGTCAAGGATGGCCACGACCTGGTCACGGCTCAACTGCTCTTTGAATGCCGGCATCTTTGAATTGGACTGCGGGTTGCCGCCGTTCAGCGTGATGTCGATGAGCAGTTCATCCGAGTGGTGCCAGGTATGGCCGGTGCTGTCATGTGGTGGAGCCGGGAAAGAGCCGTCGGCAAGCGGCGTTTTCCACTCCGGCGCGCCTTCCAGGTTGGTGCCGTGGCAACTGGCGCAGTGTTGGTTGTAGAGCCCCCGACCCTCGGCCAGGCGAGACGGGTCAAGGGTCGGGACAGGTGGCGCGGGGAT
>QEUW01000315.1 GCA_003577005.1 Chloroflexota bacterium | reverse complement strand
GGAGCGGGCCAAGGCGGTGGTGGCACGCGGCTTTTCGGCGCTGAAGTTCGACCCGTTCCCCGGCCCCTGGCGCGCCTACATTGGCCGGCGCGAGGAAGATGCGGCGGTGGAGCGGGTGGCGGCCGTGCGTGAGGTAGTGGGGCCGGATGTGGAAATCCTGGTGGAGGTACACCGCCGCCTGGCCCCGGCGCAGGCGATCCGTGTGGCGGCGCGGCTGGAGCCGCTGCGCCCCTATTGGTACGAGGAGCCGGTCTCGGCGCGTGACCTGCCCGGCTTGGCGCTGGCGAAGCAGGGCATCCGGCTGCCGGTGGTGACGGGCGAGGAGCTGTATACCAAGAATGAGTTTCGCGATCTGTTTGCGCAGCGCGCCGCGGACATCATCAACCCGGATGTGTGTGTCTGTGGCGGGATTCTGGAACTGCGCGAGATCGCAGCCATGGCCGACGCGCATCATATTGCGGTTTCGCCGCACAACTATAACAGCACGGGCGTGGGGCTGGCGGCCACGGTGCACGCCGCGGCGGGCATGCCGAACTTTCTGATCACCGAGTATTTTGTGAATTTCGAGCAGGTTGCGCAGGCGATCTGCCCCAACGCGCTGCGCCCTGTGGCCGGCATGATCCCGCTCCCAGAAGCGCCGGGGCTGGGGGTGGCGCTGGACGAAGACGCATTGGCCGAATACGCTTATCGGGAGTTTGGCAGCCGTCGTCTGCCAGGCCCGCAAGACGAGATGTAACGAAGATGCAGCCACAACCGAAACCGGCGCTTGCCGCGCCGGGTGCGTTGGGACCTTTACGCGTGCCCGACTATCGACGTCTTTTGAGCAGCAATACGCTTTGGTGGCAGGCGATCTTTATGGAAAGCCTGGTCGTGGGCTGGCTGGTGCTCGACATGACTGACTCCGCCTGGCTGGTGGCGCTGGTCGGCTTCTGCCGGTCGCTGCCCATGCTGCTCTTTGGCTTCTACGCCGGGCTGATCGCCGACCGTATGGGGCGGCGCAAGATCATTGTCATGGCTCAGTCGCTCAACTTCTCACTCTATGTGGTGACCCTGCTGCTAATTGCGTCGGGCCAGTTGCGGGTCTGGCATCTGGCGCTGACGGCGTTTGGGCTGGGCAGCGCCTGGGCCTTGGACTGGCCGGCGCGGCGCGCGCTGCTGCCGGACCTGGTGGGCAAAGAGCGCACAGTCGACGCCATGCTGCTGGAGAACTTTGCCCAGGGCTGGGCACGCATCCTGGGGCCGCTGGCGGCGGGGTGGCTGGTGGCAGCGTTTGGGCCGGCGGGTTGCTATGCGGTGATGGCCGCGCTGTCGGGGACGGCGCTGGTCAACGTCTATGCGCTGTCGCAACACCCCGTGCCGCGCACCAACCTGCGCCCGGCGGCGTCGCCGTGGACGGTGTTGGGCGAGACGCTGCAATACGTCAAGCGCAGCCAGCCGATCTTGGGGGTGATGCTGATCACGGTTGTGATGAATATGCTGATCATCCCGTATATGACGCTGCTGCCGGTCTTTGCGCGCGATGTGCTGGGCCAGGGGCCGGTGGGGCTGGGCATCCTGGGCATGGCGTCGGGGATCGGCTCGTTTATCGGGTTGGGGGTGACGAACTATATCCGGCGGCGTGTGAGCAACGGCTGGATTTTTACCGCCGGCACCTTCGGTATGGCGCTGGCGCTGGTGATCTTCAGCCAGTCGAGCATCTATGCCGTCTCGTGGGGGCTGCTGCTCTGTGTGGGCATGGGGCAGGCCTGCTTTGGTATCATGCAAAGCTCAATCATCTTGCTGACGGCCAGCGATGAGATGCGCAGCCGCACGATGGGCATCTTGGTGTTGGCGATTGGGTCGGACCCGGTGGGCAAGCTGCAGACGGGCGCGCTGGCGCAGAATTTTGGCGCGCCCTTTGCCGTGGGGCTGCAGGCGGCGCTGGGCGCGGTGGCGATCATCGCGATCGCGGTGATGCTGCCGGGGCTGCGGGCGCGACCTAAAGTGACAGTGGTCTCGGTGCCGGCGGCCAGCGACTGAACCAGTATTGGCACAGGGCCTCTCAAAAGTCGCGTTCCCTCGACCGCAGACCACTCATCCAGCAGGGCTATTAGGTTCTACCTTGTATCGGCGCACCGTGACACTATGGAGCAGTTTACATATCAAACTGTGTGTTGACTTATGAGAGAATTCTGCTACAATAATCGCACTTGCAGTACTAAATGAGATTCGGTCTGATTCCTCTTTGCTCCTTTCACCGCTCCCCAATAGCTGTCTTGTTCGTCAGCGCACTTTCTCCTCTCTAAATTATCTGACTTTGTAGCCTAAGTCGTCGCAGGCCTAGTTACGTTCGGTTCTGTCAAAAACTACCCTCCTGCGTGGCAGAGTGTCTTGTCTTTGCGTTCGCGTTTGAGGTCAATTCTTTGCCGCTCAAAGTAAGTGCAGATGCCGTCTTTGCAGCTCTCCCTGAGGGTGCGTATATCGTGGAGGACTTAGTCTCATAGATAACGGAGGTAACACAAATATGGCTGAAGAGAGAGGTCTTAGAGGAAACCGTGTGGAACTGACCGTAGAGAAGGTCGGCGACAGATTGGTTTTCCAGGTAGATCCAGAGGGTTTGGCAAGAAGTGGAAGTTGCTGCAACTGTAATACCAATGCTCTCCAGCTTGAGCAATTGGCTCGGGAACTGACTTCTGGCGCTACCAAGCCGCAGTGAGTTTGATCAGGCTTGAGAAGTGGCTCGCCTGGTAGCGAAGTAGCAGCTACTGGTGAACGAGCCAAAAGGAGTTAGGAAGGATCACCCTAGGTACATCTGGGTCGGCGGAGCCAGCAAACCAGTTTCAGGTTGTATCTCCTTGTCCTATACGAGTCCTCCACATGACTACCATAAGGGTACGCCAATCTCCGCCGACCCAGTCTAGATTTTACAGGAATAGCCACATGTATCATCACCTACCTGTACGGCCCCGAATCCCCCCATACTTCGACCAAATCCCGATGGAGAATAACGCATACCAACTTAGAGCAGGTGACGATACGATCTATATCCTGCGAGGAAGGACAGTTTCGGAGCTCCTCCCACATCTTCTTCCATATCTCGATGGCTCCTTCACCCTCTCTCAACTTATCGAAAAATGCAAAGAGGTTGCTACGGAAGACGAGATCCTGACGATCCTAGAGTGTCTGAACAATGGTGGCCTACTGAAAGATGCCTCAACGGAGCCGCCTTCCATGTTCAGCCGCGAGGAGCTAAGCTATTACGGACCTCAAATCTTATTCTTCTCTCACTTCACTGCAGAGCCACACGCCTATCAAGCAAGGCTCAAAAACAGCAAAGTCGCGATCCTCGGCTTGGGAGCAATAGGCGTCACAGTACTAATGTCGTTGGCAAAGGCCGGTGTAGGCTATATCACCGGGGTCGCTGACCGGCAACTATCCCCTCCTTTCCCGAATCACAACTATACAGCTACGGGCGTTAGAGAATCTACAGATGGCGTGCTTGCTTCTGTACTAGGCAATATTAACCCTAGCATTGACTTCCGGCAGCTGAATGATGGACTCCAGTCAAAAGATAGCATCTTGCAGATTGTCAAAGGGCAAGATGTCATTGTCGTAGCCATGGATGAGCCGCGAATGGCAATCTTTGATTGGGTGAACCAAATCTGCCTAGATGAAAACATTCCTTGGCTTGTTTGCAGCAGCTTGAACAGCATAGAGGGAACCGTCGGTCCCTTCATTGTCCCTCGTGAGACCTGCTGTTATGAATGTTACAGATTACGTCTGAAGAGCAATTTAGACGCCTATGATGAGTATGTTGCGTTTGAGAAGTATGTTCGAGAACACGAAGGACGTACAGCTTCCTACGGTTATTTATCTCAGTTTCCGGCGATCCTGGGCGAGTTCGTCGCTCTAGAAGTCGTGAAGCATTTGACGCTGTTGGTGCCGCCTGAAACCTATGGCTCCCTGTTCTCGATCAATTTTATGACACTGCAGGCCAGGTCCCATGAGGTGCTCAAGCTACCGCGGTGTCCGGTTTGTGGGCCTGCCAAGGATCAGCCTCCCAAGAGCTATTGGATGGGATAAAAGCATGCAATCAGTTGCTCTCACAGAACCAACGCCAAGATCAATATCGGAGACAGTACGGCTTGCCTATCGCTTTGTTAGCTATAAGACAGGCGTGATCAAGGCGATTCTAGAGCAGTCAATTGAACAGGATGACCCCTTCATCTTTTCCTTTGGGACCGTCATGAACGATACCAGCCGTTACTCACCACATCAGTGTAGTGTGCGGAATGGCGGTGCGGGTCTCACTCGGGAAGAAGCAATAGCGGCGACCATTGGTGAAGCAATAGAAAGGTACTGCTCGAATTTCTATAATCGAGCGAGTTTGCTCTTTTCGAGTTACGAAGATCTTAACTGTGAGGCCGTTCCTCCAGAGGATTTTACCTTATACTCCGACCGCCAATATGACCAAGAGGGCTTTCCATTTAAACGATTCACGAGGAAATCCCAAATCTGCTGGACGCAGGCATACTCGCTACTCGATCACAAGCCGAAGTTAGTTCCTGCGTGTTTTGTCTACCTTCCTTATCTTTATACACAAGGGGAGAGCCTGCTTGGCCCCTCGATCTCGACGGGTTTATCGTGTGGGAATTCACTGGAGGAAGCCATTCTCACAGGCATCTATGAGTGCATTGAGCGAGATGCCTTTATCATCATGTGGCTGAATAAGCTGGTGATGCCAGTTGTGACATTGGAGAGCAATGAAAGCCAGAGCGGCCAGCTATTCGCCGAAAAATTCGCCGTCTCCGGCATTGAATACTGTATATGTGACATCACCTCCGATATCGGAGTTCCTACCTATTACACGTTGGCTATAGGAAACTCTACCGTCGGTAAGCTTGCTTGTGTAGGTTCAGCAACACGTCTCAATGCAGCGGAAGCGATTCGGAAGTCCTTAATAGAGAGTGCTCAAGGACGACCTTACCTACGGTACGTGCTTCGCAAAGACCCTGACTGGACTTGTGGAGAGAATTTCAGCAACCTTCAGAATTTTGATGACCACGGTAGATTATACAGCAGTGTGCCCGATCTGATTCCAAAATTAGAGTTCGTCAAGCAGCCCCCAACCGTTTCGGCAGAGAAGCTTTCTAACTTATCTACCGGCACGATTGTGGGTGATATTGAGGTATGTTTAGAAAAGTTGGCGACAAAAGGATTTGACGTGCTTGTTGTGGACCTAACAACACGAGATGTAGCAGAAGTAGGATTCCGGGTGGTAAGGGTGCTGATTCCTAAGTTGCAGCCGCTGCACGGGAATCATCAGTTTCGCTTCTTGGGTGGGAAAAGACTGTACGAGGCGCCAAGGATTCTTGGCTACACCGCACAAGATACGGCTGAAGAAGAACTATACCCATGGCCCCATCCCTTCCCCTAGTAGCAGGTGATTCAGTCTACCATAGTTGATGATGCTCAGAGGTGGCTCGTGAGACGTTATACAGATGATGTGAACAAATTAATGACGGAACCCAACGTTTCTTCACTTGCCGAGCTATATCATGAGAATTCAAAGCTACGCAAGATCAGCTGGCGACAATATGGTGAGTTTGTTTCCCTAATTACCAGCATCCCACATGTTGTGGAAAAAATGGCGAGGTCGTGTAAATCATATCCTACTGCTTCCCAAATCGCATTACCTGATCACTTTGAGCCAAATGGCCCCTCGCTTGAAACGGTCATTCAAAAACGGCGTACGCTCCGGGAGTTTTCAGGCCGCCCACTAGTGCTTGATGAGATTGCGCGATTGCTACATTTCAGCTATGGAGTTACCGGCTCGGCGGCTATATCCCAACAGGCGACGCAGCGTCAATTCTTCCGAGCCGCACCTTCCGCAGGAGCGCTGTACCCGTTAGAGATCTATCTTGTCGTGTGGAATGTTGTGGGGCTTGAGCCAGGCATCTACCACTACCACACGATCAACGGTGTATTAGAGTGTTTAAAACAGGGTGACTTTTGCGAGATAGTGGGAGAATACACAATCTCCAAAGATCTCGTTGAGAAGGCATGTGTGCTATGTCTAGTGACTGCCGTTTTCCAGAGGACGATGTTTAAGTATCAAGAGCGGGGCTATCGTTTTGTCTTATTGGACGCGGGACATATGGCCCAGAACATGTGTCTCATGGCTGCTGCAATGAACCTTGGCATTATCCCAATAGGTGCTTTCTTAGATGACGAGTTAAACCGGCTATTAGGGATTGATGGGGTCAATGAGAGTGTTATTTACCCTCTCCTTGTAGGGAGGGCGGGGTGAGGCGGAGAAAAGGAGATTTGCACAGGGGGTACAGTCCCTCGGTATTCCATTAACTGGAGGTAATTTATGAATCTCAAGGGAATTGGAATCTATCTGACGTATCAGTGTAACGCGTCTTGCTCCCATTGTGCATATGGCTCGGAACCCTCGCTAAAGAATGTGATCGATGAAAAGGATGTAGAAGTCGCGTTCGAAACCATTAATCAGCTGGGGCAGTTGCAGACCGTTAAAATCCTTGGTGGTGAACCGACGTTGTACATGGAGAGGTTGCTACGTGTAATTGAACTGGCAAGGACTTACGGCGCCACCAACATCATTGTCATTACGAGTGGGTGGTGGGGAAAGAGGCAGGCGCGTGCCCAGACCATTGTCACAAGCCTCAAGCAGGCAGGATTATCGCTGCTGCTGATCAGTGTAGACAGCTTTCACACCCAGTACATTCCTCTTGAGCACGTGAAGGGTGCTGTGCAAGCGGCTGCGGATGGAGGAATGCGCTATTGTGTGCTGATGAATTTACTGGAATCCATTCATGCAGATAATCAGTATGACCGCCAGACACGAGAGATGATCCAGGAGCTTCTACAACTCTCAATTCCCATTGTCCCTGGTAAAGTTACCTATCTAGGGAGAGCTGTAGAGCTTCTCTCACCGCTGTATCGAGGAGAGAGAACGCTGCCGACGCGGTGTCCATTGCCTCCTTTTCTAGACTCGTTTGCAGAACCTTCAGGAATTGCCATCGATCCCCTCGGCTATGTAACGTTGTGTCACGGCATTGCAATTGGGAACATGAAGGAAAGACCCCTGGCAGATATCCTGACCGAGTATGAGCTAGAGAAGCACCCGATACTCAACGCAATCATGAAAGAAGGTCCGCTTGGCTTGATGAAGCTGCCCCATACAGAGGGATTTAAGCTGAAAGAGGGCTATATTGATTCGTGCCACCTTTGTTACGAGCTCAGGAGCCATCTGAGACAATATTATCCAGACCTGCTAGCTCCCGGCAATCATTATGCTGGCGCACCGGGTGGATGTGGAATAGAACTGCAAGAGGATAATATCCGGCTTGAAATTAGTTGACTTATGTTCGTTTATTGGCCCTCATGACTTTTGCGAAGTTTTGGTGTTGGCAGTTTTAGGATTGACACTTCAGAACAAATGTGCTATTCTGGGAAAGGCGCACAGATCATCCTTACCCAACAGGAGGAACCCAGATGGCACATCCGATCGTTCATGTGGAGTTTTCGGCCAAGGATCAGGCCGAAGCGGCCAAGTGGTACAGCAAGCTTTTTGGGTGGCAGACGCAGTCGTGGCCGGAGATGAGCTACACGACATTTCTGCCAGAGGAGGGCGCGATCGGCGGTGGCTTTAACCCGATCGGCAACGGGATGCCTGCCGGGGCAGTTGTGGTCTATATTGAGACCGATGACATTGCCCGCCATGTGGAGCAGATCGAGCAGGCAGGGGGCACGATCACGATGCAGATCCATGAGGTGCCGACCGTTGGCAAAATCGCGGTCTTTCGTGACCCCAGCGGCAATTTGGTTGGGCTGATTCAGCCGGAGATGGACCAGTAGGTTTTGCTCGATGTATGGGAGGCCCCAGCAGACGCTGGGGCCTTTTTTGTTTGGGCAGTTTTGTTTGGGGCGATGGGCTGTTTGTCATCTCCTGCGCTTTCCGCTACACTTTGACCTGCGGCACACATGTCTTGGCCGCGCCAGCCTCTCTCCCACCACATTCCATTGCCCATTGTCGGCCCGGAACAGGATTAGACCTTGGAAACCATCAACTTTGGCAGCGCGGGCCTGAAGGTCAGCCGGCTTGCGCTGGGTTTGGGTTTGCGCGGCCAAGCCGACGCCAATGCCGCGCAGCGGATGATCGAACACGCCATCGACCAGGGGATCAACCTGATCGACTGCGCCAACGTCTATGCGCCGTTGGATAACCACCGCAATAGCGGGCAGTCGGAACTGATCCTGGGGCGGGCGATTGCCGGCAAACGCGATCAGATTGTCATTACCTCCAAGGTGGCGAGCCGGGTGGGGCCGGGTCCCAACGACGCGGGGCTTTCACGCGGCCACATTTTGCGCGAGATTGACCGCTCGCTGCAGCGGTTGGGCACCGATTATCTGGATGTCTACTTGGTGCATGTCTTTGACCCGTCGACGCCGTTGGAAGAGACGCTGCGCGCCCTGGACGACGTGGTGCGAGCCGGCAAGGTGCGCTACATAGGCTGCTGCAACTTTGCGGCGTGGCAGGTCTGCCAGGCGCAGTGGACTGCCGAGCGCATCCACGGGACGCCCTTGATGGCTGTGCAAAACCAATACAGCCTGTTGGAGCGCGGCCCAGAGCGCGAGCTGTTTGGCGTGGTGCGCGCCCTGGGGCTGGGCATGATGGCCTATAGCCCGCTGGCGATTGGGCTGCTCAGCGGCCTCTATACCCCCGGCCAGCCTGCGCCGGAGGGGACGTTCTGGCATCAGCGCGGGGCCGAGCGCTACGAGCGGCTGATGGGCGGGCAGGTGGGCCGCGTAGTGACGACAGTGGTCGAAATCGCGCAGGAGCTGGGCAAGACGCCGGCGCAGGTGGCCTTGGCCTGGGTGTTGTCGCACCCGGAGGTGACCTGTGCGATTACGGGCGGCGACACGATCGCACACTTGGACGACAACTTGGGCGCAGTGGGCTGGAGCTTGGACCCGGAACTGCGCGCCCGCTTGGACGAAGTGTCCAAAACCCGGGGCTTGTTGGATGTCTAGGATGGCAGTGCAGCGTACCATAGCCGGTATATAACGTCCGATGGCACCGATCCAAGCCACAGAACTCTGCGCGATCGTCAACGGGCGCGTGGTCTTGCCCGGCCGCGTCGTGGAGGATCGCGCCCTGCTGGTCGGCGGCGGGCGCATCGCAGGCCTTCAGCCAGTGGATCAGCTTCCCGCTGGATGGGTCATGGTGGATGCGCACGGCGGCTGGGTGACGCCGGGCTTG
>QEUW01000314.1 GCA_003577005.1 Chloroflexota bacterium | reverse complement strand
GGAATGGACCTCGGAAGAGGAAGCCAAGACCGAGACGCACGATGACATGGAGGCGCTGCGATCGCTGCCGGAGGTGCAACTGGCGGTGGCCGCCTATCGGAGTGGGGCGTGTAGCGATGATGCGGTGGTGGATGTGCGCTGGCGGCGGCTGCCGAACGGGTCAGACGAGCACCAGCGCAAGGTAGTGGGCACGCTGGCCGAATTGGCGCGACCGCAGGTGTGGGCGGGCGCAGGCGAGGGGGCGTTGGCCGCAGCCAAGGATGGACCGTTGGATCTGCCGCCGGTGTGGCTGGTGGATGGAGAAGCTGAGGTTGCTGTCGATTGAGGAGTTAGCATGATGGGCTGTCGCAAGAATCAGTTGACGCCGCGGGAGCGGGAGGTGGCGGGTTTGCTGGCGCAGAGCAAGCCACAGCGGGAGATTGCCAGGGAGCTGGTGATCTCACGGCGGACGGCGTATGTGCATGTGCGCCGGGTGTGTGAGAAGGTGGGTGTAAAGACCGTGATGGAGGCGGTGGTGGTATTGGCACGCGAGCAAGAAAGAGCGGGCTGATCGCGGCGGTGACAAAAGTGATGGCCTACCTGATAACCTTTTCGAGTGCGTAGCTGGAGTGCGGTCAGCTACGCACTTTTGTGCTGTCGCAGAAAGTTGTGACTTGGAAGGTGGTTGCCAAATTGGCCGGCAACCGGTATGATGGAGATCGCTGTTTGTACCACGCGTCGAGCCAATTCGGACTTACCCCAGGATTCTGCCAGCGATGAACAAAGTCAAATTGCTGCCTTTGGTGCCCCTGCTATTGGTGGTTGCAGCGTGCGTGGCGTTGGCGCTGACCGCGCACCGCTGGGCGCCGCTGTTGTTGTCGTTTGTCGGCGCCAACACGGAGATGATCCAGGGGCTCACCGACCTGGTGCAGCTGGTGTTGTGGGTTGGCGCTGGCGCTGTGGTGGTGATCGGCTGGTGGCGCAACCGGCGCACTCCGCAGACCATTGCCCACCAGCGTTCGGATGACCAGGCACAGCCCGCCGTTTCTACCGGGGAGCGAGGCGCCGGCGCCGGGCGGGATATCCGTGACAGCATCGTGATCCCCGGTGACCAGAATGTGGTGGTGGTGACGCAGGAGGTGGCGGCGGATTTCTGGCGCCGGGTGGGGACGCGGCGGTTGGATGCGGCGGCTCTAGAGCAGACGACCCAGGCCTACTTGAATTTTCTGGTGAGCCGCTACCGGTATCTGGATTTCAAAGGTATGGGGATGGCCGACCGGGTGGCGCTGCAACTGCCCTTGCTGGAGATGTATGTGCCGCTGCAAGCGCATATTGAGCTGCCGGAGGGCGAAACGTGGGCGAGACAGTTGCGGCTGGCGGGGCGGGCCGTCAGCGACGAGGAGGCGGCAGCCATGGGGCAGCGGCTGAGCAAGCCAACGCCCTTGATCGAGCTGCTGGCCAGACAGGACGGGCTGATCGTGCTGGGGGACCCAGGCTCTGGCAAGACAACTTTTTTGAAGTTTGTGACGCTCTGTGTGGCGCTCGGCCAGGGGCAGGCGCTGGGGCTGGCGGGCCGGCTGCCGATCCTGGCGCCGCTGTCGGCGTATGCCAATGCGTTGGCGGAGCGGGACGTATCCTTGCAGGCGTTTCTGGGGGATTACTTTCACGACCGGGGCATCCATCTGCCGGTGGAGGAGATGTTCGAGGAGGCGCTGGCGCAGGGGGGCGCCTTGTTGCTGTTGGATGGGCTGGACGAGGTCAAGGAGTTGGGGCAGCGCCATCTGGTGGTGAGCCGGGTGGTAGAGTTCTTTGCCTACCACCGGCTGCGCGGCAACAAGTTTATCCTCACCAGCCGGGTGGTGGGCTACCGTGAGGTGCGGCCGACGGCGGAAGGGCTGGCGGAGTGTACGCTGGTCGATTTTGGCGACGAGGAGATCGAGGCCTTTGTCGACCGCTGGACGGCAGCGCTGGAAAAAGCAGCCCAGGGCGCCACGGCGGCGGCGCTGGCCGATGCCGCCCAAGAGAAGGCCGAACTGATAGCGGCGACGCGCAACAATCCGGGCGTGCGGCAACTGGCGGCCAACCCGCTTTTGCTGACGATCTTGGCGCTGATGAAGCGGCAGGGGGTGACCTTGCCCGAGCGGCGGGTGGAACTCTACCAGAAGTACATCGAGACGCTGCTGCGCCACTGGAACCTTGCGCGCGGGCTGGACCGGCCGCCCAGCCGGGACCTGGACGTGGTGGAGACGTTGCGGGTGTTGGCGCCGTTGGCGTTGTGGATGCACGAGAGCAGCCCCGGCATCGGCTTGGTCAAGCGAGAAGAGATGCGGCGCCAACTGGAGCAGATCTACGCCGCCCGCGAGGAGCCCAACCCCGAGGTGGCGGCGCAGCAACTGTTGGCCGATGCCCGCGAGTACGCCGGGCTGTTGCTGGAACGGGGCGCCGGGGAATATGGCTTTATCCACCTCACCTTTCAGGAGTATCTGGCGGCGGTGGCGATTGCCCAGCAAGGCCAGCGGGATGTGAGCACAGTGGCCGAGTTGTTGGCTGCCCATGTGGACGACACCAGTTGGCACGAGGTGACACTGCTGGCGGTGGGCTACATGGGCATTATCCAGCAGCGGGACGAGGCGGCCGGCGAGGTGGTGCAGCGGTTGGTGCAGAGCGGGGCCGGTGAGCCGGGGGCGGCGACCGTGCGCGCCGGCGAAGCGGTGGTGGACGCCTGGCCGGGCGGGGTGACGCGGGCCTGCCAGACGGCCGTGGTGCAGGCGCTGCTGGCGACGATGACGGACCCGGCCCAGGTGCGAGCGCCCCTGCGGGCGGCGGCGGGGCGGGCATTGGGCAAACTGGGCGACCCGCGACCGGAGGTGATGACGGTCGAAGCAATGCAGTTCTGTTATGTACCGGCGGGGCCGTTCCGCATGGGGGAAGGCGAGGAGGAGCACACGGTCGAGATCCCCTACGACTTCTGGATGAGCCGCTATCCGGTGACGAATGCGCAGTATAAGGCCTTTGTCGTGGCCGGTGGCTATGCCGAGCCGGCGTACTGGGCGGAGGCGATCGAAGCTGGCTTCTGGAGCGAGGGTCGAGTGCAAGATGTTATTTACGCTCTGGATGACAAACGAGAGCTCATTCGCCGCCAGCAGGGGTGGCGCTCGGCGCCCATCAACCTTGGGGACCCGCACCATCTGCCTAATCACCCGGTGGTGGGCGTCAGTTGGTATGAGGCGCTGGCCTTTTGCCGCTGGTTGACCGTCCATTTGCGCCAGCAGGGCGTGTTGGGAGCGGAACAGTCGGTGCGGCTGCCGAGCGAGGCCGAGTGGGAAAAGGTGGCAAGAGGGGGACTGCATGTTCTGCCTGATGCGCTCATTGTCGAAGCGACGAGTCTGAGACCAACGCCGCTGCTGTCACTGGTGGAGAATCCACGACCGGCACGCATCTACCCGTGGGGGGACGAAGATGACGCAGAGCGGGCCAACTATGACGATACAGGCATCGGTGCCACCAGCGCCGCCGGCTGCTTTGCGCACGGGGCCGGCCCGTGTGGCGTCGAGGAAATGGCCGGTAATGTGTGGGAGTGGACACAGAGCTTGTGGGGAGAAGATTGGAGATACCCCTACAATGCAGGTGATGGCCGAGAAGAGACCCGAGCGCCAGCGAGCGTACGTCGCGTGTTGCGTGGCGGTTCGTGGGACGACCTTCGTCTTGACGTGCGTTGCGTCGTCCGTTTCGGGAACGATCCGGGCGATCGTCTCAACCTTGTTGGTTTTCGGGTTGTGGCCCCCGGCCGTTGAAACTCTGGCCTCTGGAAGCTCTGTCGCTCTGCCTCTCTGGGGTCTGGGGGCTGTGCCCCCAGCGGCGCCGCAGGCGCCGGCCAGCGGCCCACCGAAGGTGATCGATTTCACAAGCCTTCGGGGAGGTGACCGGAAGCTGATTTTAAGGCCAAGATTGGCAGCGGTCACCTCCCGGAAGGCGGGCGACTGTCGCATCCCGGCTGCCTCATAGGGAAGGAACATGGCGGCGAGGGTGCGTCCAAATTTTGGGGCAAACGTCCCCGGCACTGGCGAGCAACTGGTTCGCCCCCGTACGTCTCGCCCGCCAGTGCCGGGGACGTGGGTCAACCCGCCCCTTTTGCTGGACGCACCCGGCGGTGAGGAAGGGGTTTTCGGCGCACTCAATCTGATAGTATAATAGAGTTTATCGGGAATAAGCTTTTGCAAGTGGTAGACAGGTAGACAAGGAAACAGGTAGGCATCACCTGTGTACCTGTGTCCCTGTCTACGAAGCTCTCTTAATCCCGATAGTGTTTAATTACGGCGCACGCGGATAACAATCCAACGTAAAGCGAAGCGGATTCAGGGGGCTGCCTCCCCGTATGTACCAGTGATTTGGAGACTGTATGCAGGTCAACCGCCAGTTCATAGAAGTCAAGCAGCGTCAGGTGGTGATTGAATTGCCCGAGACTTTTCTCAATCGTCGGGTTGAAGTGATCACCCTGACGGTCGATGAAGATAAGCCCAAACGCCCGAAGCGGACGAAGCGACGCCGTCCCCACCCCGATATTGCGGGAAAAGGCCAAACGTTGGGCGATCTGATCAGCCCGATCGTCGATGAGGCGGATTGGGCGTGCCTGCAATGATCGTACTGGATAGCCACATCTGGTTCTGGTGGATCAACCTCGAACACCAGCGGTTGCCCTCTGCGCTGCTCGCTGAAATTGAATCCGCGCCGCGTGTTGGTGTTTCGCCAGTCTCCTGTTTCGAGCTGGCGTTAGCCTCTCGTCGTGGCCGCCTTACCCTACCGCTGCCGGTACGGGAGTGGCTTGCATTGGCGCCGACCGGTTCGGGGGTGGAATTGCTGCCGTTTACGCCGGCCATCGCCGCGCGGGCGGTCGAATTGGCAGAGATTCATCGTGATCCCTTTGACCGCATCATTATCGCCACCGCACTGGAAATGGATGGCCGCTTGGCCAGCGTCGACGGTCATTTTGCCGACTACCCTGAATTGGCTGGCCGCTTGATTGTTTAGCCCGTAGGTCATTGCAGACCAGAGGTCTGCGCTCCCAGGAGGGAATCATGGAACCAGTGTCGATGATCGTGGCGGCGGTGGTGGCTGGTGCAGTGGCGGCCGGAAAGGAGGTGGCGGCGCAGGCGGTCAAGGATGGCTATGCGGCGCTCAAAGGGCTAATTGAGCGCCGGTTTGGCGCCAATCCCGATGTGACGGATGCGGTGGCGAAGGTGGAGCAGCGCCCGGAGTCGAAGCCGCGCCAGGATGCGCTGCAAGAGGAGCTGGAGCGGGTGCGGGCTGACCGGGATGCCGCGGTGGTGGCGGCGGCGCGGCGGTTGTTGGAGCTGCTGGCGCAGCAGGGAGAGGCGGTAGGGCCCACCTACAGCGCCACGTTGAGCGGGAGTGGGGCGATTGCCCAGGGGCCGGGTGCTGTGGCCGGCGGCGAGCGGGCGGTGGTCGCCGGGCGTGACATGCGTGGCAACACCATTGTCACGGGTGACCGCAATGTGGTGGGGCAGGGCAACGTGGTGGCCAGGGAGGTGCAGGGGCCGGTCAGTTCGGGCGCTCAGGCGCCGGCGGCGGTCGAGGGGAAGCCGCCCGTCATCTCGCTGCTCTTCCTGGCGGCTAATCCCAGCGACACGGTGCGGCTGCGGCTGGACGAAGAGGTGCGGGCCATCGATGCGGCCATGCGGCAGGGGGCGTTTCGGGATCGCTTTGACCTGCGTTCGCACTGGGCGGTGCGGGTGGAGGATCTGCACGAGCTGTTGTTGCGCTACCGTCCGGCCATTGTCCATTTTAGCGGTCACGGCAGCCAGGCCGGTGAGATCATCTTGCAGGATGCGCAGGGGCGGAGCGCCCCGGTGCCGGCTGCGGCGTTGAGCCATCTGTTTGGCATTTTCAAGGACGATGTGCGCTGTGTGGTGCTCAATGCCTGTTATTCGGCGCAGCAGGCGGCGGCGATTGGCGAGCAAATCGACTGTGGGGTCGGCATGTCGGATGCGATACCAGATAAGGCAGCGTTGCACTTTGCCGTGGCCTTTTACCGGGCGCTGGCCTATGGTCGCATGGTCGAGACGGCTTTTGAACTGGGCCTCTCGCAACTGAGGATGGAGGGGGATGGCGCCCCAGGCAGTGCCCGCCACCTCAAGAGCGTTGGAGCGGACCCAGCGCAGACAGGCCCACAGCAGCCAACCGCTGCGGAGCTGCCCCGGCTCTTTGGCAAGGCGGACCCGGCGCAGGTGCGGCTGGTGAGGCGTGATACGTAATGCGTGGGTGGAGATAGGGTGATGGGTGGGGATGGGGCCAGGCGGGTGGAGGAGCTGCGGCGGGCGTTTGAGGGTGGTTTTCTGCAGGAGGACACCTACCGGGCTGCGCTGGCGGCGTTGGGGAGAGAGGCTGCCAAAGAAGTGGCCGTGGATGAACGGGGGGTGGCTGCCGGCAGAGACGTGCGTGACAACACCATCGTCACCGGCGACCATGTGGTCATCGCCGGGCAGGGGGCCATGGTGGTGGTCGGCGAGGCGGAGATTCCCATGCCGGCCGTAGACCGTGAGACGGCGTTGGGGCGTTATTTGCAGCATGTGATCGGGCGCAACCGCTATCTGCACTTGCAGGGCATCCGCTCGGGGGGGCGGTTGGTGCAGATCGAACTGGACCGCATCTATGTCCGGCTGCGGGCGACCCAGCAGCGGCTGGTGGAGGCGGAAGAGCGCTGGCTGGCGGCGGAGGCCACGTTGGCGCCGGGCGAAGGACAGCGGGTGCGTGGGCTGAGGCAGGGCGGTGAGGCGCACCTGGTCACCGAGACGGTGACGGTGACGGTGGAGGAGGCGCTGGCGGCCCATATGCGGCTGGTAGTGCTGGGTGACCCGGGCAGCGGCAAGACCACGCTGTTGCGCTATCTGACGTTGCTCTATGCGCGTGACCTGGCCGAGGCGACGGCGGTGGTCCAGAGCAAACTGGCGGCGGAGCCGGCGCGGCTCCCGATCCTGTTGCCCATGCGCCAGGTGGCGGGCTATCTGCAAAAATATGCCGACGAGAGCGTGGAAGGGCACGTGCGGCTGTTGGAGTTTTTGGTGCGGTCGTTGGGCGAAGAGCGCATCCACGTGCCGGCTGATTTCTTTGACGAGTGGCTGGGCAGCGGGCGGGCGGCGCTCCTGCTCGACGGGCTGGACGAGGTGGCTGACCCCGACCTGCGGCGGCGGGTGGCGCGGGTGGTCGAGCGGTTTACGCTGGCCTATCCCGATTGCCGGTATGTGGTGACGAGCCGGATCGTGGGCTATAGCGGGGCGGCGCGGCTGGGGGAGGGCTATGCTGTCACCACAGTGCGCGACTTCAGCCTGGCGGATGTGCGGGAGTTTCTGACCCAGTGGCACCGCATGTTGGCGGTGGCGCAGATGGGAGGCAGTGAAAGCGCCGAGGGTTACGCCGCGGCGCAGACGCAGCAGTTGGTCGAGGCGATCACGGGCAACGAGCGTATCCGTGAGCTGGCCATCAACCCGCTGATGCTGACGGTGATCGCCATGGTGCATCGCGACCGGGTGAAGTTGCCGGACCGCCGGGCCGAACTCTATGCCGAGGCGGTGGATGTGTTGCTGGGCAAGTGGGAGGAGGCCAAGGGGGTGCAGGAGCCGGCGATCCTGCCGGAGCAGCCGTTCGAGACCAACGACAAGCGGTTGCTGTTGGAACATGTGGCGCTGGCCATGCACGAGGCGGGCCAGAAGGAGATCGACGCCGGCGAGCTGGAGGCGCTGTTGGCGACGCTGTTTGACGCCATCACCGGTGAGCGGCGGGCCAGCGAGTCGGCGGTGGCGCGTTTTCTGGCTGTGATCCAGGAGCGCACCGGGCTGTTGGTGGCGCGGGGTGAGGGGGTCTATGCTTTTTCGCATTTGACCTTCCAGGAGTACCTGGTGGCACGGGCAGTGGCCGGGCGGGACGATTATGTGGCCTATACGTTGGGGCATACAGCCGATCCGTGGTGGCGCGAGGTGATCTTGTTGAGCGCCGGCTATTTGAGCACGCAGAGCAAGGAGCGGACGGCGCGCCTGATCCGGGCCATAGCGGACCAGGCGCAGGAGCCGGAGCCCTATCACAACCTGGTGTTGGCGGCGGAGTGTCTGCGCGATGTGGGGGGCAGCCGGGTGGAGACTGAGCTCGAGCAACGTATTCAAAGACAGTTGCATACCGAATTAGAGACGGCCACTATTAGAGAACGTTTTGGCCCCTTTCGCGTAACTGTTGGTCCCAAAATGACGTCCATGCTGCTGAAAATTAACCATCGTTACCCTCTTTTTCGAGTATTTAGGCAGCTTCTTGGGATAAAGGGCCCAACAGGGATAGGTTATAGGAGTGTTGTCAGTCGGCGTATCGCGGCTGCCATTGCGCTCGTACGCATCAATGGTCAGAATTATTGGACTATGCCGTACGGTGAACCCAATTGGATAATGATTCCTGCTGGAGAATTTTGGATCGGTAAAGATAATTTGGTACATAGGCTACACCTAGCCACGTATCTGATCTCCCCTGTACCGATCACAAATACCCAGTATTACCGTTTTACACAAGCTACCGGGCACAGCGCACCTATATTTTGGGATGATGACCGGCCACCTAAAGAGCAGGAGAGCCATCCAGTTGTTGGAATCGACTGGAGTGACGCCATAGCTTATTGTAGGTGGCTCAGCCACGTTACGAATAAGGTTATATGCCTGCCAAGCGAGGCCCAATGGGAAAAGGCAGCGCGGGGTGACCAGGATAAGCGTAAGTATCCCTGGGGCAATGAAAATGCGCCGAATCGATGTAACTACCGCGATCTGCGGCTACTGAGTACAACACCCGTGGGCGTTTTTCCCAGTGGCGCCAGCCCATACGGTTGTCTAGATATGGCTGGTAATGTGTATGAATGGACACGGAGCATATGGGGCAAGACCTATGAAAAACCGGACTTTGGCTATCCATACGATCCATTCGACGGTCGTGAGAATTTGGATGTAGATGAAACTGTGCTGAGAGTTATTCGCGGGGGTTCATTTGGGAGTGATAGCGAGTACATCGCGTGCGCTCATCGGGAACGTCCCAAACCTGATCATAGAAATGATGGACTAGGATTTAGAGTAGTCTGTCTAGTACTTTAGCGCTCACTTATGCGTATGAAGGTTGTGTATACTCCTCAATAAGATTCATCCAGAGTGTGTATGGACAAAATGCGGTTTTGAACTTCTGAGGCAGTGCGCACGCCTGTACGCTTGGTATAACTTCTTTCGTTTTGAAATGAGTTGCGCCGTCCGTTTCTGGTTCGTTCCGGACTATCGT
>QEUW01000313.1 GCA_003577005.1 Chloroflexota bacterium | reverse complement strand
ATGATCATCACCCAGACGCCGCTGCGCGTCAGCTTTTTGGGGGGCGGCACAGATTTTCGCGAATATTTTTTGCACGAGGAAGGCTGGGTGCTCAGTTGCGCCATCGACAAATATATCTATGTGACGATCAAAGAACGCTACGACGACCGTATCCGCGTCGGCTATACCAAGACCGAGTTGGTGGACGACCTGGACCAACTGGAGCATGAGTTGGTGCGCGAATGCCTGCGCAAGACGGGCATCACCAAGCGCGTCGAGATCGCGACCATGGCCGACATCCCCTCCGAAGGCTCAGGGCTTGGCTCGTCGAGCACGGTGACGGTGGGGTTGGGTAAACCGATCGGCGTGCAGGATCAATACATCGCGGCCTATGGCGGCCAACGCTTTATCCGCTTCTGCCGGTCGGGCATGGTCCATGTCGAGCGGTTGGCGCTTGCGCCGGATCAGATGCGCCGGCTCAACCGCCATTTGATGCTGTTTTTCACCGGCGTCACGCGCAAGTCGTCTTCGGTGTTGAGCGAGCAGGTGCAGAACATCTCCAGCCGCCTGGCGGTCTTGGGCGAGATGAAGCGGCTGGCAGTGGAGGCCAAGGCCTGTCTCGAAGCAGGCGAGTTCGACGCGCTGGGCCGGCTGCTGGACGAAGGCTGGCAGTTGAAACGCCAGATGGCGAGCGGGGTCAGCAACGGCAGCATCGACGAACTCTACACGCGCGCACGCCGCGCCGGGGCCTTGGGCGGCAAGATCACGGGGGCGGGCGGCGGCGGCTATCTGCTGCTCTATGTGCCGCCGTCCAAACAGGATGAGGTGCGGGCCGCGCTCTGCAGGCTCTCCGAGCTGCCCTTCAACCTGGAGGTCGACGGGACCAAGGTGATCTTTAACTATCGGCGCTAGGCAACCGCCCACAGACTCAGCGCCGATGGCTTGCCAGAACGATAGTGAACATCGCAAGCAAACTGACAGCCGATGCTTACCACTTGCGCTAGATTGTGATATATACTGCAAACTACACAATTTGGTCCGACTCGAGTGCGTGATTGGGGCCGGATGGAGAAACCGGTGCGGCGACCCAACCCGTTCGGCGCGGTCTTTCTCGATCGCGACGGGGTGATTAATCGCGAGCGGGCCGGCTATGTAAAATGCTGGGAGGAGTTTGAATTGCTTCCCGGTGTTTTGTCTGCCCTCGCTCGGCTGGCGGCCCTCCCGCAGCCGATCATCGTCATCACCAACCAGTCAGCCGTCGGTCGCGGACTGATGCGGCGGAGCGTGCTCGACGATATCCACCGGCGTCTGCAGCAGTGCGTCATGGCAAACGGCGGGCGCATTGATGCATTCTATATCTGCCCACATCATCCTGACGAAGAATGTTCATGTCGCAAACCCAAGCCTGGGCTACTCCACCAGGCCGGGCGTGATTTTGGGCTTCGCTTGGTGGATTGCATCTTCATCGGCGACTCGATCACCGATTTGCAGGCGGCGCAAGCTGCCGGATGCATGTGCTGCCTGGTCACCACGGGCCGCCAGGGAGAACAACTCACTCGGATGGTTTCGAACCAGCCTGGCGTGGTGCTCTTATCGGACTTGGAGGCTGCCGTTTCCTGGCTTCTGACGCAGCGAGCGGCAACGGGCCAAGTCTGATCCTCACTGCGTCGTTGCCGTTTTAACCCGTGGCAAGACATCCGCTTTCGCCACACACTCCTTCAATTCGCATCAGCAACACCGAGCCATATCTACCCCAGTAGACAGAATACCGTGCCGCGGTTGGTGACGAGCCAATCAACCCTGCCCAACGCGGGCCAGGGTTACTTCGCGTGGGCGAACAAGCCGGCGCATGCAGCACACGGTTGTCACCGCTATCAGGCCGATTGATTTGTCAGAACTTGGCATTTGACCAGCAGCCCGGTCGTTGTCCATTGCCCCCCTCGCAGCCAGTACAAATACGATTTGTTGGCAATCGGAGGTCATATGCGGATTCTCATGCTTGCGCCACAGCCGGTTCTCGAGCCACGGGGCACACCGATCAGTGTATATCAGCGGCTTGTTGCCCTTTCTGCGCTCAAGCATGAAATAGACCTGGTCACCTATCACCTTGGCGACGAGGTCGAGATCCCCGGTGTAACCGTTCATCGGATTCCGGCTGTCCCGTTCATCAAAGAAGTGAAGCCGGGACCCTCATTGCCCAAAGTCCTCCTCGATTGCCTCCTATTTGGCAAAGCGTTGATCCTGCTTTGCACCAGGCAATACAATGTGATTCACGCCCATGAGGAAGCCGCGTTTTTTGCGATTCTGCTCGCCTTTTTGTTTGATGTGCGTCATCTTTATGACATGCACTCGAGTCTACCTAGACAATTGGGCGCATTTGGCTTTGCCCGAAAGTCGCCGATCCGCTGGCTGTTCAAGGTGATGGAACGATGGGTATTGCACACTTGTGACGCGGTGATCACGGTGAGCCTGGCGCTTCAGGAGCATGTACAGACGATCAACCCGGCAGTCAAACAGGTCATGATCGAGAATCTGCCCGTTCATGCGGAAGTCCCTCCCCAAGACTCCGAACCAAGCGCAAAGATCACCTCTCTCGGATTGGACAGCGGCTATCTCGTTGTCTATACCGGGACCTTTGAACCCTACCAAGGTCTAGACCTCTTGCTGCAATGTGCCAAGATTGTCAGCAGCCGGCGACCCGACGTGCAATTTCTTATGGTGGGCGGTAGACAAAACCAGGTGGATTACTGGCGCAGCGAAGCCCGCAGGCTCGACCTGAATGGGAATATCCGTTTCACCGGCATCGTACCGATTCAGGAAGTGGGCGGCTATGTGCGTATGGCGCACATCCTCGTCTCACCGCGCAAAAATGGCCTGGCGACTCCGCTGAAAATCTATGACTATATGGCGGCTGGAAAGCCAATCGTCGCAACCAATATCGAGGCGCACGCGTCCGTGCTGAACCCTGATATGGCGTTGCTAGTCGACTGTACGGCAGAAGCGTTGGCGACGGGAATTCTCGAACTCATGGATAAACCCGAACAGGCCGAAGCGCTTGGCTTGCGCGCACAAGAACATGCACAAGAGCATTTTCGCTTCGCCGATTATATTGCCAAGGTGAATGCCATCTATCAGACCTTGCACGATGCGCAACCTGCTGCCGGCCCAGACTATCCGTACTCTACCCCGCTGAACACAAATAGTCTAGGTCAGCAGCGCATACCCACCGCTAGAGAGTGACGATATTGTGTGCGGCATTGCCGGGTTTGTATCGACTGCACCCAATAGACCCTATGCCGATCTGCTCTTGCAGCGCATGTGCCGAACCTTGGCACACCGCGGCCCCGACGACGAAGGGTACTATCGCGATCCGTATGCAGGTCTGGCTGTGCGCCGGCTCAGCGTCATCGACCTGGTTACAGGCCGGCAGCCGATGACCAATGAAGATGAAACGCTTCAGGTTGTCTTTAACGGTGAACTGTACAACTACCGTGACCTGAGGACGACTCTCATCGCCCGAGGCCACACCTTTGCGACCCAAAGCGACACCGAAATTGTCGTGCATGCCTATGAAGAATTCGGCGACCAATGCCTTGAGCACTTCAACGGCATGTTCAGCTTTGCGCTCTGGGACACAAGGCGACGCCGCCTGCTGCTCGCGCGCGACCGCATCGGGATCAAGCCGCTGTATTACTGGCAGGATAGCGCCTGGTTTGTCTTCGGTTCCGAGCTAAAAGCACTGCTCGTCCATCCTGCTCTCCCGCGTGAGATAGACCTGGCCGCGCTCGATCACTTTCTGACGCTCGAATACATTCCTTCGCCACACACCATCTATGCGGGCGTGCACAAGTTGCTCCCCGGCCATCGGCTGATCTTTGAAGATCACAGGGTAAGGATCGAGCGGTACTGGGAGATACCGGTTTCGCCAGTGACGGGAGATGACCGGGCACTGAGCGAAAACCTGGCCCATCTGATCCGCGACGCGGTGAGAATGCAGTTGGCGAGTGATGTGCCGCTTGGCGCCCTTCTCAGTGGCGGCATTGATTCCAGCACGGTCGTAGCCGCCATGTGCCAGGAAAGCTCTGATGTCCGCACATTTTCGATTGGTTTTGGGGATAAAAGCTACGACGAATCGGCAAATGCAAGGGCCGTCGCTTCTCACTTTGGCACCCGCCATGAGGAGCAGATCCTAGAACCTGAAATCGCCGGCTTGGCGCAACAGATTGTCACTCATTTCGACGAGCCTTTTGCGGATTTTTCACTCTTCCCGACCTACCTGGTGTCCAAACTCGCCAGACAATCGGTCACGGTGGCGTTGTCGGGTGACGGCGGCGATGAGTTGTTCGGCGGCTATGATACCTACGTAGCGCAACAGGCCCATGCCTATTATCGGGTTTTACCGGCATCACTGCGCACGCGCTATCTTCCGGCGCTCACCGGGATGATACCGCCACAGCCGGCGAAGAAAGGGCCGGTCAACAAACTCAAACGATTTGTCGAAGGCGCAGCCTTGCCTGAGCAACTACAACACACGCGCTGGATGATGTTCCTCAGCGAATCGGAACGACGGGCGCTCTATACCCCGGAAACCTACCAAGCAGCCGCCGGCAACACGGCCACTTCTCTGATCGAGCGTCACTTTGCAGCGTGTGCAGGGCGAGATCCCTTAGCCCAGCAGCAATGTGTGGACATTGGAACCTACCTGGTAGACGGCATCTTGACGAAGGTAGACCGCATGAGCATGGCGGTCTCACTAGAGGTACGCGTTCCCCTTTTGGATCATCGCATTGTGGAGTTTGCCGTGAACCTACCGCCCAGGCTGAAGCTCCAGGGCAAACAGACAAAGGCGATTCTGCGCAAAGCAATGACCGGCCGGCTACCGGCCAGCGTGCTCACGAAGCCCAAGCAAGGCTTCAGTATGCCGATGAAACACTGGTTGCAAAGCTCCTTGCGCCCCATGATGCTTGACCTGCTCTCACCCGATGTAGTCCGCAGGCGCGGCTACTTTGCGCCGAACACCGTGCAGCGTTGGGTAGCCGACCATCTAGCGGGCCGTGCGAACCACAGCCATCGTCTATGGGCGCTGCTCGTCTTTGAGCTATGGCATCGGCAGATCCATGACGCGCCCAAGCAGATGCGTGAGCCGGAGTGGGTTTATGCATAGCGCACCCCCTCAAGGCGATCTACTTGCGGAGATTGCGCGGTATTGGAACCAACATATTCACGATCTGGAAATCGCGTCCCAGCCGGTAGGCACGTCCGGTTTCTTTCAGGAGCTAGATGCATACCGCTATGAAAAGCTGGACTATTTGCCGCGCGTGGTGGACTTCGCCGGCTTGCGCGGGATGCAGTTGCTGGAAGTGGGGTGTGGCGTCGGAACGGATCTGATCCGTATGGCCCGTATGGGTGCGCGCGTCACCGGGGTTGAGATTGCAGAAGTAGCCATCCAACTCGCCAGGCAAAACTTTGCCCAAAACGACCTTCCCGCCAAGCTTTGCTTGATGAACGGGGAGCGCCTCGCGTTCCAAGATGACAGCTTTGACGTCGTGTATGCGCACGGCGTACTCCAGTACACAGCCGACCCGCAGCGGATGGTCGACGAGATCCATCGAGTGTTGCGTCCAGGGGGCAAGGCCGTGCTGATGGTTTACAACCGGTACTCTTGGCTGAACGCAATGTCCAAGGTGACGAAGGTAGGGCTTGAGCATGAGGACGCTCCTGTACTCCGCACATACTCGATCGGCGAGTTCAACCGCCTGCTGCGTTCGTTTGACCAGCGCGAGATCATCCCCGAACGGTTTCCTGTCAAGAGCCGCTTACACGGCGGCTGGAAAGGCATGCTCTATAACCGGGTCTTTGTCTCCAGCTTTGCGCAGTTGCCCAGGTCCTGGGTGCGGCCGCTCGGCTGGCATCTCATCGGCATTGGGCACAAAGCGAGCGCATCGGCTCATGCGGCGAGTAGGCAATAGGACGTCTAAATAGGACATCCAATCGGACGCTATGCAGCGCACGCTAACCCATCTCGCGGATCGTGAGTTCGACGTAGCCGTCATCGGCGGCGGCATTTATGGCGCCTGCGTGGCCTGGGATGCAAGCCTACGCGGCCTCTCTGTCGCGCTGGTGGAAAAAGGTGACTTCGGCCACGCCACCTCTGCCAACAGCCTCAAAATCGTGCACGGCGGCCTGCGCTATCTCCAAGATGCAAACCCGGTCTTGGTCCGGACGATGATCCAGGAGCGAAGCACATGGATGCGCATAGCGCCCCATCTTGTCCATCCATTGCCCTGCATAATGCCGACCTACCGCGACGGCAACCTGCTCACACGCAAGCCGTTCATGCGCACGGCACTGGCGATGACGGATCTGCTCGGCTACGACCGCAACCGGCTCCCCGACCCGGAGAAGGTTTTGCCCAATGGACGGACGGTGTCGCGTGCGGAATGCTTGCGGCTATTGCCGGGACTAGACCCTGCAGAAGTCACAGGGGGCGCGATTTGGTATGACGCGCAGATTCAAAACACCGAACGATTGCTGCTCTCGGTGGTGATTGCGGCGTCACAGGCCGGAGCAACCGTGGCGAACTATGTGGAGGCCACCGGCTTCCTAGGTTCGAGCAACCAGATCAGCGGCATACGGGCCAGAGATATCTTCACCGGCGAGACGTTTGATATCCGGGCCAAGGTCACGATCAACTGCGCTGGTGCAGGGGCTGGGGAAATTCTGAAGCGTGTAGGTGGGCGTCCTCTGCTTCCAGAGCTGCACCTATCCAAAGCGGCGAACGTGGTGACCCGCCAGATCATCCCTGATATCGCATGTGGCTTGCCAACTGCCGGACAGGTCACAGGCGAGACCGGCCAGCCCAAGCGGCGAACACGCCAGCTATTTGTTGTGCCTTGGCGGCATTTCTCGCTGATCGGAACGCTGCATGAGCCAATGGAGGAAAATGGGGGCACGCTGGCGGGCAATCTTCTCACAGAAAAACAGATCCAGCATTTGCTGGATGGGGTCAATCTCGCCTATCCTGGGGCAGCTCTGACGCTGGCTGACGTCTACCATGTACAGTGTGGATACCTGCCGGCTGTGCCAAAGCGCAAAGCCAGCAGTGGGGTGACGCTTCTGCGCGAGAGCATCGTGCATGATCACGCGCGACAGGACAAGCTCACGGGCTTGATCACGGTCGTCGGCGTGAAATACACGACGGCACGCGTCACCGCACAGAAGGCAGTCGATTGCGCGGTGCAGCAGTTGGGCCGGAAGGCCGAACCCTGCCGAACAGCCCACACCCCTCTCTATGGGGGCCAGATCGACCGCTTCGACGACTATCTAGCCCATGCCCTAGCGTCTTCGCAACCGGCCCACCGTGGAATCATTCAGCATCTCGTCCAGACCTATGGCTCGGAGTACGGCACGCTGCTCGGCTATATTGAGCAGGATGCACGCTGGGGTAGACCTGTGGCGACCTCGTCTTGCACCACAGTGGCCGAGGTGCTGCATGCCATCCGCCACGAAATGGCCATGTGTTTGTCAGATGTCTTGGAGCGTCGAACCGAGGCCGGCGCGGTGGGTCTACCCGAAGCGCCGGCTGTCCATCTATGCGCAGACCTCATGGCCTCAGAATGCGGATGGGACGCAGCCAGACGCCAAGCGGAGATCGAAAGGCTGTATTCATCTCACCCGCCTTTCTGCTCGCGACCTGCGGAGCAGCCCAAGATCAACGCACACAGCCCAGACGGCGCCGTGCGCGTCGCGTATCAACAGAAGCGGCATCCCATGGCAACCACACCGCAAATGCCAAAAGGAATCACACCCTCCACTTCGAAAGAACGGGCAGAGCAGCCCTGGCAGTTGCAGATGTTTCAACGCTCACTCAAGAAACAGCTAAAGCTGAACGCCCTGCTTGACTTTATGGGCGAGACTGCGGGCCAGCGCTGTCTGCTGGTGACATGCGGGGACAACACAGGCGCGCTCAACTGGTATCTGCGTAATCACGGTGGCCGGTGGCATTGGGGGGATGTCGCAGGCGCTCACTTGGCCGAGATGAGCCAGTTCTTGGGCGAGCCGGTCTACCAGCTTCAGCCCGATCGGCTTGCGTTTGCCGATCGCCAGTTCGACTGCATTGTCTCCATCGACGTGATGGAGCATCTGCAAGACGACGCAGCGTTTTTGCGCGAGCTGCGGCGCATTCTGCGACCGAACGGGAGACTGATCGTCACAGTCCCCAACGGGGATCCCAGTCTACTGGCGAACCGGCTCAAGCGATCCGTGGGCATGGTCCCTGAGGTCTACGGGCACACGCGTGCAGGCTACTCTCTGGCTGAACTTCAGGCAAGTGTTCAGCGTGCGGGACTGATTGTGACGAGTTCGGGCGGGTATTCCCGCTTCTTTACCGAGATGCTGGAGTTGGCGCTCAATTTTGGCTATGTCTTCCTGTTATCGCACAGGCGCACGCAGAGCGGCCAGGGCGGCATCGCGCCGGCGTCCTCTCAGGAACTGAAGACGCACGGCATGGCCTATCGGCTGTACTCGCTTCTCTATCCGCTGATGCGTCAGATCAGCCTGCTCGACCGGTTTCTGCCGGAGCGAATCAACAATGCCGTCATCGTCAGCGCCCGCCTGCCAGAGGTATCGGCATGAGAGTCCTCATCACCGGCGGCGCGGGGTTCGTCGGCAGTTATCTGGTCGAAAGCCAGCTACACCACGGCCACCACGTGCGGGCTATCGACCTACACACAAAGGCCTTGGCAACCATCGCAGCCCAGCCGCGGCTTGAGATCGTAACAGGCGACATCACAGACGCCCGCTTGGTTGCGCAGACAGTAGATGGGATTGACGTCGTCTACCACTTGGCAAGCGCCCATCTCGGCCTAGACATTTCCCCAGCCGACTATTGGCGTGTCAATGTCTATGCGACCCTGAACCTGCTCAGCCTCGCCAATGCGGCAGGTGTCAAACGCTTTGTGCATTGCAGCAGCAACTCGGTCGTGGGCGAAATCCATCAGCCGCCGGTTGACGAGTCCGCTCCTTGCCGTCCCACCAATATCTACGAAGTGACAAAGCTCGCAGGCGAGCAGGTGGCGCTCCGCTTTGGCCGCGAAACCGGCTTTGCGGTCGTGGTGGCACGCCCATCCTGGGTCTATGGCCCCCGCTGCCCGCGCACACGCAGACTCTTCCGCATGGTTCGCAAGGGCCGGTTTGTGATGTTCGGGGATGGCTCTACGTTACGCCACCCGATCCACGTTTCGGATGCTGTGCGCGCGCTGGAGCTGTGCGCGCAGACAGAAGAGAGCGCCGGCCAGGTCTATTTTCTGGCCGGCGAGCAGGCAGTGACCCTCAACCGGTTGGTGCGCGAGATCGCCAGCGCCAGTGGAACCAACGTACAGATCATTCATCTGCCGGTGCTGCTCGGCAAGGCAGCAGGCCAGACGCTGCAATGGGCATTCAAGCCCCTTGGCAAACAGCCGCCTTTTTCTCTGCGCAGCATGGATTTCTATTTGAAGCCCAATGCCTATAACACTGGCAAGGCACAACGCGATCTGGGTTTTGCGCCTCAGGTCGATGTATAGCGCACACAATGGAAACTGAAGAGGACAATCCATGGACGGCACGCTTGCGACAACGGTTGAGGCGGTACACGACTATTGGAACAGCCATACGCTAGGTCTGCAATATGTGACCGACAAGCAGTTGACCGTGGGCAGCCCTGAGTTCTTTGCCCATATTCGCCCTTGGATGAACCCCTATAAGTTCCCTTGGATCATGGCACGCATCGAACGCGAGGCGGCCCTGCTCCAAGGAAAGCACCTGCTCGAGATCGGGTGCGGGATGGGCTATGACAGCCTGGAGTTTCTCAAGCGCGGCGTGCGCGTCACCGCGACCGATTTGACACCTAACGCCGTGGAACTGACGCGCCGTCACTTTGCCTGTGAAGGGGTGCAGGCAGAGGAGGTCCGCACCGCCAATGCGCTGGCGCTGCCGTTCGCCGATAACACATTTGACGCGGTATGGGCCAATGGCGTCCTGCATGCCACCGGCGACACGCCGCG
>QEUW01000013.1 GCA_003577005.1 Chloroflexota bacterium | reverse complement strand
AGTCGATGGGTGCGACCGGTTGTTTGGGTGTGAGATCTTGCTGGCTCATCACGACTCGCCCACCCCAGCAGTCGATGGCAGCGTCAAAGCCCTGCACGCGGCAGACGGTCAGGTAGGCATGGCGGCCGCCGGAGCAGGTGCCAAAGATGCCCACTTTGCCGTTGGAGTAGGGCTGTGACCGCAGAAAATGCATGGCCCCAGCCAGATCACCCACCACCTGATCGTCGGCCACGCCGCCTTCTGCCCGCACTTTGGCCGCCACATCTTCCGGTGTGCCGTGGCCGGCGCGATAGTAAAGATTGGGTGAAAGCGCGGCATAGCCGTGATGGGCAAACTTGCGCGTCGCCTCCCGATACCACTCATCCCAACCCGGCATGTGGTGAACCAGGACCATGGCCGGAAAGGGGCCTGCCCCCAGAGGGCGCGCAAAATAGGCGTTGATGAGATCGCCGTTGTGCCCGTGCATCATGACTGTCTCGGCCAACATGCCTTCATACTGGTTTGTCTCGTACATTGCTCCTCCTTTGGTTGCATGAGGGTTTGCAAAAATTAGCCAAATCTACAAGTAAGCTGCGAAATTCTGGCTGCCATGTACGCTGGTGAATCAAAGAAGATACGGCGGGTGTGATAACGGGTGCAATAGATAACGGCATCGACTGGGGGTGTTACGCACACCAGGCAACTGCCCGCCGCAGTGCGCATGCCAGTCTGGAAGATTACGGTCGATTTTACCTTCCTTGCCGGATCGGATCAAATAAACGCTTGCCTGGCTACGACGCGGCTGGGGTGGCCCTGGCGGTTGTAGCGCTGGTAGGCGTCATCCGTTCAATCCGCTCCTAAAATCCGCTGTCAGCTTGACGTTGGCACAAGCACAGAGTCCTGGGAGAAAGCCGCGGCCAACGCCGTCGATACCGCCGCCAAGACGTTGCGCGACCTGCGCATCGCCGAGGTGGTGACCCTGGACATGCACCTGGAAGATGGCAAGGTGCTCACTTACCGGACGAAGATCCGGCTTTCGTTCAAGTATCATGAGGATGCTGATTAGGTTCTGTTGACATTTCAGCCTGCACAGCGGTGCGATGCACTTGCAAAGTGTGTTGCACCTGAGACGTGCATCGCACCTGGCAGGTGCAACGCACGTATGCACCCTGACCGGGTCATGCGCCGCCGGACAAATGTCAACAGAACCTAGTTTGGCTGCGTCGACTTTGTTCTCCCCACTGGTTGGGGCCAGTGGGGATCTTTTGCCCTCGCCCCGTTTTCCTCGTTGCGGCTTATTTCTTAACTGGTAGCTTATGCCACCTCACAATACACTCGCCACCTGACCAGGGCAGGACCTCACCCCTCGTCTAGTGTGCGGGCTGGTGGATGTGATTTACAATAGTAGAATAGGGCTCATAGGTTGCTGCCAGAGGAGAACATCATGTTTAAGCACCTTCTTGTCCCGCTGGATGGCTCCTTGCTCGCCGAGTGTGCATTGCCACACGCGGTGGCATTTTCTCGCGTTTTCAAGCCACGGGTGACCCTCCTGCGGGCGCTGGCCGCCCCCCAGTCCGGCGCTCCGGTTGACCCGTTCGACTGGCAACTGATGAAGGCTGAGGCCGAAGCGTATTTGGACGGCGTCGCTCTGCGCCTGAACGAGGCCAGCATCAAGGCCGAGAGCGTCGTGGTCGAAGGAGAGCCTGTCCACTGTGTCGTAGATTATGCCCAGGCCAATCAGGTCGATTTGCTGGTTCTGAGCAGCCACGGCGAAGGTGGATTAGTGCATTGGACTATTGGCGGACACGCCCACAAGATGCTGCTGCGCTCACATTGCTCCACACTGCTTGTGCGGACGTGTCCGCCGCAGGCAACCGAGCAGACCGAGGCGCGCTATCAGTGTCTGCTGGTCCCGCTGGATGGATCGCTGCGCGCCCAATGTGTCCTTTCCTTTGTTGCGGCGCTTGGCAATACGTTTGGCGCCCAGATCCTGTTGGCGCACGTGCTGCGCCGCCCGGAAATGCCTCGCCAGGCCCCCCTTGCGCCCGAAGACGCACGCTTGGCCGAGCAACTGATGGAGCGCAACCGTGCGGCTATGATCAAATATCTCGAACAACTCAAGGCGCGGCTGCCGGCCAAAACCGACATTCGCCTGATTGAGCGCGAAGATGTGACGGCCTGTCTCCACGCACTGGCTCAATCTGAACATGCCGATCTCGTAATTCTCAGTGCGCATGGTTATTCCAGCCCAAGCCAGTGGCCTTACGGGAGTGTCACCTCGAATTTGATCACCTATGGAACAACGCCGCTGTTGATCATCCAGGATCTGGCGACCGCGGACTGGGCGCCCACCCCGGCTGAGGTCGCCATGCGCGAGCACGGGAACCACATATACCAGGTGAGCGAGCGCTTCCAGGAAAATTGAAAGGATGAATCGCTCCAGCCTGCTCCCCTGACCAGGCGCAAGACTCCCCATTCGGCCAGTGTATTTAGGGCGTACTTGTCGTATGCTGGTAGATGGACACAGTTGTGCAGCCAATGCTTAGTTCTGTCGACCGTTGTCTGCATGAAAGGAGTAACCTATGTACTGGCTCACAGGAATTCTGGGGCTGGCGATGGCCGTGGCCCCCTTTGCACTTGGCTATCGTGACCACACCTTCGCTATGTGGACGAGTGTGATCCTGGGGGTCGTTGTGTTGCTGGCTTCGATCTATGAGGCAATGGACGAGCGCCAGGCGAAGTGGGAGTGGTGGGTCGTCGGTATTGCCGGCGTCCTCGCCGTGATCGCCCCCTTTGTGTTTGGTTTCACAACGATGACCATGGCCTTCTGGACCATGCTCATCTTGGGCGCGCTTGTCTTCATCCTCGCCGGCTACGAGGCGTTCTTTGTCCGAGAGCCGGTGTAGCAAGGCCGTTGTCACTCCTTGTGCCGTGTGATAAGCAGCCCTGGTCGCTTTTGTGGCCAGGGCTGCTTATTTTGATCCTGCGCCAACCGGGGACGGCGTCCGCTGTAGATAAGGGTAAGCAATAAAACCGCGACGCTACCGGCGCCAACGACGGCTGCCCATCTGGCCAGGTGCGAAACGCGTAGCCCGGCCAGGGAGAAGTCTAGCCCAACTGCCAGTGTAGCCCGCCTTGAATGCTCTTACAATTGAAGGGATGAACCTGGTGTCACCGTTCTTTCCAAATAACTCTGCGACCCAGCTCACTCGCAGGTGTAGTTTGTCGGACCCGCAACCGTTATTCGGATCGGTTCTTATCCGCTTGACCAGCTATCATCTCGGTTTTCCAGGCTCGTGCCGTACATGGGCAAAGGAGTAAACCTAGCCTCGCTCCATTGGGAATCAACACACGACTTATGTGCATGTCTGGTCTGGTAACTATGGTTGGACCTCGTGTTAGGGAAAGGAATATCCCATGTTAAAACAAACGAAGCTTGTGCTGGCTACCCTGGTGGTGCTTAGCCTGGTGCTGACGGCCTGTCCGGCCATCCAGCCCCAGGTGGGGGCCCCGGCCGAGGTGGCCGCCGGTCGCCAGTTGGAGATCTACCACTGGTGGACTGCGCCCGGCGAACGCGAGGCCGCGGACGCCATGTTTGAGGCGCTGAAGGAAGCATATCCCGATATTACCGTGATGGAGAACCCCAGCCCTGGGGGTGGCGGCGTAAATCAGCGGGTCGTGTTGCAGTCGCGCATTGCCTCTGGAGACTACCCCGACACCTTCCAGACGTTGGGGGGCGCTGAATTGAAGAACTATGTGGACAGCGGTGTTCTGGAACAACTGGATGAACTGTGGGCGGAACTCAACTACGCCGAGGTGATCCCCGGCCCGCTAGCCAAAGCAGTGTCGGTGGACGGCCACCCCTATGTGGTGCCGCTCAACATGCACATCCAGAACATCCTCTACTACAACAAACCGCTCTTCGAGGAATTGGGCATCGAGCCACCCACGACCTTTGACGAGTTGATGGCTGCTGCTGAGACCATCAGGGAAGCAAGACCTGAGATGGTTCCACTCGCCCTCGGCTCCAGAGAGAAGTGGGGTGATGCGTTTGTCTTTGACAGCATTTTACTAGAAGAGGGTGGCCCAGAGTATTACGTGCAGCTCTTCAAAGGCGAGATCGACGTCGCCAGTGACCCTGTCTTCCGGGCGGCGCTGGAGAAGCTCCAGGAGCTGATCCCCTACATCAACGCCGACCACTCGGCGCTGACGTGGGACCAGGCCGTGGGTCTGGTCGGTGCGGAGCAGGCGGCGATGACAATCATGGGAACGTGGGCGATTGGCGCCTTCATCCAAGGCTCCAACTGGGAGCCGGGTGTAGACTTTGGCGCCGTTACCTTCCCGCAAGAACCCGAACGCATCTTGCTCTTCCACCCTGATACATACGGCCTGACCGTCAGGGCGCCTAACCCCGAAGCCACGATGGATTGGCTCAGGGTCGTTGCCTCGCCTGAACTACAAATCCCGACCGATGTCACCCAGGGCGGTCTCTTTGCCCGCACGGACATCGATCCTGCCGAGTTCCCGGACCCGATCCGCCAGGAAATGCAGGCCTTTGTACGTGACAACCCGGACAAGCTAATCCTGGACCAGCACGGCAGCATTCTGCCGGCCGCGGCGCAGCCCATCTACTGGGACATTATCGCGACCTTCCTGGCCCAACCCGATGTGGACCAGACGGTTACCGCCGTTGCTGAGATGATGAACACCTACAATGTCCAGGAAGCTTCGGCCTGGTACACCTGGCCATAATGAGGAGTTGCGATAAGGGCGTGTGTTGATCAGCGGCCATGACAAGGTGGCAAGGTGAATCGTACTTCGGAACATCGGGCCACGCACCGCCTTGTCATCCTGTCATGGTCCGTCTGCAAGGGTTTTCATAATTCCAGCAGAGGTTTGGTTATGGAGAGGGCACTGATGGCAAAATCAATCTCCAGGCCCCGTACACGGCAAAAATCACGCTTGCAGCAGCCGACCTTTTTTGAGAATGCAATCTTTTTGGGGCCGCTGCTCTTCTTCTTGATCTTGCTCTATGGCGCCCTGATGTGGACCTTCTACGTCTCACTGGCTGACTGGGCGACGATTGCACCCAACTATGAATTTATAGGTCTCAAGTGGTATCGCTTTCTCATGGCGCAGCCGCGCTTTACGGTCGACGTAGCCAACAACCTCAAGTGGCTGCTGTTGGGGGTGATCCCCACCGTCATGATCGCCATCTTTCTGGCCTATTTTCTCGAATTGACACCCTACCCCAAGGTAGAGGCGTACATCCGTACGTTGATCCTCTATCCAATGGCGATGTCCTTTATCGTCACCGGCACCATTTGGTCGTGGATGTACGAGCCGGGGCGCGGCGTCATCAACACGGTCTTACGGAGCATTGGCATTGATGCCACCTTTCGCTATACGACAAACCCAACAACGGCAACCTACTGGTTGATTCTGATTTTTATCTGGCAATATTTGGGATTTGCTGTCATCATCGTCCAGTCTTCGTTGCGCACCGCCGAACTACAGGAGCTGGTGGAAGCCGCCCGAGTGGACGGCGCTACCCGACTGCGCATTCTGTTCTCCGTCATCATTCCCAACATTCGGGCCGGGCTGTTGATCTTGGTGTCGCTGCTGTTGATCTCGACGCTCAAAGTCTTTGACATTGTCTTTATCGTCACCTATGGCGGGCCGGGCATTTCAACCGACGTGCTCGCCCTCAACATGTGGATCACCACCTTCCAGCAGCACCTGGTGTCAGCGGGAGCGGGAATTGGGATGATCATCTTTGCCCTGTCGTTTATTTTGGTGATTCCGTACACGCTCTATGCGTTCAGAAAGTGGTTCTCATGAGAAGCCGCAGCCGTAGCGCACAGTTGTTGGTCGTTGTCATCCTGGTGGCGCTCAGCATCAGCTATCTGGTGCCGATCTATGTGATGGTGGTCACCGCGCTCAAATCGGTAGAAGAGATCAACCGGGGCCAGTATCTGCTGCCCACGGTCACACCGCAGTGGAGCAACTTTGCCGAGGTGCTCTTTGGCAGCACTCGCTTTCGCAGCGAGATGTTCTCGCGCTTGCTCAACTCGGTGTTCATCTCGGTTTCGGTCACCCTGTTGTGTGCCCTCTTTGGCGGGCTGAGCGGTTACTATTTGAGCCGGACCCGGAGCCGTCTGGCGCAGGTTCTCTTTATCCTGGTCGGCATTGCGCTCTATCTACCCTACCAGGTGGTCATCATCCCGCTCTCTATCCTCATGGCGCGCACCGGCCTGGGGCAGAGTTACGCCGGCCTGATCCTGAGCTACCTGATCTTGAATGTGCCGCTGGCCTGTGTCATGCTGGGCACCTTCTTTCTCTCCGTCCCGCGCGAGCTGGAAGAAGCGGCTTTTGTGGATGGCGCCAACCGGGTACAGCTCTTCTTCCAGGTGGTGACCCCCATCGCCATGCCGGCCTACGCTTCGGTCTCGATCATCATCTTTACCCAGGTGTGGAATGAGTTCTTCCTGGCCTTGACGCTCGCCTCGCGCCAGACGCAAACGGTGCAAGTGATTATGGCCGAGGCCAAAGGCACAACGTTGGTGCTCTACAATCTGCAGATGGCTGCCGCGTTGATCGCCACCTCGATTCCGCTGATCTTCTTCCTGGTGTTGGGGCGCTACTTTATCCGTGGCATTCTTGCCGGCGCCCTAAAAGGGTAAGGAGCCACTATGTCGATCAGATCCAAGTTTTCGAGCGCACCCAATCGTGTCGTGCTGGAAGGTGTACCCGATGTTAGCTTCTATCCCCATGATGGAAAGGTGGAGCTTTGCCCATTTCCCGCTTGCTTAAAGACCTGTCTGGAAACCATGGGCGAACGAGTTCCCTACGAAACGATCATGGGCGTATCGGGTGCTGCCTTTCGGCTGTTGTGGAACCCGGAAGAGTGGGATGGGGGCAATGTCGACACGCTGGTTATGGCCGACGACCCGCTCGAACCCCACCGCCGCGCCTTTGAAGCGGTGGGATATACATATGAGTTTATGGCAAATCCAGAGTACCGCCGGGCCCCTGCCGTCATCAGCCGGCTGCACAACTTTACGGGGCGCGAAGCGTTCCTGAATCGCATCGCCGCCTCGATCCGCGACCAGCGGCGCCCGGTCCTGGCCTTTGGTGTCATTGGTCCGCCCGAATGCGCCATCATCACCGGCTACGATGAAGGGGGGGATCTCCTTATCGGCTGGAGCTTCTTTCAGGAGATACCCGAATTTCACCTGGATGGCGAAAGAGAGCCGAATGGTTATTTTCGCAAACGCGACTGGTACTCAGAGACCGCTGGTTTGATCGTAATCGGCGACAAAGGGGAGCGACCGCCGCAGAACGAGATCAACCGCAAGGCGCTGCACTGGGCCTTGACGGTCGCCAGTAGGCCCAAAGTGCGCCAGCGCGCCAACGGGTTTGCCGCCTACACCGCCTGGGCTACAGCATTAGAGAATGACGACATCTTTGCCACCAATGATCTTGACCCTCTTTTCTGGCTCTATGCGGTCCACAACGACGCCATGACCATGGTGGCGGAAGGGCGTTGGAACGCTTCGCTCTTCCTGGCGAATATCGCCCGTGACGAACCCAAGATGGCCCCGGCGCTCTTGCAGGCTGCTGCTTGTTATGCCGACGAGCACGATCTCATGTGGAAAATACGGAGTTTTTTGGGGGGCGCCGGTTTTTCTGCGGTACAGGCCCGTGCGCTGGCGGATGCGCACACCCGGCGCCAGATTATCCCGCTGATCCTCCAGGCGCGCGCCAAAGATTGTGAAGCCGCTGGGCATATCGAACGGGCGCTGGCTCAACCGGCCAGCTAGCCTCTGGTCTAGCCACCTGGCCAGGCGATTAACTCGTCCATACGCTGTTCTGGCCTGGCGCAAAGGGTTGTAAAGTGAATGTAGAACACTGATCAGGTATGACCGTTTGAACACAGATTTCACTGAAGCGCCTGGTTGTATTCCTGTCATCTGTGAAATCTGTGTTCTATTTCTATTAGAAGTTACGCAGTTGTTCAGGTGCGATGCGCTTGCAAAGTGCGTGGCGCCTCTGGAGAACGCATCCAACAGCGTAACTCCTATCGATAATAGGAGGATACGAATGTCACTACCCTATCGAAGAATTCTTCTCCCGCTAGATGGTTCAGAGACCGCGGCCCAGGCGCTACCCCATGCCCAAGAGCTGGCGGCGCAGTCGGGTGCTGAACTCGTGCTCTTTCAAGTCATTCGAGAACAGGGCGACGAGATGATGTTCACACCGGAACTTCAGATCCGGCAACCGGGCGTTATCCAGCAAGAGGTTCTTACCGAACACGCCAGCCATGTGCTACAACGGCTGGCCGATAGTCTGGCGCTCCACAAGATCCCGGCCAAGGTCATTCTCGACACCGGAGACCCAGCCGAGAAAATCGTCGATTATGCGGCGAACCATGCGATCGACCTGATCGTCATGAGCACCCACGGTCGCACGGGGTTGGCCCGCTGGGCCTACGGCAGCGTCGCCGGCAAGGTTCTAGGTGCGGCGCCCTGTCCGGTGTTGCTGGTGCGGCCAGAACTCACCAGCGGGAAATAGAACCACTCGTTATTAGCGCAACCCGCGGATCACGAGGAGCAGGGAGATCACCAACAGCGCCAGCCAGGCCGGCCACGGCGCCCCGGCTGCCACCAGCACGGCGACAGCGACCAGGGCAAAGCCGGCCAGCACCGTCTCCTTGACCCCCGCAAAGGGCGCCGGCGGGGTCGCCTGGTTTAGCTTTTCCAGCCGCTGAAGTGTATGGGCGATGATCATGGGGCTGCGCTGGAGCACATCAAAAAATTCCGGCGCGGCGATCACACCCCGGCGCCAGACCGTAACCGGGCTAAATTCGCTGCGGATAATTTGTTGGATGTGCAGGCGCGCCACCGTCACCAGTTCGAGGTCCGGCTCCAGCATGTTGCCGAGCCCCTCGATGGTGACCAGCGCCTTGGTCATCAAAATGATCTCTTCAGGATAGTATACCCTGTACCGCCCTGCCAGGTTGATCGACCGCAAGATCAGCTGGGCGATGGAAAAACGATGGTAGCGCGTCGCGCTCACCCAACGCCGGTTGAGATCAATGAGTTCACGTCGCAGACCGATGAGATCGGCGTTGCGGCCCGGCAGCGCCAGCGTGGCGAGGATGCGGGCGGCATTTTCGGGGTCGCCCATCACCAGCGAATAGAAGTAGTAGAGCATCGCTTTGCGCGTCTCCTCTTCGATCCGACCTACCATGCCCAGGTCGATAAAGCCGATGCGCAGGTCGTCAAAGATGAGGATATTGCCAGGGTGGAGGTCAGCATGAAAAAAGCCATCGTGGAAGATCATCTGGAGGATGCTGCCCACACCCAGGTCGAGGATCTTGCTGCGCTCGCCCGGCGTTAGCTGCGCCGCCGCTGCGGCCGTCGGCTTCTTGCCGTCAAAATACTCCATACAGAGCACATTCTTTCCCGAAAACTCGCGATAGATGCGAGGAAAGCAGACATAAGGATTCCGCCGAAAGTTGGCCGCAAAGGTATCGGCGTTGTCAGCCTCAAAACGCAGATCGACTTCGCGCAACGTATAGGCGCAGAACTCGTTGATGATCCGCCGCGGCTGGTAGCGGGCGAGAAAGAGCTGCAAGATGCGCCCCACCAGGCGCAGCAATGTCACATCCTGAATGATGCTCTCGCGCACCCCCGGTTTGATCACCTTGAGCACCACATCCTCGCCCGTGCGCAATTGGGCGCGGTGAATCTGCGCCAGCGAAGCCGAACCGAGCGGTAGCGGTTCGACCCATGTAAACGCCATCCCGAGCGAACGTTTTAGATCGGCTTCGACCAGGCTCTTGTAACGCTCAAAGTTGACAACGGGAAGCCGGTCGAGCAGGTTTTGCAGTTCGGCGGTGACAGAGTGGGGCAACAGGTCTTCGCGCAGGCTGAGGATCTGGCCAAGCTTGACATAGGTTGGCCCCAACCGTTCGAGGCGCATGCGAAACTGCACAGGAAAGGGTTGCTGGACAATACGCCGGTCTAGAAAGGGCCCGACAAAGAAGAGCAGCGCTCGCAGAGTCAAGATCGAGATACTGCCGCCCTGGCCGCGCGCTGTCCACTCTCGCACATAGGCTACGCTACTGCCAAACAACAATCCCCAGAGATGTTGCTGCGTCACCCAGAAGCGGCGCAATAGGGTCTGGGGTGGTCCTTCCTGTAAGAGTTCAAAACCGCCGTTGGGAAGATCCTGTGGCGCGACCAACGAGACGTTCTCCTCAGCGAGCAGTGTTTGTTTGCTGGATAGCGTGAGTTGGCATCTGGTCAAATGCCCGGTGGGCGGCCTGTTCGAGATGCTGGCTGCGCTGGAGCACGGCGCCATCATCTATTGCCAGGGAAATCGCCTCGTGGACACAGCGCATCATCGTCTCGCGTGCAATTTTAATCTGGTGGTTGCGAGTAAACAACTGCGTGTGATGTTGCGCCGCCTTGACAATCGTCTGGTACGCGGGCAATAGACACAGGAGACAGGCGATCCGGTAGCTTGTGGCCTGGGTGGGAACGGCCAATACATAATCGGCGGCGGCGCGCAGTTCGGCAAGAACATCTCCCAAAACACCATGGCTCCACGAGGCAGGCGCCCCAACCAGTGCCAGCGGCGTATGGTCGATCTCCCGCAGCCACTCATCAGGCAGATAACAGACATTGCGCCCCAGGTCTTCGACAAAATCTTTGATGATATTGGTCTTTTGGAGGGCCCGGCCACACGCTTCGCTGCCATCCAGCAACCGTTCGGCCACTGCCTCGGACAGTCTGTAGTGGTCTATCACCAGTTCGGTGCCCAGGCCGCCTACCGTCCCGGCCACCGAATAGCAGTAGTCGTTGTAGGCGTCTAGGGTCGTCAGCAAGCGAACCTTGCCGCGTTGCACTGTCAGCCTGGTCTGCGCCGGGTCGAGCGCTTCTTCCATGCCGCGCGCCATCAAAAGAATCCACCGTTCGATGAGCGAGCGAATATGGTCAGGAAAGGCAATGTAGATTTGCCAGAGCGGCAGACCGCCCGCCAGCGTCATCAGCGTGGTTTCGCCATCTGTAAGATCGGGCCACTGCTCGCCCTCCCACTGCGCCAATAGCTCTGGCGCCAGCGTCGGGTCGGCCAGCAATTGGGCAAATTCAGCAAAACGTATCTTTTGCCAGGCCAACGGCTGCCCACAATCTTCAATGTTATCCAGCGTGCGGCAGATAAGATAAGACGACGCTACGTAGGCTTGAAGTGGTTGCTCTAACCAGGGCGCCACCAGCGCAAACGAGCGTGAGACGCGCTGCATGGCTTTGGTGAGATACATTCGTTGTGACGGCTGCAAAGTAAAGGTACGGGCAAGCATAGATCTCCTTTCCATCCAGGGGAGCGAATCTCCGGTTGTGGCTCCGTGGGCCAGCTCCCGCCTTCAAGTATTGGTACTCTGATAACCGTTTTCAGGTATGAGGTTTCCAGTCTTAGATACATTTTATCTGGCGACAGATAGTAATTTTGATAGGTTCTGTAGAGCGCCCAAAGGCTACGATTGCAATACGGCGCGTGTCACCTAAAATCGTGACCGAAACACCTATTGCGGTGCATCCTATTTTCTGCTATGATGGATGGTGTACACGCACAACACCTGGTAGGCAGTCATGCCTTGCTGTGTGGACAAGACGGTGCGGACCCGTTGCGCATTCTCCGAAACGGCATCCCCGAAGTTGGGGCGCATTGTAAGGCGCTAGTTTGTTTCCTCTCATTTGTGCCTTCAAGATCACACAGCGCAATGAAGAGACGCGCTGGCACGCGGTCCGGCCTGCCTGTTCTGTTGCGCGCTTGTTGGCCCTTTGTGGCTAGTAGCTACTGCTGTGCCTCTAGTGGGTCGTACTGAGGTTGATCGAGCGCAGTGCGGATCGAGAAAGAACTCGCACACGTCGTTGGTTGAGTCTGCATCGGGAACGGCGCTATGAGCACCCTGCGAATTTCCCTCTTTGGCAAGCTGAAAATCGAGCGTGGCGAACACGAAGCGATCAAGCTGGAGGCACGGCGCGCCCAGGAGCTGCTCTCCTATCTGCTTCTCTATCGCGAGCGCACCCACGAGCGCGAGAAGCTGGCTACCCTCCTGTGGAGCAACCAATCCACCTCGCGTGCGAAACAATATCTACGCCAAACGCTATGGCAGGTGCAGTCCACTCTGCCTTCAGCCGCTGAGAACCAACACCTCTTGCTTGTCATCCAAGATCGGATTGGTATCAACCCGCAGGTCCGCTTCTGGTTGGACGTAGCCGTCTTTGACCAAGCCTATACTTGTGTAGAGAAAATTCCCGGGCACACGCTGGAATACACCCAGGTGGAAACGCTACGGGCAGCCCTTCCGCTCTACAAAGGCGATCTGTTGGAAGGCTGGTACGAAGACTGGTGTCTCTTTGAACGCGAGCGCTACCAGAACATCTATCTGGCCATGCTGGACAAGTTGCTCGCCTACAGCGAAGCGCACCAGGAATATGAGGCGGGCCTGGCTTATGGAACGCAGATCCTCCACTACGACCGCGCCCGCGAGCGCACCCACCGCACGCTCATGCGGCTGCACTACCGGGCCGGCCATCGCACGGCTGCGATCCACCAATACGAATCCTGCGTGGCGGCGCTGGCCGAGGAGTTGGACGTGGGCCCGGCCAAGAGCACCATCGCACTCTACCACCAAATCTGCGCTGATCAGATGGACACGATGCCTGCGCTGCCGGTTGGGCCCGTGCCTGATGCGGCACTGCACCAACTTGAACAGATCCAATCCACGCTCACCCAGTTGCAGACGCAAGTAAACGAGTTGGTGCAGATCTTTGCCCATGATTCAAGCAATCACAGCTGATTGCCCACAGTTGAACTTATCTATTCAACTCTAGACCTCGACAGGGCACAGCCGTAACAGCAACACAGAGAAGGCGCAGAGCGGGGGCCCTCTGGGGCAGAGAAAACCTATCTGCCCTCCCCAACAAAGCCTCCGTGCGTTTTGCGTTGCTGTTCTTTTGTTTGCGACACAGCGCTTTTTGCGCTTAGCGCAGCCACCGAATCCTCTTGTAGCAGATTTGTGCTACGGTTAGCGCCGCTACACTGGCACGACCGGTGCGAGACAAGCGCCTCTCCTCTCTTCGCTACGGTTCGACATACGCCCCATCATACGCTTTTGCATACGCCCGCCTGCTACGCTGTGCGCTGTACGAGAAATGGTTCACACCCTGGCCCACCCGCGGGACGGAGACCCCATGGACGTGTATGAGCGAACGACCTGCTCGTTCATCGTCAAAATATGGCTCGAGGAACTTTCCAGCAAGACAGGGCGCCCTTCCTGGCGGGGACACATAACGCATGTTCCCAGCGGCAGCAGAAAGTATTTTGAAGATCTGAACGAGATTATCCTGTTCATAAATTTCTATCTGCAAGCGCTTGGCCACGATGAGCGCTCGACACCCGAATAGGGTACGCAATCAACAGTAGCCAACCATCGCCAGGAGAGATTGTGACTTCACGTTTCCCATTTATCCGTCCTCGCCCCACACCGCGAGTTGATCCAGCACCCAGTGCAACCCCACCAGCGGCGCCAGTCCCCTTCAGGGCGCCGCTGGCCGCAAATGCCGACTCAGTTGCTGAGGCTGTCAATCAGATGCTGGCTCTCTTAGAGCAATTTCTAGACGGTCTGCCGGCGCCAAGCGTCTCGGCTACCAGCATCACCGAGCGACCGCTCGCTCTGGGCAACTGGCGGGGAATGGAGCGCCGCGGCTCGTTTGCAACGGCCGCACTCAAAGGGGGTCGTATCGATGCCGCTGTTCGTTTTCAATTCTTCGCCCCAACACTCGAAGCAGCGGACGACGCAGTGACGACATTACAGGCGCGTCTGCTTGCTGCCAGTGACGCCTTGTTTATAGCCGGCTTTCTCCGCCTCACCGCCGAAGAAACCTCGTTGGCGGAACACGTTGCGGCCACGAATACCTGGCGCAAGACCGCGACATACCGTGTACTCTACGAGTATCACTACCAGGACCAGGATGGCGCCGAAAGCATCATCGCCCGCATCCCCATCCACAGCGACCTGGAGGAGCCGGGTCTCCAGCGTGAGACGACGGTCGTCACCGATGCCCTGATCCGCTGGGACAACGAAGCGGCTCCCGCCCTGGAGGTGGCGGCAACCACGGGCGCCCGCACACAAATCACTGGGCTGGCGGTTCTGGCCTATCTCCCGGCTGAATGGACAGGTTCTTCTGTCACGGTTGCCCGGCTCGACCGGCGCGCAACCGGTGCCCCGACCGTCTATGCCAGCCTGGCTGCCTTTCACGCCGCAGTGACCGACCCGGTCAGCCCGGACCGCCATGCGCAAGTGACCTTCCCTTCTGTTGCGGCGTTGCTGGCGGCGTTTGAAACGGTGGGCGACCCTATCGAACTGGGTGATTGGGATGAGGACGGTGTTCCCGATCTCTACCAACCCGGCGCCCTGGCTTTTAACCCACCGTTACAGTTGAAGACCAGCGATGACCTGTTCCAGATCACCTATTCCGAACCTGCGTTTGATGCGCAGAGCGTCGTCTATTTACGGGTCGAAGGGGTTGTGAACTAAGACAAGATGTCATCTGTCCTGTGTACTACGATTATTTTTTGATCGATGAGCGGGCCGAGAGGCCCAAGGAGACAAGTCGCAATGGCTGAAATGATCTTACCAGGCACCTATATCGAGGTGCGCGCCGAAGGGCTGATTGCGCCCGGCCAGGTAACGGTCGGCAACCTGGGGGTTGTGGGCACGGCCAGCAAAGGCCCGCTTTTTGAACCGGTGCTTGTGGGCAGCTATGCCGAAGCGCGCGAAATTTTTGGGGACGCCGACGCCTTTGGCAGTCCCAATGAGTTGACCCTGGTGCGGGCGCTCCAACTCGCCTACAATGCCGGCGCCAACACCGTCTTTGCCGTGCGCGTTTCCAATACCGACACCCAGGGCGACCCCACGGCATTGGCGGCAACCTTTTCCCTGGCCGGCGAGACTGCCAATACGGTCGCCGCCATCCTCACCGCACGTACGCCCGGCACCTGGGGCAACCGGCTCGCTGTTAACGTCTTTGACGCCGAAGACGACAGTTTTGTCGAGGAGACACACGACGGCCCTGGCCCTATCACCCTCAATCGCGCCCACGTTGAGGCGGACAACCCGCGCAACAAGGTGAGCGTGACTGTGGCGGCGACCGGACAGGTAAGAAACCCGACTGTCGTCACCACTGCACCCACTAGCGGACAGGTGCAGATCGACACCAACCGCCAGTTGGTCTTCCCGGCGGGTGAAGAACCAGTAGCAGGCGATCAGGTCTTTGTCTCTTATGTAGTGCCCCAGGCCAACAGCCGTCAAGTCACATTACGTTACCGCGAACAGACCGAGAGCTATACAGTCGCCGACGGTACGCACCTGGTGACGCTGTTGAACAACCCGGACCAACCCTCGACGCTGGCCTCCGGCGCCCCCGGCCCCAACCCCGGCGAATTACCGGCGAACTTCGGCGCAGTGGACGAGTTCCGCGAGTTTGGCAAGGGTGCTGACACGCCGGGCAGTGATGGCGCCGATGCCAACAAGACCCATTACCGCCAGGGGTTGGATCTGCTGCTCAACGAGCCGGCCCACATCATGGTGGCGGCGGGCATGGATAACGAGACCATCGGCGCGGACCTCAAGGCACACTGCGACGTAGCCTCGACCGACCGTTGGAAGCGGGACCGCATCGGCGTAGTCGGCAGCAAAGCCAACGCAACGCTGAATGACCTGCGCGGTCATACGCTGAACAGCGACCGCGTCATCCTGGTCACACCAGGGATCATCGTCACCGACACCGCCAGTGGCAGGGAGGTCACCCTGCCGGGCGCCTACACCGCGGCGGTCATCGCCGGCATGTTGAGCGCCCGCGACCCGCATATCAGCCTGACCAACAAGGCAGTCCCGGTGGACAAACTCGCCACCCGGTTCACTGCCCCTCAGTTGGAGCAACTGGTGAATGCCAGAGTGCTCGCCATCGAAGAACAGCGGGGCGCTGGCATCAAGGTCGTGAAAGCCATCACCACCGATGACGGCGCCTTTCGCCAGATCACCATCCGGCGCATTGTGGACTATGCCAAGTATGGCGTGCGTTCCGCTTCCAGCCCTTACATTGGCCTCTTGAACAATACCCGCGTGCGCGGGCGGCTCCAGGCCACCATCAACAGCTTTCTCACCGGCATGGTGGATGATGAGATGCTGGTGACCTACACCCTCGAAGTCACCGCCACTCGTGACGAAGAGCGCCGAGGGATCGCCCGCGTCACGATGACGCTGCAACCGACGTTTAGCATCGACTTTATCAAGGTCACCATGTTTCTCGAATAGAGGAGGGAGCAATGCCAGTCAACACCAATGTCCTGCGTGGCGCCACGGCCACGCTCAATCTGGCTTCCATCGACTCGCGCGAAGGGCTGCTCGCCGAAGGCATCTTCAACACCGAGTATAACATCGGCACCGTGGGCCGGGTGACCGGGGTTGAGGTTCTGGTCGAGACCGAGCTGGAGAGCTTTCACGAAATCGGGCGCCGCCACCCGGTCTCGTTGCATCCGGGCAACATCAACATCAGCGGGCGGGTGGCGCGCGCCTATATCAACGGCGCCTTGCTACGGCTGCTCATGGGTGACCAGGTCGAGGCGACCCCGGCACCGGAGGAGCTACAACCGGCGTTCAACCTGGTCATCGATCTCACCGATGTCGCCTCGCCCGACGGCACGGTCGGCACCAAGATCGTCGTTTCGGGCGTACAGTTCGAAAACTGGCATGTGGTGGTGCCGGAGGATGACTTTATCATGGAAAATGTCACCTTCAAGGCCCTGCGCATCGCCCGCGAGGAAAAACAGGGAGGCTAACCCATGAGCCTGAGCGCTGAGGAACTGCTGGCGGGCGGTGCGTTGACCCATACAGTGACGATCCCAGCTGAGTTGCTGGGCAGCAACGGCAATGCCCCGGCGCATCCCCAGGTGATCTTGCGCCCGCTGACGGTGCGCGACTTGCAGCGGATCGGCAAGGCCGCGCACGAGGATGAGAGCCTCTCCGCTACGCTCATGATCCAGCAGGCGCTTGTCGAGCCAGCGTTGAAACTGGAGCAGGTGGCGCAATTGCCGGCTGGCCTGGCTCGCTTCCTGGTGGACCGTATCAACGCCATCAGCGGCATCAGCACACCCCAGAATGCGCTCGAGGAATTTGTCCAGGCCCCTCTGGCGCGCGCCTGCTATGTCCTGGCCCATGAATTTGGCTGGACGCCGGTCGAGGTGTCTGATATGACCATCGGCCAGATCTTGCTCTATTTGGAGATGGCGCACAGAAGCGGTGATGCAGCATGAGCCTGCTCATGGGTCTGTTTCCAGAGACAGATACCCTTGCCACAACGCTGGCAGGTGGACGGGCGCCGCTCCACTGGCAGCGTCTGCTGGTGCAGAAAACGGCTGCGCTGGATGGCCTGCGCCGGTCGAGCGACTGGCTGGCGCCACTCGTCCGGGTGCGTCCGGCGTTGCGCGAGGGGCCGCTGTTGGGGCAACGCCTGGCTGCGTTGACCGGCGCAAGCCCCGACGCAGCAGCAGGGCCCGTGGACGGGCATTCATCCCGACGGCCAGCCGTTCCTGCCGTACTTCGTCACGATGGGCAGGATGGTTCGGCAGCGGAGGCGGTTCGGCAGGCGACCGGGCGGCCACGCGCACGTGCGTTATCAAAGCTGGCTTCATCATCCGAACGCAAAACACCACTGGCGCTGCCGCCACCCTATCCGGTCGATGAAGCGCTGCTGCGGCGGGTTGCGGGTGCACTGCCGGCCATGGCGCTGATGAGCCCCCATCGCCCGCCGATGGAGGCGCTCGAGTCATTGCGCAACGGGGCCCAGCCAGTTGTGACCAAACCGGCCAGTCGCGGGCGATGGTTGCACCGGCTGGCGCAGCGGGCCGGGCGAGCGTTGACCCTGTCTGCGACCTTGGCGAACGAGCATCTGGCTAAAGCTGAAACCGACAGAGCGTATGCTGCCGCATTCGAGCGGGCAGGGTCACAACCGCTACGCACACAACGAGAAGGTACTGGCGCGACTACACGACTGGCCCAAACGAATGGGGTGCAGCCGGCAGGGCCACCCGGGGACACACCCTGGCAGCGCGGGGGCGCCGCGCTGGCCAGAATCAGCCCGGCGCTCCAGCCTGTGCGGAAGGTGCACCGTTTTACGAGTGGGGATAGAGGTGGCGCAGCACCGGCATCCCTCTCCGCGCCTGAAGTCGCACAAATCAGCGCCCAATCGCCGGAGACGCGCCACACGTTGTCGTCACTGTTGGCCCGGCTAGCGGGCCAGGAAAAGGTCGAACCGGCTACAAACGAACGGCGCACGCAACCGCCTGCGGCCAAACCTGGCGTTACATCCGACGCACATGCAGCCGATTCGCTGCTATCGCCACCGGCTCAGGATGTGCACCGGGCGCCGACCGGCAGGCAGGTGTTGGGCGAACCAATACGCACCGCACCGGTGCAGCAGGAGTATGACGGCCCGGCCTCCGCGCTCGCCGGCTGGAACCCGGCCGTACGCACCGGCACTGTGCAGCCGGACAACGCAGAAGAGCAACCACCTTTGCCAACGATGTCACCGCTGCGCCGGACTTTTCTGTCGCCGGGGCGCGCGGCGAACGCTGGCGTACACCTGGAACCGTACTCTGTCGAGTGGGCAGAGAACCATGAGACGATGGACGCGCTTGCCGCCATGCTCAAACGAATTCTGGATGAGGAAGCGCGCCGTCACGGCATCGATGTGTGACGCTGCAACAGCACGACGGTCAGAAGGAGAGCGCCATGCGGCCCATGTTGGATGGTCTCGAATTGCCCCAGGTGCAGGAGATCACCACCTACGACCAGCGAGTGCTGGCGGAACACAAACCACCGGGTAAGGCGGGTAGCCTGCTACAGAACATGGGCCGGCGTCCCACCCGGCTTGTGCTCTGGGGTATCGCTACCGGGCCCGAGGCCCTGGCTTTTGTCGAGGAACTGGATGGCAAGTTTCGCGCCGCCGAGCCCGTTCCCTTTACGGCCGATATCGTGACCGACGCCGAGATCGAACAAATGGTGATCGACGACTTGCGCTGGCAGGAAGTAGCCGGCAAGCCGGACCGCTACACCTATCTGTTGACCCTGCGCGAGTACATCGAGCCCGTAGAACCCGAAGATGCCTCGTTCTTGGATAGCGACATCCTCGGCGATGCGCAAAACTTGATCGACGATCTGGCAGCCGGGCTTGACCTGGGCCTCGATTTTGCCACCGGTTTGGAGCAGTTCCTGGCCCCGCTCGGTGATCTGCTGGCGCGACTGCAAAAGTTTAACCAGGATGTCGCACGCACCCGCGGCGGATGATTTTTCGACGGGAATCAGGACACGGGATATGGCATGTCCCGCACACTGAATCCCGCATCCCATACTTCGGGCTGTATCTTTACGCTATTTCTTACAGGAGAGATTTCACGATGGCTGCAGACAATATCTACCAGGAGCTCAAGGATGTCCTGGAGGATTTCAAAGGGTTTCTCGATACCAATGTACCGACCATCAAGCCCGCCATCCAGGCGTTGGCCTCCTTGATCCCGCAGGTCACCGAACTGCTGGACAAGCTGATCGACCTAATGAACAAGCTCAAGACCGAGATCCAGAATTTGGATGTCGGTGCGATACCCGGCCTGGCGGAGGCGTCGCAGTTTACGACGAAGGTCAAAGACTTTTTAGGGGCCGCCAAGAATCTTTTACCGGATGAGGCCGACACCATCGACGAGGTCTTGGCGGTCGCCGATGTCGTCACCGGGCTGCCGTCGTTGGATACGGTGAAAGAGGATATCCTCAATCTCATCACCGCCATTGTTGCCCACCTCAACTCGTTGAAACCGGCATAAGCTGAAGGCGCGATGATGGCAATGGTTAGACCCATGCTCGGTGATGTCGAGCTGCAACAGGTACAACAGATGACGGTCGATGGCGATCAACTCTTGGTGGAGCACGGTGTGCCGGCGCTAGAAGGAGATTTCCTCCAGCGGCTCAACCGGCGAGCCACGCGGATCACCCTGAGCGGGGTGTTGACCGGTGCCGCCGCCGGTGAACAACTCAAGAGCCTGCGCGACAAATTTCGCGCCGCCGAGCCGGTCTCCTTTATCGCCGACATTGCCACAGCCACGCAGGTAGGCCAGGTGCTTATTGGCGAGATGGGTGTGCGCGAGCTGGCCGGCAAGCCGCAGCGCTTTGCCTATGCCTTTACGCTACGTGAATTTGTACCGCCGCCGCCCCCGCGCGAAGAACCGCCGCCCCCGGAACCCGAACCACCTGAAACCGAAACCGGCACGCTGGTGGTCGAAGTCACCGTCGAGGGCCAACCCAATTTCGATTTTGGCACCGTTACTGTCTCCGTCGAAGGCACACAAGAGGACGGCGCAACGCTCTCGCGCACCTTAACAAACCGGGAAAACAACGTCTGGACAGAGACAGAGATGCCACCCGGCACATATACGGCACGGGCAGCCGTAACCGAACCGCAGGCAATGTCTGGCATGGCGCCGGCCACCGTGAGCGCCGGCCAGACCACCCAGACCTCCATCAACTTGCGTTCTACGTCCAGAATTGCCAAGACCTTTGTCGTCCACTTTCGCTTCGACAAGGCCTTTGTGGAACCCTGTATGCGCCCGGTGCTGCGCCAGGTGGCTCAGTATGCCACTGCTCATCGCTCGGAAAAATTGGTCATCATCGGCCATACCGACAAGGCGGGCACCAAGAGTTACAACCAATCTCTCTCGGAACGACGGGCGCGCGCCGTCTTTGCCTATTTGACCTTTGGCCTCAATCTAACCAGCCGTACAGCTGCCCTGACCGACTGGAATGCCTTACGCGAACGACGCCCCGCCGGCGAGCTACCAACCCTCAAGGATTCCTGGGATACGCGCGAATACCAGCATATCCTGCAAGACCTGGGTTTCTACCCAGGCGCTGTGGATGGCGACCACGGACCGCTCACCGATGAAGCTGTGCGCGCCTATCGCTGTCACAAGGGGCTGCCGCCCGGTGCAAATGTCGATGGCGATGTCTGGCAGGCGCTCATCGAGGATTACCTGGCGCAAGATGCGTTGGCGGTACCCGAAAGCCAGTTTTTCCCCAACTGCTCCAACGAGATTCTCAAATGGCTGGGCTGCGGCGAAGAAGACCCCCTGGACCGCCGCGAGACAGCCTTTCGCCCCAGCCGGCGCGTCGAACTGTTGTTTGTCCAGGCCGACCAGTTGCCATGTCAGGTACCCCAACCGGTAACCTTTGACCTGCCAGCGCCCGGCGCCGTCAACGCTGGTTGGTGTCTTGACTCTGGCGGCGGCTCTCATTGTTGTATCGTCTCGCCGGCCCTGCAGCCAGGGACAAACAATCCCCAGCCTTGCCCAACCGACCCCAACGGCCCGTGGTGCCGGCAACCGGCTGAACCAGGTACGATCACAGTGGCGGGGTCGATCCGGCGCGAACGGCCCGACGGCACGCTTGAGCCGGTGCCCAACCAGGCCTTCGTCCTGATCGCCCCCAACGGGCGTTTCAAGGCAGATGAGCAGCCCAACGGCGAACCGGCGCCGGGGCGCACACGCGGGGGCAGCGGTGCGGATCGCGGCGCCTTTGAGTTTCCCGGCCTGCCGCTCGGCTTTTACAGCCTGGAGGTGATCGCACCGCCGTCGGCGCCGGTGCTGGTACGGCTGCTGGAGGCCGGCGATCGCGACATCAAAGGCAATGCTGTCTGCAAAGCCCTGCGCTCAGCCGGTGACCGGCTCGATGTTGTGATCGTCAATGCGCCGGTGCTGCGCGAGATCCGGCTGCCGGTAGTGGCGCACTTGATGACGCCTTTGAACCTGTCGAATCGGGAGATCCGCACCTGTCCCGACCCGACCAATCCGGCCAACCTGGTGCCGCAGGCCACGACCCGGAGCGAGACCGATATCCGCACCCTGTTCGAAAATGCCAACCGGGTCTGGCGCCAGGCGCGGATTCGCTTTGAACTGACTGACATTGTCCGTGAAAGCTATGCGCATCCCATCGAAGACCCCAATGTGCGCGGTAGTTGCGAGGTTGACGGCAACGAATTCCAGTTTCTCCTCTCGCGCTGCGCCTATCCCGATGCGGTGAATGTCTTCTTCTTTCGTGATTTTGTGGGGTCGGGCGAAGCCGGTCTGGGCATCTCGGTGGAGAGCGGAGCGAGTGGCGGTCTGCCCGGCGGTTGCGCCGTGGCAGACCAGACGCAGATCACCTTTGGTGGTGTGTTGCTCCACCAGCCACTCGACATCGACCAGAGCACGCAGGCGTTGGCGCACGAACTGGGCCATTACCTGAACTTGAGCCATGCCGACGAGACACCGGCCAATGCCGACCGCCTGATGCTGCCGGGCACCTTTTCCGGCGCCAACCGCACCTTGACAACCGACGAAGTCAACGGGGCGCGCACGTCACGTGGCGCGACCGACGATTGTGTACCCCTCAGTCTGCGGGTGACGGGAGCGACGCAGGTGGGTGGCTCGCTGAGCAACCAGTTCATCGTCATCCAAAACCCTGGCGCTACCGTCACCGTGGACGCCGAGATCCCCGACCGCCTCATCGCACCCGGTGTGGGCACGCTCACCATGACCGGCGGGACCCCCGGCGCCAACCCTCGCCAACAGACGGTGAGCGCTGCCGCGACCGGCGTGACCGAAGTGGTGGCGACCTACACGCCGGCGAGCGGTGGCCCGGTAGTGACGGCGCGAGTAGCGGTCCGCGTGGCGACCTTTACCTTACGCGTAGAGGTGAACGGGCGGGTCATCCAGCCGGTGGGCGGCAGTGGCTCGACCTTTGCAGTCCTGCGCGATCCGGCGCCCGGCGCTGCCGTTACGGTCATTGCCGTGCTTGATCCCGCGCCGTTTTGTGTGCCCGTAACACTGGTCGCATGGTCTGCTGGGGGTGTACAGCCCGACCCTTTGCGGCGGACGCTGCCACGGGCGAATGTCGGGAGCACCACGCTCAGTGCAACGGTCGCCGGCGTGACCCGTTCCGTTACGATCAATGTGGTGGTTGCTACGTTGGAGGTACTGGCCCCGCCACTTACACCTGCTCAGGCCGATACCTTCGTACCGACGGCAGCAACGCCGGCCGCAACGGCTGTCCGCATTGGCCTCTGGGATCGTGCCTTCGATAACGCGACCGGCGCCGTGCGCAACAATGTAGCCGAGGCCGCCAATTTTGTGGGGGCAGATACGCGACGTTTTTACTTCCGCCTGCGCGACCCGAGCGCCAGCGGAGAAGTGCAGATCAACTGGCGGACAGCCTTTGGAGATGGGACAACAGACCATGCACCGCCCTCACAGGCGCTGACTTTGACCGAGACCGGCGCCGGCACCGGAGTCTTTCTTTCCAGGGCCGTTATGGTAGTAACCGACGATGATGACCGCCGCCAGCCTACCAACAGTGGCCTGCCGGCCGGCCACGCAGAGGCCGGCAACCGGAATCCCGACCAGAGCAACCATCGCTTGCGGCGCGTGACGGTCGATAACGCCCACCCGCTGGACAGCCAGGTGGTAGCCGAATATCACCCACCGACTTCTTCTGCTCCGGCGGCAAGCGTGACCCTGCCCGTCTTTCCCCGGGCGCCTGAGGAGCGCCGCCGGATACGAATCCACCTGGTCAATGTGCGCCGTTCGGTCGGTGGAGCCGGCATCCTGACCGCAGCCCGGCGTGACCTGGTGATTCGCACCTTCCAGTCGATCTATGCGCGTTGTGGGATCTTTGCCGAGGTCGATGAAATCGTTCTCAACCCGCCGGCCACGGCGACCGGTTGGCCGGTGCGCTATCCGACTGACCCAATTGCCGTAGACCCGGCAGTGGAAGGGTTTACCATGCCCGGCGCTCATCTGGTGCCATCGGCATCACAGACAGACTTGATCAATGCCGTGCGCGCACTCGCCGGTTTCAATGCCAATGATATCTACGTTATCTGTGTCGCTCGTGTCTATTCGGCGCCGGTGCCCGCACCGCCGGGACCAGGGTTGGTGTCCGGGGGTGGTGAGGCATTTCCTGATTCCTGGCTGCCGGCCAATTCGATTGCCCGTAGCTTTAGTTTTGTTGGGGTCCTCAGCGGTATCACCGAGTTTGCGGATGTGCATGAGGCAACCCACATTACGACCAATTTGTTCAATGTGGCCGGGGGGCACTTCGATCTTGGGCTCCCCGCACCAGCAGGAGGACCAGGCAATATTGACGGCAAGAATCTCATGCATCGTCACTTTCTGGCTAACACACTGGGCGTGCGCAATCCAAAGCGGCTCTGGAATGTCCAGTTTACCAATACTAACTATGCGCCTGCGCTGGTGCTGCCCGCTCAGATTGACGCGATTCGTTCGGTTCGGTTCGTTCGCAATTACTGATGGCTCGCAGATGAAGTCCTGCCGCCGTCAGATTCAGAGGCAAAACATCATGCCGGCGATCCCACCCGAAGTACAAGAATATCTCTCTTCAAAAGATGCGCTATTCAGGGCGCAAATTATGCAACGCCATCCAGATCTCAACCAATCCCTGCGCGACCCCAGTACACGTGCCGCGCTTCTGGAATGGTTAGCCAGTGACGCTGCCCGCGACCCTGCTCAGAGTGGCACTGTCGCCAATACGTTGGAGTTCCTACGCATCGGTGCGACACCCACCGAAGCAATGACCATCCGGCCGTTTCTGCTCCATCCGGACCCGTTTGTCCGTTTGCGGGCGTACGAGTTTCTCCTGACGCTCTATTTCCCTGATAAGAATCGGGAGGCGATGTTACTTCTGTTTCACAACATGCTTACGGATCGTGATGAGGCCGTGCGGTCGCTGGCTGTCTCATACATTGAACGGGCCAACGCAGTAGCCGAACTGCGTGGGGTTTTGGAGACATGGCTGCAAACAGCTCGCCAACAGGGATGGGAAAACACGGAAACCCTGGAACTGGTCGAACGTCTGCTCGCAGCATAAGGATACGGACCGACATGCTCTCACCTGCCTACAAACTCACCATCGGTTCCAAGGTTGTCGATACCACCGACGAACCCCAGGCCAGTACTCTGGTTGATCTGACCGTATCGCTGGACATGGATACGCCGGCCGATAGCTTTGCCCTGGTGCTGGGCCAGGTGGGGGGCCTGGCCCCCGCGCTCGATGACGAGGCCACCATCGAGTTGGGCTTTGCCGATGACGGCGACCTGACCCAGGTGATCACCGGCGCCGTGGTCGCCGTCGAGCCGGGCTTGACCACCAACCGGGTGATCGGCCACAGCGCGGCTGCCAAATTGTTGCGCACCTTTGCCGGCCAGACCTACGAAGGCAAGACTGCCGGCCAGATCCTCAGCGACCTGGCCGGGCAGGCGGGTGTGGATGTGGCCAACGCTGAGGACGGCATCACCTTTCCGGCCTATGTGGTCGAGGGCCGGCGCAGTGTCTATCGCCACATGCGCGACCTGGCCGAGTTGTGTGGCTTCGATCTCTATATCAATGCCGACGGCGAACTGGTCTTTGAGCGTTTTATCGGCGGCAACACGGTGCATCTCTTCACCTATGCCGAACAGATCGTGGAATTGAGCGCCCGCCAACACCCGCCCCTGCCTAACGTCGTGGAAGCCTGGGGCGAAAGCCCAGGCGGCAGCCAGGCCGAGGAGGCATGGGCATGGCTGACCAAGGATTTCAGTGGCGCCAAGGGGAGCGCAGGCAGCGGTGGAGCGGCCTTTCTTCTGGAACGTTCGGCGTTGCGTTCAGCCGAAGCTGCCCGCGCAGCCGCCACAGCCGCGCTCAGCCGTAGCCAGCGGCGGGCGCTGCGGGGCCGCCTGCACACACCCGGCCAGCCGCAAGTCAAGCTGGGTGACGCCATTCGCCTGGTCGACGCACCCGACAGCCGGCTCAACGCAACCTTTCAAGTGCGCAGCGTCCAGCACCGGATCACCAAAGCAGGTGGCTTTACAACCACCATTGGCTTCCAGGCGATCAGTGGATAGGGATGGTATTGGGTTTGGTGGTCAGTGGTCGCTGATCACTCATCACGTAGAGCCTGTTTGGAAAGCAGGGCAAAACCCGGTGCATCGCACCTTTTCACCACTCAGGTGCATCGCACGCTCTGCGTGCAACGCACCAGGTGCGCGTCTGACCTTTTCAAACAGCGTCTTACTACTGGCAATCAAGGGTGAGAGCATCATGAGCACAATTGTCGAGACCATTCAAGAGATCATCCGCCATGAGTTGCGCAGCGTGCGCGTGGCCGAGTTGGGCGTGGTCGAGGCAGTCTATCCTCACAGCGCCGGCGATGATAATGACAACTACGGCTGTGACGTGCGGTTGAAAAACAGTGGCCTGCTCTTGAAACGAGCGCCCATCGCAACAGGGCACATCGGCACAGCCGCAATCCCCAACAAAGGCGATCTCGTCTTGCTGGCCTTCGACAAAGGAGACATCAACCAGCCGATCATCGTGGGCCGGCTCTACAACGATGCCGACCGCCCACCGCTCAACAACCCGGATGAAGTCATCTTTCGCCTGCCGCTGGCCAAGGCCGATGACAAGACGATCAAGGCGGCCATCCGTAACATCGCAGCCAATAGCCCGCCGCGCGAGATCCTGGTCGAGATGCCGCCCAAGATCACGCTGAGCATCACCGATGGGATGGTCAAAGCGATTGCCGGCAAGACCGAGATGACGCTCGACCAGCCCAACGGCAGCGGCGGCAAGGTCACCGTGGTGGCCGGCCGCACCAAGATCACCATGAACCAGGACGGCGATGTGACTATCGAGGCCGCTGGCGCTATGACGCTCAAAGCCACGCGTGACCTGACCCTGGAAGGCCAAAACGTAAAGATCAAGGGCAACCTGAACACCGATATCGAAGCGGGCATGAGCGCGACCTTGAAAGGAAGCACCGGCGCAACAGTCAACGGCGGTCTCGCCTCGACCGTCCAAGGCGTCAATGTGTCGATCAAGGGTCTGACCTCATTCTCGCCGGGATAACACGATTCCTACTCGCTCTCGTCCTCGTCCTCGTTCGCGAATACCGAGAACGAGGACGAGGACGAGAGCGAGAGTTGGGGGGAAGCACTAATGCCTGGACCACCAGTTTCTATTGGCGCCGCTGTAGTGATTACGCCAGGCGCTACCGGCGCACCAGATACGGGGATGATTGTCGCCATCTTCCCGCCGTTTATCACCGCCAATGGGATGCCGCTGGCGACGACCGGTTCGCTCTGCCAGATGATCAATTCGCTTACCGGGGTGCCCTATCCACTGGTGATCGGCCCGCTGGCGAGCGCCGGCGTAACCGTGGGGGGCCGCGCCCTGGTGCGTATGGGCGACCGTATCCCGACGCCGCCGGGCATCTTGACCATTCTTGGCCCGCCCATCGCGCCGTTTATCAACGACCAGTGGCCGCCGTAGCTCTATCCTGTCATTGTATCATCCTGTCATTCTGTCATCTTATTCTAGTCGTTCGTATGGCAAACGGTGTAAAGAGGCAATGATATGGCTCTAAACGAAGAACTTTGGGGGGCAGACCTGCGCCTGCTGCGCAACCTGGAACGGCAGACCGACCGCCAGCGCGGCGCCGATCTCTCCACTACGCAACGGTCTACAACCGGCGAGGTTGACCTGGAACGGCTGCAGGGTCTCGACAACCTACGCCAGGCCCTGTTGCTGCGTTTCTTGACTCCCAGGGGAGAATTGGCGATCTTGGGCCACTCTACCTATGGTTCGCGACTCTTCGAGCTGATCGGCGAGTTGAACACCGAGACCAATCGCAATCGCGCCAAACTCTTTGTCTTGCAGGCGCTGGCCGAAGAGCCGCGGGTGGAAAAGGTGTTGCGCGTCGATGTGACCACCCAACGCGGCAACCCGACGCAGATCAACATTGCCATCGACTTACACCCGGTGGGCAGCGCCACGACCTTGAACCTGGTCTTCCCTTTCTTCTTGGATGGAGCGTGAGCCGATGAACAACGAAACTCTAAACCTGATCGAACGCCCATACCTGGAGATTGTCGATGACGTGCTGACCGCGGTGGTTGGCGGTGTGGTCAACGAACCGCTTCTCTTTGACCTCAAGATCGACCTGTATGCGTTGGCGCAACCGGCGCGCGATGTGCGCACAATCACGGGCACCATCCGCCGCAACGGCAAAAGTGAACGCTATGTCTTTCAAAAGGAGATCGACTATCTCTTTAGCCCAAACGACAATGCCGTGATCTGGCAACCGCAGGGCGCCTTGCCGGCCGACGACAGCGTCTTTTATGTCGATTATTTCCGCCAGACCAGCCAGTCGCCGCTCACCGACATCAACGTCGGCAGCGTGACACGCACGCTTAGCGAAGCGGTTGGACGTGAGATCGCCACCGTCTACCAGCAGATCAACCAGGCCTACCTGGCCGGTTTTGTCGATACCGCGCGCGGCAAATCGCTGGAACTAGTGGTCGCCATCCTGGGGATCGAACGCAAAACCAAGGATTACGCTGTCGGGCAGGTGACTTTCTTCCGTGACCCGGCTGTTGCCGGTGCCATCACCATCCCAGAGGGATCGCTGTTGGCAACAGCCAAAGGGGAGGCGACCTTCCAAACCACCCAGATGCGCACGCTGCAACAGGGCCAGGTACGGATCGATGCGCCGGTGCGCGCCGGTGAAAAGTTCAAAGGGGATGCTGGCAAAGTCGCCGCCGGCGCCATTACGCTGATGGTGCAACCCATTGCTGGCGTCGAACGGGTGACAAACTTCGACGCCACCTTTTTGGGCGCCGAGGACGAAAGCGACGAAGAGTTGCGCATCCGCGCCAAAGCGATCCTGCGTTCGCTGGGCAAGGGTACGCTGGCCGCCTTGACCCGTGTAATCTTTGAAGAACGCGCTGGGCTCTTGGAAATTTGGGATCCAAACGGCCTGGCCACCAAACAGTCCGAGCCGGGCAAAGTGCTGCTCCTGGTCGAGACCGAACCCGAACGCTTCCCCAGCTTGCGGGCGGTGGTCGAGCAGACCCGCGCCGCCGGGGTCCAGACGACGCTCGTCGCCCGTTATATCTTCTTCAAGCCACGGCTGGTCGTCGCCATCAAGCCCGGCCTGACGGCAGCCGGCAAGGTCAAATTGGTGCAAGAGATTATCGACAGTTTACAAACGTATGTAGACCAGCTAAGCAGTGGCGACCCCGCCGAGGGGAAGGAGCTGCTCGCCGCCGTCACTGCGCTGAGCGATGTAAAGTCAGCGAAGGTCGCCGATGTGATCGCCTGGTACAGCGACATTGGCGAGGCAGCGGCAGGATCGCTGGTCGATGCCATTGTCCAAGAGATTGCCGCTGTGCCGGCCGGAGATGCCAATGCGCTCCGTGCTGCGGTCACGGCTGCCATCACCGATACACAACCGGCGTTGCTCCCATCGGGCCAGCGTATCCTTGACCGTAGCCTGGTGCAAGGCCCAGCAGGGAACCCGGCAACGGATGAAGAGCTGGAAAGCGGCGATTTCAAGGTGGTCGCCACCCGCAACGGCGAAAATTGGTGGGTGGTGCTCGATATTGCACCGGCCGACATCCTCTTGCAGGAGGAAGGAAGCTGATATGCCGACCAAAACCGACCGCATTCTCAGCTACCTGCCCGGCACCTTTCGCCGCGCCCCGCAACGTTCGGCCCTGTTTGCGCTGGTGGATGCCTACGGCTCCGAACTGTTGCAGGCAGAAAACACGCTCGCCGCCATCATGCAGGCGCATTGGGTGGACCACGCTGACCGCGGCGCCGAGGTGATCGACGATCTGGCGCGCATGGCCGCCCTCTACGGCCTGGCCCCGCGCTGCCCAAAGCCCGCGGCAGACAACGCCGGGCAAGAAAAGCTCTGTTCGCTGCCGTCGGTCTGCGATGAGACAGTCGAGGAGTTTCGCCGGCATCTCAAACGCTATATCCGTACCTTTCTGGATGGCACCGTGACGGTGCAAGGCATCCTGCGCGTGGTGGCCGAGGCCCTGGGGCTGGAGATCGCCGACGATTACGCCGCCATGACGGCCTGGTGGCAGAGACCTTCAGACGAGTTGGTTACCCAGGTCGCCAATCCGGCCGATGCCGCCCCCCTGTTGTTTGGTGCTGCAACCGTAGATGCACAGGGTAGCGCCGCCCGCGCCGCCCAGGTCCAGGGTACCGTTGACCTGAGCCAGGGTGTAAACCTGGGCGAAACGGCCATCCTGCGGCTGCGCATCGATGATCAGAGTCCGGTAGAGGTTGATCTGGTCGCCGGAGTGGCTGACCCCACCGCCGTTTCGTTGCACTGGATTGTCGTCGCCATCAACGTGGCGCTGGGGGCGCAGGTTGCCCGCCATGACGGGCGCTACCTGACCCTCGCCTCGCCTACACCAGGTCCCAACAGCCGGCTCGAGGTGCAGGAAGTCGCCGGCGATGCAGCCGAACGTCTCCTGGGTCTGCCGGCGCACAGCTACGCCGGCAGCGCGGCGTTCGCCGCGCAACTCCGCGGTACACAAGACCTGAGCGGCGGCGTCGATCTGAGCAATGAGCGCTATCTGCGGCTCCAGATCGATAACACGACAGTAGCCGAAATCGACTGCGCCGGGCCGGCGCCGGGCCACACCACCCTGGACCAGATCGTCGCGGCGATCAATAACGCACTGGGCGACACAGTAGCCAGCCATGATGGCCGCTTCCTCGAGTTGACATCGCCCACCACCGGGGCGGCAAGCATGGTTAGCCTGCAACAGGCCGCTGCCCAGGATGCCAGGGTCAGGCTCTTTGGCGCCGCCAGTATGGTTGCTCTGGGCCAGGACGACCAGCCGGCGCGGGCAGTCAGCCGCCGTGATCTCGGCCGCGGCGTTGACCTGAGCCAACGTTCCGTGCTTCGGATCAGCGTCGATGGCGGCACCGCGCTCACCATCGATTGTGCGGGCGAAAATCCAGCCAACACCACGTTGAGCGAGATCGCCGCCGCTATCAACGCCGCGTTCCAAACGACCATTGCCCGCCACGATGGCCGCTTTCTCAGCCTGACCTCGCCGACGGCTGGACCCGCCGGCGCTATCGTCTTTGAAACCGGCATGCCGGGCGATGCCACAGGAGACATCTTTGGCATCGTTCCGCGCACCTTTACCGGCGCGGCAGCAACCGCCGCACAGATTCGGGGGGTTCTGGTCCTAAATAGTGGTGTGAATCTCACGGCCCAATATCAACTTCTCGTTGCGCTGGACGGCGCCGAGCCGGTGACTATCGATCTGCGCAGCGGCGTGATGGACCCTACCGACGTCCAACTTGGCGACCTGGTGACGGCGATCAACACGGCCCTGAGCCAGGATGTGACCACGCCCGAAGACGACCACCTGTTGCTGACCTCCCCCACTACGGGCGCGGCGAGTCATCTGACCATCTTGCCGTTGACGACTACCGTGCGGCGCCGCTTTGTCACCCGCGCTCCGGTCATCAGCGAGGCAGCGGCTGTGATCTTTGGGGCGAACACCGGGCAGGCGCAAGGGACGGCGGCGCTGCCCGCCCGTCTGGAAGGGACCGCCACGTTGAGCCGCGGCGTTGACCTCCGCACCCAGCGCTATCTCCGCCTGGCCATCGACGGGCAGCCCGGTGTCGATATCGACTGCGCCGGGAAACGACCCCATGTGACGGTGTTGGCCGAGATTGTGGACAAGATCAACACGGCGCTGGGGATGGTGGTAGCTACGGACACCGGCGCCAACCTGGTGCTCACGTCGCCCAGCGCAGGCGCCCAGAGCCGGATCAAGGTCGAACCGCCGCAGGCCGAAGATGCCCTGGCCCGCTTGCTGAGCGTGGCGCCGGGCACCGTGCGTGGCGCCGATGGCACCAGGGTGGTCTTCGCCGGCACCGTCGATCTGAGCGATGGCGCCGACCTGCCCGCGGGCGCAGCAATTCGCATTGGGTTGGACGGTATCGAGCCGGTCTTGATCCCGCTTGCTGGGACGGAACCAACCCACAAGACACTCAACGCGCTGATGATCGCCATCAATCTGGCGCTCGGGTCAAACGTGGCCAGTCATGACGGCGCGCACCTGCTCCTGACCTCGGCCCAAACGGGGGCGGCTAGCCAGCTCGTCTTCGCCCCTGCTGGCGAGCATGATGTGGCCGCCGCCATCTTCGGTGTATCGCCGCCGCGCAGCTATCGAGGCAGGGCGGCAACACCGGCTGAGATCGTGGGCCAGGTCGAGCTAGGAGGAGAAAATGATTTGAGCCGCAATCGCTTCTTGCGTCTGGGGGTGAACGGCGCTCCGCTGGTCGATATCGATTGCGCCGATCCGGCCGACCCGGCGCACACGTCACTGGAAACCATTGTGACGGCGATCAACACGGCTACCACCCAGCCAGTGGCCCTGGCCGAGGAGGGGCGACTCACGCTACGGGCGCCCACCAGTGGATTTGCCAGCCAGTTGACGCTGGCGCCGTACACCTCCGGCGATGCCCGCTCGCTCTTGTTGGGGAATGTACCTGACGAGACGAGCGGCCAGGCGCCTGGCCCGGCAACTCTTACCGGTGAGGTCGATCTACTGGCGCCAGTGAATCTGGCCGAGCGTTCTGTAATCCGGCTGGCCGTAGATGGGGGACGCCCGCTTGACATCGACGTGGCCGGCGCCGTGCCAGGCCAGACCTTTGGCGCTGAGATCGTCGCCGCGGTCAACCAGATCTTGCCGGGGGCAGCCGCTCTGACGCCAGAAGGTCACCTACACCTGACTTCACCAACGGTAGGGGAAAACAGCCAGCTCGCTCTGCTGCCGTTACGCTATCTGGAACTGATCGAATATCCACCGCGGCCGGTCGAGTTGCCGCCGCGTCCCGTCCGGCATGGCGACCACTGGTATGTAACCAACAGCGGCGCGGGGGACGTTTTTGCCGAAGTGGAGATTCAGGCACCACACGGTGTCGTTGGGCCAGGTCTGGTCAATATCTTTAGTGGTTGGCAGATTCGCCTGCTCACTACGTTGACGGCGGGCGCCAGTGCGCGGCTATGGCGCGATGCTGAGCGGGGGTTGCGGGTTGCAATTCTGGCGCCTAATGAGCCGATACAATGGTTATCTGACGACAAGATTCTCGTCAGCTCGCTGAACGACAGTTCGAGACCGGCAGCGGCGCCATCCACTGCGCATGAGCGGTCCTTGGTCTTGCAACTGCCGCAAGGGCGGTCGCAATGGCGCTATCTCGATTGCCACAGCAGCCGCTTCGACCAGGCAAACTTTGACAAGGGCTACTTTGTCGGTGACGTGTGTAGGGAGCGGGGCATCTTTAACGTGAGCCGCTTTGTCCAAGATCGCCAAGCGCCTCTGCTTCCCGTCTTTGCCGCGACGCCGCCTATTGGGGACCCACCGGTTCACATTGTTTTTCGTTGGACACACCACGAGGCGGGTGCGTTTCGGGTCAATCTGCCGGTTGACTTGCCCCCACGCTTTGGCGGTCGTTTCAACACGGCGCGCTTTGGGCTGCCGGCCAATACGCCAGAGGTCTACACAGACACGGTCACGGGGCCTGCCGATGACGAGCGATACCTGCTCTCGTTGATTGCGGCAAACGAGCACTCGCTGGTGAAAGCGACTATCGCAGACAGTGTGGAATTGGGCTGGTCGGCCATTGCGATGCCGTTGCGCAAAGCGCAGTTTCTCACCCTGGGCAACGAGACGCGGCCCGCCCGGCTCTATCTGGGTGAAACCGGCGTCGACGGTTTCATTTTGCTGGAGGCGCGGGAAGCAGGCGCCTGGGGCAACGCCATCGCAGTGTCGACGCGGCAGTCTGGGCCGGGCAGATATGACGTCTGTATTTTGTTCCAGGGGGACCGCTTTGAGGGGGCGCGGCAGATTGCGCTGGGAGACCCGCTTCCCGCACTGACGCAGGATCTGGTGCAGCCCAGCGCGGTCGGCATCCTACAAGCCAAGGCTGCGGGCGTGCGCGCCGAAGTGTCGCGCCAGGATAGCTAAGAAGCTGTTTGAAAAGGGGGCTCCACGCTGGTGCGTGTACCTGCAAGGTGTGTTGCACCTCAGGATTGCCTGGCAGCCCAGGTGCATCGCACGCTTCGCGTGCAACGCACCGACCCTTTTCAAACAGCCTCTACGCCCATTGCTCCCGGACCAAATGCTGTTTTTGTAAATCATGCAAGAGAAGGAGACAAACAGATGACAACCACGATTACACCGTATGAGGAATTCCACGCTGGCGACTTGATCGAAGCCGAACGCATGAACACCATGCAGGTCAAGATCAAACAGGATATCGCCGGCCAGGTAGGGCAGGTGAATGATGCACTGAATGAGCACATGGAGGCTCCGGTCGATGCCGACACCTTTGGCGGCAAGACGCCCGATGAGTGGAAAGGCGACCTCGACCAGCGCTATGTGATGCGTTCTGAAATCCCGTCGAACTGGGGCGAATATCGGCGCTATTTCAAGCAACTCGACCGCCAGTTGGGGGGGGCGCCAACCTTTGGACCGGCCATCATCGAACATGAGTTAGACCGGTACCCGGTGATCACGGTCTTCGAGCTACTCCCTCTGGATGTCAGTGACGAAGCCAACACCGGGGTCAAATTTCTGGTCTACTACGCCGGCCATCGCGACAATGCTGCATCACGTCTCAGCACGCGCGGGCTCGACACCGTACACTGGGGGGATTCGCTGGACCTGCTCCTCAACCAATTTGGCCTCCAGGTCACGCCCAAGCAACTCTTTGACGATGTGCTCAACGACCTCTGGGGGCGCATGTTCGACCCGGGTCTGGATCAGGATCACTTTCGCCGTGAAGCGTACGGACACTCCGACTATGTTCAGCAACAAATATTGGACAAGGATCGCACGGTCGAAGAACTGAAGCAGATGGGTATCTGGGAAGACCTACACATGGCGCTCCGTCCGCGCATGATCCCGCTGGGCATTCCCTACGGGGATCGCAACCAGGATGGCGCCACTAAGCAAGTCGATGTCTTTTACCTGAGCCAGGATGCGTTGGAGATTCAGGCGACACAGCAGGTCGACCTCATGGTACTCTTGCGTACGTAGTCGGCTTGATTCGATGTCTGACAGGATGGCTTGATGACAAGGCACCACGGTGAAGCACCGCTGCTCGTCGTGTCATCCTGCCATCCCGTCACCCTATCAGGTGGGCGAATAACCTGGTACAGCCTCTCCAGCGTACTGGACGATTCGATAAGGCAATCATCATGAAATTGCGGGAACACTATCTTGGCGGCGCTGACCCGTTTGAAGGCGACCGGCGGCTCTGGCTCAAGAGCCTCCCTGCCGGCGCGCGTGTGACCGCGGCAAAAATTACGCTAACGCCGGTCACAGGCCCATCCGCCACGGAGCCCTTCGAAGAGACTTTTGTCTTTTCACCCAGTGCCCTTACTGACGGCGAGCTACTGGCAGCCGACTGGGGCGTGACACGGACACCGTCTACAGCTAGCGCCGTAGTCGAAATTGACTTTCACACCCGCAGTACATTGGCCGGCGTGACCGGGTCCGGTGGAGTGGCCAACTTGCAAATAGATATGGGTGGTGTCTATGTTGGTATCGCCGATGATGGTACGATGGCGCCGAATCGCCCACCTTTGCCGGTAAATCTCTCACTCCCGCAGCAAGCCCCCTTGCCTGGTCTCACGACAGGCAAGATCAGATTGAGCCGCGGGCAAGGTAATACGAACAACCTGAACATCACCGCGATCGCGATCCGCTCCGTGCCGGCCAACGTCAGCGTGCGGCTGGGGGACTTGCCACCCTTCTGGACGCAAACCGGCGAACTGGCGACACCGCAGACCTCACCCGACTTTGCCGCACTCTTGAACGCGTTCTTGACCACGGCGACCGCTGAGAATGGCTTCTACGCCGTGCCTGTGGTCGTACACTCGGATACGATTGCCCGATTGGATGTGACGCTGGTCGTGGACCTGGTGGTCGAACAGCGTGTCTTGCCTGACTACTTGCCCACCGTGAGTCTTCCCTATGGCTACAGCAGTCTGCCCGGCATTGACGGCAGCCTGCTGACGATCCAGGCGCGGCGCCGGGCCAACATTGTGGCGGCCGGCGCCGCAGTGCAGGGTACGTTCGAGGGCAGTCGTGTCGTCTTTGGCAAGATCGGGGCCAGCGAGACGATTGCCTCGCTGGTCATTTCACCCGAACGAACGCTGGCTCAGCCGGTCAAGCTGGCAGTGGAAACACCTGCGACTGCGATCGACCTGCCGCTGGCCAACACCCAGCCCGGTATTGCGGGCCTGCATCTGGCCATACAAGAGGATGCGGACGGCAAGCCATCGGGCACGGTGCTTACCAGCGCCGCTGTGGTCGTCGAAAAGCCGGTCCCTGGTAGTTCGGTTTGGGGCAGTGCTGCGCTGCCGGCAGAGTTCCGTTTTGAGCAAAACAAACGCTACTGGCTGGTGTTGCAGAGCGTGGCGGGCAATGCCTATTGGGATGTACAACCTCACGAACTGGCCGGCCCGGCGCTGCAAGCCTCAGCCGATGGCGGCTTCTCCTGGCGGACGGCCAGCACCGCAAGCGGCATCCGGCCCCTGGCTGCGCTCTTCCGGCTGCGCTTTACGCCTGATCGCTTCACGGTCCCGTTGGAACTCCAGATCGGCAACGAGCCGGACGCCAGACATGTGCGCTTTGACCGCTTTGCCCCCCTGGGGCGGGTCGAGTTCAACGCTGACTTTGGTCGCGAGCTGGATGAGTACCTGCACTCGACGGCAGCTGCTTCGCCCTGTGACGCGGGTGAATTGCTGGTCAACGGCGCGTTTGACCAACCGCCCCATGAGGACGCTACCCGCCGCATCTTTGGCGTTGATGCGGCTACGACAGAATTTTGCATCTGTTCCCGCGATCTGTCGCGCGGGCTCGACCTGAGTCGCGAACGGTATCTCACCTTGACCCTGGTCTTTTTTCAGGATAGCGATGGCAATCCGCCCGACCGCGCCGTGACAATCGATTGCGCCGGTGCCAACCCGGCGCACACATCGCGCGCCGAGATCATCCGCGCCATCAATCAAACCGCCGGAAGACCTATCGCCTCCGAGGGTTGTAATCTTCACTGTCCGCCAGACGAGGAGGACTCCCTCCAGTTATGTACATCAGGCGAGTCGGAAGAGGACATTCGCGCAATCCGCCTCGAACCCTGGCGCCAGACCGGCCTGCCACAGGGATGGTACCAACCCCTAGAAGCGGCGGGAAGCGTTGGGCGGATGAAATGGCCCACGGCCTTTGAAAATAGCGTCGAGCCGTTATCTGCCGAACAGGTCGTTGCCGTGCTGCAGGCTAGCGGCAGTCAACCGGCGATCCTGGCCCAGCGGGTGCCCGTTGGGCCAGGCTGTGTTTATCTCCTTCGTTTTGCTTTCGCCGCTGAAGGATTTCACAACGACCCGGATACGGGGGCAGTGGTCTTGCCCGAAGGGGTTCCAGTCGGAATAGAGCTGCCGCGCTGGGAGGTTCATTGGCTGGATGCCCAGGGCCAACTCGTACAACAGGAGCGCCAGGATCTGCTGGCAAGCGGCGGGTTCCAACAGGAGGCCGATGGTTTGACCGGGCGCGAACTGCGTCTCGCGCCACCCGCAGGGGCAACACAGGCGGAGCTCCGCTTTGTTCAGCCTATCGAGCTCCGCCTTGCGCTCGATGATGTCTCATTTCAACCAACCGTGGAAAGACTTGCCAATCATACGTTCCAACAGTGGGAAACCGATGAGACGACGCGCTTGCCAACCCCTGGTGCATGGACCCGCCAGAGTGGCTGGCTCGAACTAGAGCAACAGCAAGCGGAACGCTATCTTCGCCTGCGGGGCAGCGGGCCAGAGGATGCTGTCCTATACCAGCGCACAAGTGTGAATGCGGGTGAGCAATACGAACTGCGCGTCATTGCTTGGCCAATTTGGGGTAGCACTCCGCCACCCGGTGACCAAGCCGACGACAGACCTCCTTCCCTGCGCGCCCGTCTGGAGCTGCGCTGGCTTGCCGGCAGTAGTGTGACTGGTGCCCCTATCCTGATCCCATTGGACGGCCGTGGTTTTCCTACACACACCTGGGCCGGCAACGCGCCCACGGGCGCAAGCGCAGCCGAAATCCGGCTCATCCAGCCGCAGGGAGGCGATGATCTGCTGGTCGGGTTGGTCTCTTTTGTCAGCGCCAATCCGGTGACAGTGCCGCTCACCTTTCTGGCCGAGGCGCCGGGCGAACTCACCGTCGCCGATCTGGTCATTGTTTACGACCCGCCGGCGCCGCCTCAAGCGCCGCTCCTGACCGCGGCACCTGCTCAATTTCAGACTAGGACGCTGCCGGCGCCGTCTGCCCCGGTCGCGCTGGCTGCCCCTGCGCCGCGCTCACCCCTGGCACAACGAGCCGTTGCGGAGGTATCCGGTGTCGGTGAAAATTATGCCGCCATTCTCAGGAGTCTACCGGCGCCCGTTACCACCATCGCCGAACTGGCTGCTCTGGATGTGGAGACGGAGATCGCCGGCATCCCACGCAGCCGAGGGCTGGCGCTCAAGGCAGCGGCTGAGACCCTGATGGCAATCGACTTTGCTGCTGCGCCGTTTGCTGCCCTGGCGAATGAGACGCTGGAGGATCTGTTGGGCGCATCGCCCGCTGGGTTGGCGGCTCGTACGGGCCAGGAGCAGGCGCGTGTCGAACAGTTCCAACGCAGCCTGCGCACCTTGCGGCTGCTGCTCGATCTGGAGGTTTTCCGTACGTTGCGTTTGGTAGATTTGTTGCAATAGAACCATGTTTGGCGAACAGCGTGTTTCTTGCATCATGCCGACCCATAACCGCCGCGAATTTGTGCCGCTGGCGCTCGATTACTTTCTGCGGCAGGACTATCCGAACTGTGAACTGGTGGTGGTGGATGACGGCAGCGACGCCGTCGAGGACCTGATGCCAGCCGACCCGCGTATCCGCTACCAACGGCTGGAAGGCAGACACGCGCAAGGAGTTTTGCGCAATCTTGCCTGTGAAGCCGCTACGGGCGAGATCATCGCCCACTGGGACGACGACGATTGGCAGGCAAGCTGGCGGGTGAGCTACCAGGTGGCGTGTCTGCTCAAAGCGCAGGCCGATGTCTGTGGCTTGCAGACCGTTTACTTCTATGAACCGGCAGCCAATCGTGCGTGGCAATATCGCTACCCGGCGGATGAGCGGCCGTGGGTCTACAGTGCCACGTTCTGCTTTACCAAAGCCTTCTGGGAACGCAATCCATTCCCGGTGACAAGGGTGGCGACAGGTACCGGCTTTTTGTGGAACAACCGTCCCAAAACGATCCTTCCGCTTGAGGACAGCAGGTTCTACGTTGGCACTATCCATGCCCGCAATGTCAGCCCGAAACGACCGCAGCCACCCCGGTGGCAACCCTGCCCGTTGGCCAACATCGAGGCGCTCATGGGTGAAGATTGGCTGCTTTATCATAGCCAGGAGCACGGCTTGAAAGGACTCTAGCGATGTTGAAGACGACAGTGACCCATTCTCAGAATTCGACTGCACAGCCCACGGCCAACTTTACCATCAACGGTCAGGCTGCCGACCTGCAGGTCGCCGTGGGGGCGAAAGTGGCGCTCCAGGCTGCTGACCTGCAGGCGGATGCTTATCGGTGGGAGGTGCGTTGTGAGCCGGCAGACTGTGATTATTCGCTCCAGGGCCAGACCCAACCTCAAGCCATGCTCACGGTCAAGCAACCGGGTGCGTATGTCGTTCAGCTGGAGGTCGGTCACGGCGAGCAGAAAGTACGGGCGCGCCGGCTACTCTGGGCGGCCGCACCCGGCCAACCCTACCGGCTGCCGCAGACCGGCGAGCCGTTGCGCTTCGACGGCAATCCAGCATGGGCCGGTGATCTGGCGGATGTCGTGCGCGACGTGGGGAAGAATCTGCCCAGCGACTCGCAAAAGGCAGCGCTCAATGCTGCACAGCAGCCCAGCGCCACCAATCCTTTTATTACGCGCGAGGCGATGCTGACCACACAGCTTTCAGACCGAGAGCTTGGCGCCATCCGCCAGGCGCAGGCGCCCAGCGGGCAGAATCCCTTTGTGACACAAAATGCGCTGCCGCCCAACGAACTCACCGCAGAACAGAAAGCTGCGCTCGACGCCGCCCAGCAGCCCGGCGCCCAAAACCCCTTTGTCACGCAATCCACTCTACCGCCGGCCCAACTCAAAGAGAATGAACTCCTGGCCGTCCAGCAGGCCGAGGCGCCCGGAGCACAGAACCCCTTTATCACCAGGAGCGCCCTGCCACCGGATGAACTCACGCCGGCGCAAAAGGCCGCCCTCGACGCGGCGCAGCAGCCCGGCGCCGCCAATCCGTTTATCACCCAGAGCGCCTTGCCCGCCCCACAACTCACGGAAAGCCAGTTGCAGGCGGTACAACAGGCCGCCGCGCCCAGCGCACAGAATCCCTTTGTCACCCAAAGCGCCTTGCCACCGGATGAACTGACCGCGGAGCAAAAGGCCGCCATCGCGGGGGCTGCCCAGCCCAGCGCCACCAATCCATTTGTGACCCAGAGCACCTTGCCTGCCCCACAACTAACGGCAGAGCAGGTCGCGGCCATCGCCGCCGCCGCCAGCCCCAACGGCGAAAATCCGTTCATTACCAAAGCTGCCCTGCCCCCCGCTGAGTTGACAGTGGAACAGAAAGCTGCGCTCGACGCGGCGCACCAACCCGGCGCCCAAAATCCTTTTGTGACCCAGACCGCGCTCGAAGGCGCGCTGCCTCCGCCCCAACTCACCGACGACCAGCTTCAGGCGGTGCAACAGGCGCAGGCCCCCGGCGGGCAGAATCCGTTTATCACGAAGAGCGCGCTACCACCCGCTGAACTGACACCAGAACAGAAGGCAGCGCTTGATGCGGCCCAAAATCCCGCTGCGACAAATCCATTCATCACCCAGAGTGCCCTGCCGGCGCCCCAACTGACCGAAGAGCAACTGGCCGCCGTCCATGCGGCAGAACAACCTGGCGCCACCAATCCGTTTGTGACCAGAAACGCCCTGCCCCCCGCCGAACTGACCTCAGAGCAGAAGGCAGCCCTCGCCGCCGCACAGGAGCCTGGAGCAGCCAACCCCTTTATCACCAAAAGCGCACTGCCTGTACCCCAACTGGGGGAGGAGCAACTGGCCGCCATCCATGCGGCAGCCCAGCCCAACGCCGGTAACCCCTTTATAACGAAGAGTGCGCTACCGCCTGCTGAACTGACTGCAGAACAAAAAGCCGCGCTCGACGTTTCGTATCAACCCGGCGCCCAAAATCCCTTTCTTACACAGGAGGCCGTGCCGGCGGCCCAGTTGACGGCGCAACAGGTGGCTGCTATCGCCGCTGCCGCCGATCCCGGCGCTGAGAATCCTTTTATCACCCAAAGCGCCCTGCCCCCCGCCGAACTGACACTAGAGCAGAAAGCAGCACTGGACGCGGCGCACGAACCCAGCGCTGGCAATCCCTTTGTGACACAAGATACTCTGCCGCCGGCGCTCGACGAGCACCAGTTGGCGGCCATCCAACACGCCCAGGCGCCGGGCGCCGAGAATCCCTTTGTTACCCAGAGCGCCTTGCCGCCGGACGAACTATCGCCAGCGCAGAAAGCAGCACTCAACGCCGCCTATCAGCCCAGCGTCACCAATCCGTTTGTCACCCATGAGGCATTGCCGCCACTCCAGCTCGACGAGAATCAGTTGGCGGCCATCCAACACGCCCAGGCGCCGGGCGCCGAGAATCCCTTTATCACGCAGAGCGCCCTGCCCCCACCCGAACTGAGTGAAGCGCAAAAAGCGGCCATCCAGGCGGCTCTCGAACCGGACGGCGAGAACCCGTTTATCACGCAACGAGCTTTGCCGGAGCTACAACTCAACGAGGAAGAGGTACAGGCCGTTCGCCACGCTCAGGCGCCCAGCGCCACCAATCCCTTTGTCACCCAAGCGGCACTGCCGGCCATTATCAGGCTTCCGCGTGAGATCCGTGCGGCGCTCAACGCTGCCCACCAGCCCAGCGCCACCAATCCCTTTGTCACCCAAGAGGCGTTGCCACCGCCGCAGTTGAGCGATGAGCAGGTGCAGGCCATCCTGCACGCCGCCGACCCAAGCGCGGACAATCCCTTTGTCACCCAAAGCGCCTTGCCACCAGATGAACTGACACCCGCGCAAAAGGACGCGCTTGCCGCCGCTCAGGAGCCTGGAGCGACCAATCCGCTGATCACCCAAAGTGCGCTGCCGCCACCCCAACTGGCGCCAGGCGAAGTCGATGCCATCCGCAACGCAGCGGAGCCCAGCGCGGCCAACCCCTTTGTCACACAGGGCTCGCTGCCGCCGCCTCAGCTCGCTGACGACCAACTGGCGGCTATCCAGCACGCTGCGGCGCCCGCAGCGGACAATCCCTTTGTCACCCAAAGCGCGCTGCCACCCGCTGAACTGACGGCAGACCAAAAGGCAGCGCTGGACGCGGCCCAACAACCGGGTGCGACAAATCCATTTCTGACACGCACAGCGCTCCCGGCCAGCCAACTCAGCGAGGCGGAAGTGGCTGCCGTCCAGCATGCCCAGGAGCCCAGCGCGGCCAACCCCTTTGTAACCGCCGCTGCGCTGCCTATTGATCTCGGCCCTGATGTGCGGGCGGCGCTCGATGCCGCCGACCAACCCAACGCAACCAACCCCTTTGTCACTCAACGGGCGCTGCCGGCCACATTGCTCAACGAAACAGAGGTCCAGGCAATTCGCCATGCTCAGGAGCCCAGCGCCGAAAATCCGTTTGTCACTCAGCAGGCGCTGCCCTCACCCCAACTGAGCGCAGATGAGCTTCAGGCGGCGCAACATTCGCTCGCTCCGAGTGCGGCCAACCCCTTTGTCACCCTGGCGGCGTTGGCCCCGGCCATCGAACTCAACCAGGATCAGCGCGATGCGCTGAACGCAGCACAGAACCCCAGCGCCACCAACCCTTTTGTCACCCAAGAGGTGATGGTGGAAACGCAGCTAAGGGAGGATGAGCTTGCGGCCATTCGCCACGCCGAGGCGCCCACTGCCGAGAACTCCTTCGTGACCAAAGCTGCGCTCCCATCCCCTCAACTGACGCCGGCGGAGGTGGATGCGATCCATAACGGCCTGGAGCCCAGCGCCGACAACCCCTTTATCACCCAGCGTGCCCTGCCGCCAGATGAACTGACGCCGCCGCAAAAAGGGGCGCTCGACGCGGCGCAAGAGCCGAGCAGCGACAATCCCTTTGTCACGCAGAGCGCGCTGCCGCCGCCGCAATTGCGCGAACAGGAAGTACAGGCCATCCGTCACGCCGCTGCTCCCGGTGCGGACAATCCCTTTCTCACCCGGAGCGAGCTGCCGGTCGACGGCCTCACACCCGACCAGATAGCGGCAATCGCGGCCAGCTTGCAACCTAGCGCAACCAATCCGTTTATCACCCAGGCTGCGTTGCCGCCGGATCGGCTGACACCGGAGCAGTATGCAGCGTTGGAGGCGGCCCAGCAACCCAGCGCCGACAATCCCTTTGTGACCCAGAGCGCCCTGCCGCCGCCCGAATTGACGCCCGACCAGCGCGACGCCTTGAGCGGGGCGCAAGAGCCAGGCGCAGCAAACCCGTTTATTACCAAGAGCGCCCTGCCCTCCGCCGAGTTGAGCGGGGCGCAAAAGGCGGCGCTCGATGCTGCCCACGAACCCGGCGCCGACAATCCCTTTGTCACCCAGGCCGCCCTGCCGCCGCCCGAATTGACATCCGACCAGCGGGCCGGTCTCAACGCCGCCAACGTGCCGAGTGCCACCAATCCGCTGGCGACGATCGCCGATCTGGGGCAGGTCGGGCTGCGCGCTCGCATCATCGCCGCCGGCCAACTGGACCTGCGTGGGGGGCCGGCCAAGGTGTTGGGGGGTCTACAAGTCGTCACCACCCAGGCGGAGGCAGGGTTGGCGACGCTCTCCTTTACCGGGTATCGCTTCAACCAGCGCGAGAACTATATCATCAAGGCACTCCCGATGAGCGCAGCGGTGACCGATCTACGCACCTTCTCGATGGTTCAGTTTGTCGAATTTCAAGAAAATGGCTTTGTCGTGCAGATGGCCCAGCCGCTCGCTGGCACGACCAATCTTGGCCTCTGTATGGTGGAAGTGAGCGAAGTGATCAGCGGCGAGATCACCGTCCCATCGCTGGAGGAGGCGATCCGGCTCTACTATTCGCTGATCGAACAGGAGCAATATGCCGAGGCTTACCCCATGCTCTCGGACCAGTTTCGAGCAGCGCTCAACGTCCGTACATTGGCGCGTTATGAGGCCGAGTGGAAACGTTCAGGGCCAGCGTTGATCCGGTCGCTGTCGCCGCTTCAGGCTGCGACCAACCGGGCCACCGTGCTGCTGGAACTCGAATATCCCAAGGCCGTCCCCGCCCAGCGGATCAAGCGGATCCGCTATGATTTTGCCCGCAACGAGCAGACTGGCATCTTGCGTTTTGGCTATTGGTTGTTCATCCGCGGCCAGTTTGTGTCATGACATCTACTCGCACTACAACGAGACTTCGCGCGGCAGGCACAACCCGACCTCCGGGAGGTGACCAGAATCAGCTTCGTCATTCAGACTGTTTGTGGTCACCTCCCGGAGGTCTTGCCGGAAACAATCGTCAAAGTCTCGTTGTAGTACTAGAAGGTACGCAGTTGCTCAGGTGCAACGCACTTTGCAAAGTGCGTTGCACCTGAGCAACTGCGTACCTTCTACTCCACTTCACACAGCAAGGCTATTCCGGTAGATTTAAGGATCACCATCTGTGATGCGTAATCCGTATAATGTGAACGCTTATTCCATATTCCGCATTCCGTGTTATGGATACTCATTGATTTGAAGCAGCCTAACGGTTCTGATCGGTAGATCAGGAGGAGGATACAATGTTACTAGGTTCTGCGATTCTGGAGGTAGTGATCGGTGTGGTCTTTGTGTATATTCTGTTTAGTGTGATCTGTTCGGCGCTGAACGAGTGGATGGCCGGCATCCTCAAGTTGCGTTCCAGTACATTGCGCGTGGGGATTCAGAACTTGCTCAATGATCCAGCCGGGGAGCATCTAGCCAAGCAGTTCTTCAATCACCCGCTCTTCAAGGGGTTAACGCTGGGGCAAAGCCAGTCTTTTCCATCGTATGTGCCGGCGCGCACCTTTGCCCGTATCCTCATCGATATTGTTACCCCGGCCGGTGCCGAACACCGCGACTTGACCGAGACGTACAAGCGGATTCGCGACGTTGTCGCCAACCTCTCCAGCGCCAACGATGAACTGGGCAAGGCGCTCCTCATCCTCATCGATGAAGCCGGTGTCAATCCACAGCGAATTGAGAACACGGCCAAAGCATTGCAACAACTGGAAAAGACGCGCCTCGACCTGCTCGATTTTGTTCACGGCGCCGGCAACGAGATCGCGCAGATCGAATTTGCCGCTTCCACGCTGGAAAAGATCGGCGAGTTGGAGGCAAGCTTCAAACGGGCTGAGGAGGGGGCGACCGCCGCACTCCATCAGGCGCAGCAAAATGTCGAAACCTACTTCAACGAGGCGATGGAACGGCTCTCTGGCTGGTACAAGCGGCGGGTGCAGGTCTTTATTTTGGCGTTTGCCCTGGGGATCAGCGTGCTACTCAACGTAGATACCATCGCTATCGCGGGCAGCCTGGCAACCATGCCTGCGCTGCGTGCTGCGGTCGTTACAGCAGCCGAGAACCTGGAGGCTGTTCCGCAGCCGTCCGCTGACTCGTTGGGCACGATCAACGCGCTTTTGGGCCAGGTCGACGCTTTGGGTATCCCCATTGGTTGGCGCAGCGCGCCAGGAGACCTGCTCGGCTGGATTCTCAAAGTGTTAGGTCTGCTCATCTCAACGGCTGCTATCGCCCAGGGTGCGCCCTTCTGGTTTGACCTGCTCGGCAAGCTGATCAACGTGCGCATGGCGGGGAAGAAGCCGTCCACGCCCGGTGACAAGACGAACGAGCCGCAAGCGTAACCTGTAGCTGTTGCAGAGGGGGATTCTCTGTCCCACAGCCCCGCAACGGTTCGACCAGCGCACAGGAGGGCTATTTCATGTTGCAGAACGTTTTGTCTGTGCAGCGAAAGGTGACTGCATTCCATCGTAGGTCCGGCTAGCAGCCGGACCTACGAGTTGGCGTCGCTTCTGCACCATTCTGGGCCAGAAATGATAACCCTCCCTATCAGGTCACGGTTGGCCCAGCAAATGATCCACTGCTGCGGTCAATTCGCCGAGGGTGGCCGCGACCACTACATTGTCGCACAGCGGTGCGTATTTGAACATATCGCTGTCACCACTGCCCCAGAGCATGGGCGGCTCGGTATTGATCCAGATGGTGCGGCGGGCGCGGCGAGCCATCTCCTGGAAGATCTCCAACCGGGGGTCGTTGTAGTTGTTGCGCGCATCACCCACCATGATAAAGGTGGTGCGGCTGTCGATGGTGTCCATGTAGTTGTGCGCAAAATTGGCGAGGCTGTACCCCAGGTCGGTGCTGTAGTGACCCGGCGGCATCCGTACGAGCACCTGTTGGATCGCCTCATTGGCCTCGCCGGCGGGGCGGCCGGCAAAGTCGGGCGAGATATATTCCAGGTGGTCGATAAAGGCGAAGGCGTGCGTCTTGGTGATCAGATCTTGCAGGGCGTAGACCAGACTCAACATCAACTCTGAGCAGGGGCGCATGGAGGTGCTGATGTCGCAGATCACCACCAACTTGGGCTTGAGGCGGTGGTCACGGTGGACAATCTCCATAGGTACGCCGCCGTGCTTGAGGTTGGCGCGGATGGTCGCCTTGGCGTCCAACTGGCCGTTCTTGGCGCGTTTCTGGCGCAGCGAGATGCGGCTGCGCAGCCGGTTGGCGAGCCGCTGTACTTCCTTGCGCAGCTTTTGCATGTCGCCGTCGGAGAGGGCGTTGAAGGGGCGGTCCAGCAGTTGGTCGATGCTCTCTTCGGGCCGCTCCTCGCTCATGTTCTCGGCGATGCGTTGGCCGGCAAACTGGCGCAGCTGCTCTTCGAGCGCCTGCTGATTGGCGCGGATCAGTTGTCGCATCTGCTCCAATCGTTGCTTATTCATCCCCATTTGCGCCATGAGTTCCATCATCTCGCGCAGCGCCTTTTGCACTTCCTCGAACTGGAGCGCGCGCATCATCCGCCGCGCCATCCACTCGCGGTAGCGCATGTCATCCATGCGGTTGAGGCCGGTGAGTTGCGCGAGTTGCTCCAACTCCTGTTGCGAAAGTTGTTCCCCGCGCAGCAGCTTCTCCATCATCTTGCGCAGTTGTTCGTTGAACTGGCGCAACATCTGCGCCAGCATCTGCGCCTCTTCGGGCGACATATCATCCATGAGATTCTGCATGGGCGGCGCATCGGCGCTGTCGAAGAAGAGCGGGAAGAGTTCTTCAAAAGTGGGGATGCTGCTGGCATCCTTGACCAACGTGGCGCGCAGACTCAGCTTAAAGGCCTCGCGCTCCTGTGCCCCCAGATGATCGACGGCCTGAAAGGCATCGGCGCTCTCGGCCAGACTCACCCGTACCCCACCGGTGCGCAAGGCAGCGATAAAGCGGACGATTCGTTCTTCCATATCTCCCCCAGTCAATTTTGGATTTTAGATT